>JBLNEO010000022.1:0-5911 GCA_050262775.1 Pseudomonadota bacterium | reverse complement strand
CGCTTCGCCGACGAGGAGCGGCTCGGCCCCGACGAGGACGCCCGCGCCCGCTTCCGCGAGTTCGCGAAGAAGCGGCTCGGCGGCTAGCGCGCCCGGCGGCCGCTAGTGGCCGCCGACGAAGCTGAGCGCGAGGATCGCGGCGAAGCCGGCGACGGTGAGCGCGACGCGCCGTCCCGACGGATGCTCGTGTGCGTGCGGCAGCAGGTCGGTCGCGCCCATGTAGAGGAAGAACCCGACGTAGGCGGCGAGCAGCAGCCCCAGCGTGTGCTGCGAGACGCTCAGCGACGCGCCGACGATCGCGCCCACGAGCGGCGCGGCGGCGTCGAGCGCGAGCCACCGGACGGCCTGGCGCCGGTCGTTGGACTGGCGCAAGACGAAGCTCACCGTGTTCATCCCGTCGGCGAAGTCGTGCGCGATCACGGCGAGGAAGACCAGCAGTCCCGTCGCCGTGTTCACGCCGAAGGCGAGGCCGATCCCCAGCCCGTCGACGAAGCTGTGCGCCGCGAGCCCGGCCGCGCCCAGCGCGCCGACGCGCGCGTGCGCCCTCGCGTGCTCGGAGTCGTCGCGATGGTGGAGCACGAGGGCGCGTTCCGCGAGGAAGAACGCCAGGAAGCCGAGGCCGATCACGAGCGCGACGTCGTGGGAGTCGCCGACGGCGTCCATCGCCTCCGGCAGCACGTCGAAGAGCGCCACGGCGACCACGACGCCGCCCGTGAGCGCGATCGCGGTCGGGAGCTCGTGCGCGAGCCGCAGCGCCGTCATCCCGCCTGCGAGCGTGGAGAGCACGGTGAGGCCCGCGAGCGGCACGGCGACCCATGCCATGTCGAGAACGATTCCCATTTGCGTTGCTAGAGTAGCCGTCGTGGCGGCCGAGGGCCAAGCAGAGGAGCGGGCGGCCGCGCTCCTGTCGGAGCGCGGTGTCCGCGCGACCCCGCAGCGCACGCGCGTCCTCGCCGAGCTCGTCCGGGAGCCGAACGACGCGACCGCGCAGGAGCTGCACGAGCGGTTGCGCGCGACCGGCGGCGGCGTCGGCCTCGCGACCGTCTACCGCGCGCTCACGGTGCTCGTCGACGAGGGCGTCGTCGACGTCCTGACCCACCGTCCGGGCGAGGCCTGCTACCGGTTCTGCGGCGACGAGCACCACCATCACCTCGTCTGCTCGAGCTGCCACCGCGTCATCGAGCTCGACGACTGTCGCCTCGACCCGTGGCTCGAGGACGTCGCCGCGCGGCACGGATTCGCCCGGCTGGAGCATCGGCTCGAGGTGTCGGGACTCTGCGCCGACTGCCGCTGACGGGCGTCGCCCGCCCGGGATCTCACCCATAATGGGTGCGCCCGTGCGGTCGCTCGTCCTCGCTGTCGTCGCAAGCCTGTGTCTCGCGTCGCTCCTCGGCGCCGCGGGGGCGGGTGCCGAGGCGACCGCGCCCGGCTCGGGGTCGTCCGCGCGCGCGTACGCGATCAAGGTGTCCATCCCCGGGCAGGCGGGCGCCGTGACCGCACAGGTCGCCGCGCCGCCCGACGCCGTCTCCTTCGGCGCCTCCTTCGCCTACCCCGCCGACGGCAGCGCGATCACGAGCGGCGCCGTCACCGGCAGCGCCTCGGCCAGCTCCTCCGACGGCGCCGCCGACGCGGGCGCGTCGGCCGAGGTCCAGAAGCTCGTGCTGTTCGGCGGCGAGATCACGGCGGAGAGCATCGCCGGTCGCGCAACCGCGACGGCCCGGAACGGCACCGCCTCGGGCGACCTCTCGGGCGCGAGCGTGTCCGGCCTCGTCGTCGGCGGCACGGCCGTCACGCCGAGCGCCCCGGGCCAGCGCGTGGCGCTCGGGGACTGGGGCTACGCGCTCCTGCTGGCGCAGGGCCAGGCGCCGACGAGCACCGGCTACCGCGGCTTCGTCACCGCGATGGAGATCCACCTCACGCTCGACCACGGCGGGCTTCCCGCCGGGACGACGATCGCCGTCGGGTACGCAGAGGCGGCCGCGACCGCCGCCGAGGCCACGGCGGCGCCGGCACCGACGCCGCCGCCGGTCGCCGGGCAGGGCGGGACGAAGGCGCGGCCGTCGTCCGAGAAGCCGCTGAAGGGCGGCGCGAAGCTCCCGCCGGTCAGGCGGACGATCCCGTCGCTCCAGCCGAAGCTGACGAAGGGCGGCTACGTCTTCCCCGTGCACGGCCCGGCCTCGTTCGTCGACACGTTCGGCGCGGGCCGCGCCGTCGTCGGCTGGCACCACGGGGAGGACATCTTCGCGCCGATGGGGGCGCCCATCCTCGCCGTGGCCCGCGGGACGCTCTTCTCCGTCGGCTGGAACGACATCGGCGGCCTGCGGTTCTGGCTCCGCGACGACAAGGGGAACGAGTTCTACTACGCGCACCTCTCCGCGTACTCGCCGCTCGCGGTCGACGGCGCCCGGGTCCAGCCGGGCGACGTCATCGGGTTCGTCGGGAACTCCGGCGACGCCGACACGACCCCGCCGCACCTCCACTTCGAGATCCACCCCGTCGGCCTGCTCGGGCTCGGCTACGACGGGGTCATCAACCCGTACCGGTACCTGCTCGCGTGGCGGCGTCTCGAGGACGTCCGCTTCGTCGCCGGCGCCGGCTGGGTGCCCGCGATCGGCGCCGCGAGCCGCGCGCCGAGCCCCGGGGCCTACCTGCTCTCGTCGACGGACATCTCGAGCGCGAACGGCCTCGATCCGGGGTCGTTGCGCCGGGCGATGGCCAAGCCCGTCTCCGTCGAGGAGACCGGCGCGGCGGTCGGCGGCCTCGGAGGCGCCGCGCCGGCCGCGCCGGCCCTGAAGACGAGCCCCTAGCTCCCGCTGTTCGTGGAGCCCGCGGTCGGCGCGCTCGCGCCGGCGTCGCCGCCGCCGTACGTGAAGTCGTCGCTCGGCCCGAGGATCTTGTCCTTGATCCACGCGCGCGTCTGCGGCCCGGTGGCCGGGTTGAACAGGACGCCGAGCGTGATCCCCGCCAGGAGGAGCATCGTGTTGCGGCCGGAGTGGTCCTCCTTGCCGCGGACGCGGTCGCCCGCCTCGCGCAGCTCGTCGATCGCCTTCTTGAGGTTGTCCTGGATCTCCTTGTCCGTGGCGACGCGGCCCGCCAGCCCGGTGACGCCGCGGTGGCCCAGCAGCTCGCCGTAGACGTCGCGTGCGGCCTCGAACGCCGCCTTGAGGTTGTCGCGGAGTTCCTCGTCCTTCAGCGCCCGCTCCACGTAGGGGCGGACGTCGGAGACCTTGTCCTTGGTGGGCATGCGCGCCGGTTCCTTTCGTCGTCGTCGTCGGCGCCGACCTTCCCCCGCGCGGGTCGACGCAAACGAGTCTATGCGGACTTGGCCGCCTGGCGAACGGGCGAGGGAACCTGGTGGTCGAGTCGCCCGAGCCCGTTCTCGAACGCGGCGCCGAGGACGTCCTCGATCGAGGCCGCGAGCACGAACTCCAGCTCCTCCCGCGCCTCGGCCGGGAGCTCCTCCAGGTCGGGGCCGTTCTCCGCGGGGAGCACGACGGTGGCGAGGCCTGCGCGCTGCGCCGCGAGCACCTTGTCGCGGACGCCGCCGATCGGCAGCACCTGGCCCGTGAGCGTGATCTCGCCGGTCATCCCGACCTTCTCCGACACCGGCCGCTCCGTGACCAGCGAGACGATCGCCGTCGCCATCGTGATCCCCGCCGACGGACCGTCCTTGGGCACGGCGCCTGCGGGGACGTGGACGTGGATGTCGTGCGCGCGGAACCACTCCGGCTCGAGCCCGAGCTGCACGGCGTGCCCCCGGACCCACGAGTGCGCCGCCTGCGCCGACTCCTGCATCACCTCGCCGAGCTGCCCCGTCACCTTCAGGCGACCCTCGCCCGGGTACGCCGTGGCCTCGATGAAGAGCACGTCGCCGCCGACCGCCGTCACGGCGAGGCCCGTCGCGACGCCCGGGTCGGCGGTCCGTCGCTGGGGGTCGCCGGCGTAGCGGCGCGGCCCGAGCCATGCCCGCACCTTCGCCTCGGCGATCCTCACGCGCTTCGCCTCCCCGCGCGCGATCTGCGTCGCGGCTTTCCGCGCGAGGTCGCCGAGGCGCCGCTCGAGCGCCCGGACCCCCGCCTCGCGCGTGTACTCGCGCTGGACGAGCCGCAGCGCGCCGTCGGTGAACGACGCCTGCGACTTCCCGAGGCCGTGCGCCAGGAGCTGGCGCGGGACGAGGTAGCGGCGCGCGATGTTGAACTTCTCCTCGTCGGTGTAGCCCGAGAGCTGGATCACGTCCATGCGGTCGAGGAGCGGCGTCGGAACCGTGTCGAGCTGGTTCGCGGTGCAGATGAACAGCACCTTCGAGAGGTCGAACGGGAGGTCGAGGTAGTGGTCGCGGAAGCCGATGTTCTGCGCCGGGTCGAGCACCTCGAGCATCGCGCTCGCGGGGTCGCCGCGGAAGTCGGCGCCCATCTTGTCGATCTCGTCGATCAGCAGCACCGGGTTGCGAGACTCGGCGTCGCGGAGCGAGCGGATGATCGAGCCCGGCATCGCGCCGATGTACGTCCGCCGGTGGCCGCGGATCTCGGCCTCGTCGCGGACGCCGCCGACGGAGAGGCGCACGAACTTCCGGCCCAGCGTGCGCGCGATCGACTGCCCGAGCGAGGTCTTCCCGACGCCGGGCGGCCCGACGAAGCACAGGATCGTCCCCGCCATGTCGCCCTTCAGCTTCCCGACCGCGAGGAACTCGACGATGCGCTCCTTCACCTTCTCGAGGTCGAAGTGGTCCTCGTCGAGGATCGCGCGGGCGTGGTCGAGGTCGAGGTCGTCGGGCGTCAGCTCGGCCCACGGGAGCGTCGCGATCCAGTCGAGGTAGGTGCGGATCACGCCGTACTCCGCCGCCGCGGCGGGCAGCCGCTCGAGCCGGCCGAGCTCGCGGTCGACGGTGCGCCGGACCTCCTCGGGCAGCTCGAGCGCGTCGAGCTGCGTCCGCAGCTCGAGGAGCTCCGCCTGCTCGGGGTCGGCCTCGCCCAGCTCCTCCTGGATCGCCTTCAGCTGCTGGCGGAGGTAGAACTCGCGCTGCCCCTTCTCGAGCTCGGACTGCACCTGCGACTGGATCTTCGTCCCGAGCTCGAGCACCTCCAGCTCCCGGTTGAGGACGAGGAGCGTCTCGCGCAGGCGCGCCTCGACGTCGGCGAGCTCGAGCAGCCGCTGCTTCTCCTCGGTCTTCAGCCGCATGGTCGAGGCGACGAGGTTGCAGAGCGCGCTCGGATCCTCGACCGACGCCGCCGCGAGCTGCAGCTCCTCCGGCAGGTACGGCAGCAGGCCGATCACGCGCGAGAAGAGCGACTGCACGTTGCGCGTGAGCGCCTCGGCCTCCCTCGACTCCTCGAGCTCGTCCGGGACGACGGCGACCTCCCCCACGAGGTACGGCGTGTCCTCGACGCCGCGCAGGAGGCGGATGCGCGCGAGCCCCTGCACGAGGATGCGGAGCGTCCCGTCGGGGACCTTGATCATCTTGTGGACGAGGGCGACCGTCCCGACCTCGTAGACGTCGTCCCAGCCCGGGGACTCGAGCGTCGAGTCGCGCGAGGTGATGAGCGCGAGCAGGCGGTCGCCGGCGACCACGTCGTCGATCAGCCGCACCGAGCGCTCCTGCCCGATCGCGAGCGGCGTCATCGACTGCGGGAAGACGACGGTCTCCTTGAGCGGGAGCACCGGCAGGACGGCGGGAAGCTCGACCTCGTTCTCGACCTGCTCCGGCATCTCGAAGGTGACGTCCGTCATCGCCGCTCCACCTCGATCGCGACCCGGCCGCGGCTCTGTGGCACCTCGTCTGTGACCGGCAGCGTCACGGTCACGATCCCGCGCTCGAAGCGGGCCTGCGCGCGCTCGGGGTCGACGTCCTCGGCGAGGCGCACCTGCCGCCTGAACGGGCCGTACTCGATCTCCATCTGCTGGTAGACGCGGC
>JBLNEO010000021.1:0-20250 GCA_050262775.1 Pseudomonadota bacterium | reverse complement strand
CTCGGCGCCGCAGCGGAGGGTCGCGTCGGACACGGAGTCCATGTCGCCGACGATCACGTCGGGCCGGTAGCCCGCGTCGACGAGCGCGTCGGCGCCGCCGTCGACGGCGACGAGCACCGGCGTGAAGTCGCGCACGTACGGTCGGACGATCCGCAGGTCGTGCTTGAACCCCGGACCCCGCGCGACGACGAGCGCGTGCCGGTCGCGAAAGCGCGTCTGCAACGGCGGGAAGGCGATCTCGCCGGCCAGGACCCCGCCCTCCTCGCGCAGGTACCGCATCGTGTTGTCGGCGAACTCCTCGAGCGCCTGGGTGACGCGGGCACGGCCGTCCTCCACCGCGCGCTCGAGGTCGTCCTCGGCGAGGATGCGGCCGGACGCGAGGCACGTCCCGTTGCGGTAGACGCCCGCGCCACGGACGGTGACGATCTCGCCGTCGCTCACGCTCTCGAACAGCGTCGCCCCGGGCGCGTCGATCAGTCGCACGCCGCCCCGCACGAGCGCGAGCGGGCCCGGGTTCGGGTAGCGACCGCTCTGCGACGGGGCGACGTTGACGACGACCCGGACGCCCGACTCGACGAGCTCCTCGGCCGACACCCGGTCGAGGTCGAGGTGGTCGATGATCGCGACGTCGTCCGCGGTGAGCCGCCTCACGAGGTGCTTCGTGCGCTTGTCCAGACGAGCGCGCCCCGTGAACTCGACGAAGCTCGCCATCACTGCACCTGCTCGAGGAACTCGCGGCCGCCGAGCATCCGCTCGAGCTCCGCGCGGCGGTCGGCCCGGGTCAGCTCCTCGATCGTCGTGTGCGTGGGATCGCCCTCGACCTTCTCCACGCGGAAGTGCCGGTCGGCCAGGCTCGCGATCTGCGGCAGGTGCGTGATCGTGATCACCTGCGCGCGCCCCGCGAGCGTCCGCAGCGCCTCGCCGACGGCGGTCGCGGTGCGCCCGCCGATGCCCGCGTCGATCTCGTCGAAGACCATCGTCTCGCCCCCCGCGACCCCGGCGATCGCGAGCGCGACGCGCGACAGCTCCCCGCCGGACGCCGTCTCCGCGACGGGGCCGTAGGGCATCCCGGCGTTCGGGCGGATGGAGAACACGGCCTCGTCGCTGCCGCTCGCGCCCCGGTCGCGCGCGCGCAGCTCCACGCGGAAGTCGCCGCCGCCCATCCCCACGTGCCGCAGCCCGTCGGCGACGGCGGCCGCGAACGGGCCGACCGCCTGCTCCCGTGCGGCCCGCAGCTCGCCGGCGAGCGCCTCCGCGCGCGCCTCGGCGGCGGCGGCCGCCTCGCGCGCGGCCTCGACCGGGTCGCCGGTCACGGCCAGCGCCTCGAGCTCCGCCCGCGCCTCGGCAGCGCGCGCGAGCAGCTCCTCGTAGGTCGCGCAGCGGAAGCGGCGGCGGAGGTCGGCGAGCCGCTCGAGCTCGGCCTCGACCTGCTCGAGTCGCCCGGGGTCCGCTGCGAGCCCGTCGAGGAATCCGCGCAGGTCGGAGGCGGTGTCCCGCAGGCGGACCTCGACGTCGCGCAGCTCCTCGGCGGCCCGCGCGAGCTCCGGCGCGATCGACTCCACCGCCGCGAGCGCACCCCCGGCCACGGCCGTGAGCCCGGCGGCGCCCTCCGCGTCCTCCGGCGCGAGCGCCCCCGCCGCGGCCGCCGCCGCCTGGGCGAGGTCGCCGACGTGCCGCAGCCGCTCCCGCTCCGCACGCAGGGTCTCCTCCGCGTCCGGCGCGAGGCCCTCCGTGTCCTCGGCGAGCGCCTGCAGCTCCGCGAGCCGGGCGCCCGCGTGCTCCGCGTCGCGCGAGACCTCGTCCCGGCGGCGGCGCGCGGCCTGCAGCTCGCGCCACGCCCGGCGCATCGCGGCCCGGCGTCGCAGCTGCTCCTCGCCGACGAACGCGTCGAGCACGTCGAGCTGGTAGGACGGCCGGGCGAGGCGGCGCTGCTCGAACTGCCCCGACATCGCCAGCAGCCGCTCGCCGACGGCGGCGAGATCCTCTCGCGCGGCGGCGCGGCCCCATGCGTACGCGCGCGTGCGCCCGTCGGCGAACACGCGCCGCGCGATCACGAGTCCGTCCTCGTCCTCCGGTCGGAGCTCCGCGAGCGCCTCGAGCCCCTCCTCGTCGAGCAGGCCAGGCGGCAGGTCGAGCTCGGCCTCGACGTACGCCTCGTCGGCCCCCGGGCCGACGAACGCGGCGTCGCCCTTCGCGCCGAGCAGCAGCCCGATCGCCTGCGCGAGGATCGTCTTCCCCGCGCCCGTCTCGCCCGTGATGGCGTTGAGGCCGGCCGCGAACTCGAGTTCCGCGTCGCGGATCAGCACGAGGTTCTCGATGCGCAGCCGCCGCAGCATCTACCCGCCGAAGGTCTCGCGGTACCGCCGGAAGAACGAGCGGTCGGAAAGGACGGCGAGCGAGGCGCGCTCGTCCCCGATGCGGATCGTCACCTCGCCCCCCGGCGGCAGGTCGCCGGCCGCGTGGCCGTCCACGAGCACGACGATGCCGACGTCCGTCGTCCGGTTCACGATCGCGAGCTCCGCGTCGCGCGGCGCCACGAGCGGCCGTGCATGGAGCGAGTGCGGCGCCACGAACGTGATCGCCATCGCCTCGAGGCCCCAGACGAGCACGGGGCCGCCGATCGAGAGGTTGTACGCGGTCGAGCCGACGGGCGTCGAGACGATCACGCCGTCGCACGGCTGCGTCCCGAGATCCTCGCCGCGCACCGCCCAGCCGAGCTCGACCATCCGTCCGACGTCGGCGCTGCGGACGACGACGTCGTTGATCGCGACGTGCGACGGCCCGGCGCCGTCGGCGACGAGCGTCGGCAGCTCGATCGTCCCGAACTCGCCGCGGAACGCCCGCACGATCCCCTCCTCCATCCCGTCCCGCGGGATCGCCGAGAGGAAGCCGACGCGGCCGAAGTTCACGCCGAGGACCGGGATCCCGGTGCCGAGGAAGCGGTGGAGCGCGCGGAGCATCGTCCCGTCCCCGCCGAGCACGACCGCGACGTCCGCGTCCTCGAGCACGGCGTGCCCGTCGCGGCGCCCGTGCTTCGCGAGCTCGTCCTCCGGCAGGAGGAGCTCCACGCCGTGCGTCCGCGCGAGCTCCTCGAGGCGCTCGAGCGCTGGGCCGATCATCGCCGTCTTGCCGTGCGTGATCACCGCCGCACGGCGGACGGCCTCACGGGACGGCGCGTGCGATCCGGTCGTCGATGTCATCCGGGAGTCGGGCCTCCGGGTCGTGGACGAGGTGCAGGAAGACCTCCCGGTTCCCCTTCGGGCCGGGCACGCCGGAGTCTACGGCGGCGACCGTCCGCGCCTCCCAGCCGAGCGCGGCCGCCGCCACCTCGTGCAGGACGCGGCGGCGCGTCTCCGGGTCGCGCACGACGCCCCCCTTCCCCACCTCCGCGCGGCCCGCCTCGAACTGCGGCTTGACGAGCACGAGTGCGTCCCATCCGGGCCGCGCGAGACGGAGCAGCGGCGGGAGCGCCGTGCGGACCGAGATGAAGGAGACGTCGCACACGATCAGGTCGGGCGCATACGGAAGATCGGTCACGGCGCGCGCGTTCGTGCGCTCCAGCACCGTCACGCGCGGGTCGCCGCGCAGGCGCGGGTGCAGCTGCCCGTAGCCGACGTCGAGCGCGATCACGCGCGCCGCGCCGCGCTGGAGCAGGACGTCCGTGAAGCCGCCCGTCGAGGCGCCCACGTCGAGCGCGTCGCGTCCCGTGACGTCGAGCGCGAGCGCGTCGAGGGCGTTCGCGAGCTTGTCGCCGCCGCGGGAGACGAAGCGCGGGCCGCGCTCGACCGCCAGGGGCGTCGCCGGGTCGAGCTGCTGGCCCGGCTTCTCGATCCCGGGCACGAGCCCGGCGAGCACGAGCGCCTGCGCCTGCGCCCTGCTCTCCGCGAGCCCCTGCTCGACGAGGAGCACGTCGGCGCGCTTCTTCACGGAGGAGAAGGCTAACGACGTCCGCCCGCACCGCCAGTCGGCCGGGCCGGACGTGCCCCGGAGCTCCTCGCTCAGGACGTACGGGCGGCGAGCGCCTCCGCGATCTCCGCCAGGACGGACGTGTCCGCCGGGATCGCCTCGAGCGCCGCGAGCGCCCGCGAGGCCGCGTCCTCGGCCGCGCGGCGCGTCCATGCCTCGCCGCGCGTGACGACCGAGCCGTCACCGTCGATGAGGTCGTCGACCGTCTGGAAGAGGACGCCGAGCTCGGCGGCGAACGCCCGCCAGGGCGCCTGCGCGGCCTCGGAGACCGCCGCGACGTGGAGCCCGCACGCCACCGCGGCGTCGAACAGCCGGCCGGTCTTGAGCCGGTCGACGGTCTCCTCGTCGGCCCCGCCGCGGAGGTCGAGGTACTGCCCGCCGATCATCCCGAGCGTCGCCTGCGCAAGCTCCCGCCCGACGCGCGGCGTCCCGTAGGACAGGGCGAGCCGGAACGCCTCCGCGAGGAGCGCGTCGCCCGCGAGCACGGCGACGTCCTCGCCGAAGCGCACGTGCACCGTCGGCCGTCCGCGGCGCTCGTCGTCGTCGTCGAGTGCGGGCAGGTCGTCGTGCACGAGCGAGAACGAGTGGACGAGCTCGAGCGCAGCCGCCGCCGGGAGGGCGAGCTCGGCGTCGGCGCCGGCGGCCTCTGCGGTCGCGAGGCAGAGCACCGGCCGGACGCGCTTGCCGCCGCCGGCGAGGGCGTAGCGCACCGGCTCCTCGAGCGCGTGGAGCTCCGGCGTCAGCGCCAGCTCGGCGAGGTACTCCTCGACGAGCGCGCGCAGCCCGTCCCTATCCCGCAGCATCCGCCTCCCGCCGCGCGCGCTGGAGCTCCGCCTCGACCTGCTTCGCCAGCTCGGCGAGCCGCGTGAGCGCGTCGATCGCGCCGTCGACGTCCTCCGTCTCCGACAGCTGCTCGAGCTGCGCCCGCGTGGCCTCGAGCTCGCCGAGGAGCTCCTCGGCCCGCTTCAGCGACTCCTCGGCCGCCACTAGGCCGCCCTCTCGCGCACGGCGCGCCCGAGGATCCCGTTCACGAGCTTCGCCGCCTCGTCGCTCGCGTAGCGCTTCGCGAGCCGGACGGCCTCGTCCAGCGCGACCTCCATGGGCACCTCTCCCCTCTCGAGCTCCTTGAGCGCGATCCGGAGCACGTTCCGCTCGACCGCGCCGAGCCGGTCCGCCGTCCAGTCCTCCGCGTAGTCGCTGATCGTCGCGTCGAGCCGCTCCGCGTCCGCCGCCACCTCGCGCGCGAGCGCCAGCGCCCATGCATCCACCTCGGCACCGTAGAGCGAGCCGAGCTCCTGTCCCGTCACGTCCCACTGGAAGAGGAGGACGAGCGCCGTTCGCCGCGCCTGGCGCCGCCCCACCGGGCGTGTGCGCGGGGTCATTCGTCCAGCTCCTCCACGGCCACGTCGATCGCGGACGTCTCCAGGCCGCACTGGTCGCGGAGCGCGTCGTGGACGCGCTGCTGGACGGCGGCGGCCACGTCGGGGACGACGGCGCCGTAGCGGACGGCGAGCTCGAGCCGCACACGTGCACGCCCGCCGTCGACGTCGACGTCGAGCCCCCGCTTCGGCCGGCGTGCCCGGGCGCCCTCCACCTGTCCGGCGGCGCCGGCGACGACGTGCGAGAGCACGCCGCCCGTGACGGTGATCGTCCCCTCGTCGCTTCTGATCACGTGTGTGTCGCTCATGCCGAGACCGCGTGCAGCTCCGTCTCCGCAAGGTAACCGGTGTGGTAGTCGCCCGAGCGGAACGCGGGCGAGGCCACGATCTCGAGCGCCGCGTCGCGCGTGGTCGGCACGCCGCCCACCTCGAGCTCGCGCAGCGCACGCAGCGCACGCGCGATCGCCGCCGGGCGGTCGGCGTCGAGGACGACGAGCTTCGCGAGCAGCGAGTCGTAGTGCGGCGGCACGTCCACGCCCGCCTCCACGTGGGTGTCGACGCGGACCCCGGGCCCGCCGGGGAGGCGCAGCGTCGTGATCCGCCCCGGCGCGGGCGCGAACCCGCGGGAGGGATCCTCGGCGTTGATGCGGATCTCGATCGCGTGCCCGTGGCGCGGCGCGCGGCCCTCGAGGGCGAGCGGCTCGCCCGCCGCGATGCGGAGCTGCTCGCGGACGACGTCGAGGCCGGTCACGAACTCCGTCACGGGGTGCTCGACCTGGAGTCGTGCGTTCAGCTCGATGAAGTAGAAGCTCCGGTCCCGGCCGAGCAGGAACTCGAACGTCCCGGCGTTGACGTACCCGATCGCGCGGCAGGCCCGCTCGGCGGCCGCCTCCATCGCCTCGCGCGTCTCGGGGTCGAGCGCCGGCGACGGCGACTCCTCGATCAGCTTCTGGTGGCGGCGCTGGATCGAGCACTCGCGCTCCCCGAGCGTGAGCACGCGGCCGTACGTGTCGCAGAGCACCTGGATCTCCACGTGGCGCGCCGGCACGATCGCCTTCTCCAGGTAGAGCGACCCGTCGCCGAACGCGCCCTGCGCCTCGGCGCCCGCGGTCGAGTAGGCCGCGGCGAGCTCGTGCGGCGTGTGCACGAGGCGCATGCCCTTCCCGCCCCCGCCCGCGGCCGCCTTCAGCAGCACGGGATACCCGAGCTCCTCCGCGGCACGGCGCACGTCCGCGAGCGAGGCGCCGCCGTCCGTCCCGGGGACGAGCGGGACGTCCGCGGCGCCCAGCTCCCGCTTCGCCTGCGCCTTGTCGCCCATCCGCTCCATCACCTCCGGCGGCGGCCCGACGAACACGAGGTCGTTGTCGGCGCAGGCCCGGGCGAAGTCGGCATTCTCCGCGAGGAAGCCGTACCCGGGGTGGACCGCCTCGCAGCCGGTCGTCTCCGCGGCCGCGACGACGGCGGGGATCGAGAGGTAGCTCTTGCCCGCCGGTGCCGGCCCGATCCGGACGGCGCGGTCGGCGAGGCGGACGTGGCTCGAGCCCTCGTCGGCGGTCGAGTAGACCGCGACGGCCTCGATCCCGAGCTCGTGGCACGCCCGGATCACGCGCACGGCGATCTCGCCGCGGTTCGCTACGAGGACGCGGTCGAACACGCGCTAGACCGCGTCGAGGGGCCGGCCGTTCAGCCGCTCGACCTCGAACAGCAGCTGGCCGAACTCGACGGGGCTGCCGTTCTCGACGTGGACGGCGCGGACGACGCCGTCCACCTCCGACTTCAGCTCGTTGAAGAGCTTCATCGCCTCGAGCAGGCAGAGCGTCTGGCCGGCGGTGACGACGTCGCCGACCTCGACGAACGGGGGCTCCCCGGGCTGCGACTGGCGGTAGAAGACGCCGACCATGGGCGACTCGACGCGGACGAGGCCGCCGGACGGCGGCGCGACCGGGGCGAGCCCCGGCTCCTCGAGCGCGAGCGGCGTCGCCGCGTCGGCAGGGGACGCCGTCCCCGGCTCGTCCGTCCGCCGGACGGTGACCCGGAAGTCCTCCTCCTCGATCGTCACCTCCGCGATCCCCGACTCCTGGACGATGCGGATCAGCTCGCGAATGCGCTCGGCGCGGCCCTGGTCGACGGCGCCGCCCGCCAGCTGCTCGTCGCGCGCGGCACGGCCCCGGATCGCCTGCAGCAGGGGCTCCGCGTCCTCGCCGAAGAGCGCGAGCAGCAGCAGCTCCTCCTCGCTCGCCGCGAGCCCGTCGGCCTGCGAGCGGAGCTCCTCGAGCGCCGCCGGCGCGTCGGCCTCCGTCGTCTCCGGCGCGAGCAGCTCGACCGCGCGCTCGACGACGGGGTCGAGACGGCCGGGCGGCGCGCCGTAGCGTCCGAGCACGAGGTCCCGCAACTCGTCGACCACGACGCCCCAGCGCTGCGCGGAGAGCACGTGGATGAGCGCCTGCGACGCCAGCACCTGCCCGATCGGGGCGGCGAGCGGGGGCATCCCGACCTCCAGGCGCACGCGCGCGAGCTCGTCGAGCACCTCGTCGATCCGGTCGCCCGCGGCGTTGGCGTCGAGGTGGGCGTCGAGGCCGGCCACGAGCCCGGCGGGGAGGGCGTACTGCGACGCGCGCACGGCGATGCGGGGCTTGAGCGGCGTCACCGGGTCGTCGCCGATGTGCTCGTCGACGAGCTCGGAGGCGCGCCAGAGCGCCGCGACGTCCACGCCCGTGTCCATCCCGAGTCCGGCGAGGGCCTCCGCGAGCGACTCGCCCGAGACGCGGTACAGCGTGAGCGCCACGGGGTAGACGGCCGCCGCGAGCAGGTCGGCGCCCGCCCGGGCCGCCTCGATCGCGCAGGCGAGCGCCGCGCCCCCGGCGCCCTGGAGGTAGACGCCGACCGGGAGCCCGCTCGCCTCCTTCAGTCGATGGACGAGCTCCCCCGCGCGGGCCGGCTCGAGGGAGCCGGTCGGGTCGTGGAGGAGGACGCGCGCGGCACCGAGCTCGGGCAGCCGGCGCGCGCCCGCGACGAGCGTCTCGGTTGCGCCGGTGACGCCGGAGCTGTAGACGAGCCCGCCGTCGAACTCGCGCCCCGCGTCCGCGATCGCCATCGCCGCCTCGCGGAGGTTCGACACGTCGTTGAGCGGGTCGTGCAGCCGGAAGACGTCGATCCCGTTCGCGGCCGCCGTCGAGACGAAGCGCTGGACGAAGTCGCCGGTGACCGGGTGCGAGCCGACGAGGAACCGCCCCCGCAGCGCCATCCCGAGCGGCGTCCGCACCCGGCTCTTGAGCGCGCGGATGCGCTCCCACGGGCTCTCCACGCCGCGCCGGACGGCCGTGTCGAACACGCCGCCGCCGCTCACCTCGAGCACCTCGAACCCGGCGCCGTCGAGGATCCCGGCGAGCTGCAGCACGTCCGCCGTCGGCATCCGGCCGGCCAGCGGCTCCTGGCCCATCAGGCGGATGGTCGTGTCCGCGAGTCTTGGCATCGACCGGGGAGACTAGTAGCTTCGCGAGCGTGGGAGAGGAGGCCACCGCGGCCGTCAGGACGGCCTGCCGTGCCGCCGCCGCGGTCGCACGGGACCACGGGGTGCACTTCGTCGAGCCGCGCGTGCTCAGCGTCCTCTCGTCGGTCATCGTCCACCTCCCGCCCGGCCCGCTCGTCGCGCGCGTGCCGCTCCTGCCCGAGGACGTCCGGCCCGGCGACGACCCCCTCGTGCGCGAGGTCCGCATCGCCGCCTGGCTCGCCGCACGCGGCCTGCCCGCGGTACGGCCGAGCGAGCTCGTCGCGCCCGGGCCGCACGCGCACGACGGGCACCGCGTCACGTTCTGGGAGCTCATCGCCCCCGTCGAGGGCGTCCCGCTCGACGCGCGCGCCGCCGGTCAGGGCCTGCGCGCGATCCACGAGGCGCTGACGGAGTACCCCGAGCCTCTGCCGTTCCTCGAGCCGGGCGCCGAGATCCGCAGCATCCTCGCGAGGCTCACGACGCTCGCCCCCGACGACACCGCGCTCCTCGAGCGGGAGCTCGAGCGGGTCGAGGCCGCGGTCGCGGAGCTCGGACGGCCGCGCCAGCCCGTGCACGGGGACGCGCACAGCTTCAACGTCGTCCAGACGTCGCGCGGGCCGATCTGGCTCGACTTCGAGGACGCGTGCGTCGGCGCGCGGGAGTGGGATCTCGCCGCGCTCGTTGCGCACGCGCACGTCGAGCCGCCGCGGCCCGAGGCGGCCGACATCCTCGCCGCGTACGGCGACGTCGACCGCACGCTCCTGGAGCCGTTCACGCTGCTCCGGCTCCTGTGGGTCACCGCCTGGGGCGCGTTCGGTGCCGAGCGGAACCCCGCGCGGCGGTCGCGGACGGAGACGCGGCTCGCGTTCTGGCGCGAGCGCGCGGCGGCCGCCTAGGCGCGCGAGATGTAGCGCTTCTCCTTGGGGTCGACCTTGATCCGGTCGCCCACGTTCACGAACAGCGGCACCTGGACGACGGCGCCCGTCTCCAGCGTCGCGGGCTTCGTCACGTTCGACACCGTGTCGCCCTTCACCCCGGGCTCCGTCTCCGCGACTGCGAGCTCGACCGACGCGGGCATCTGGATCCCGCCCGGGCGGCCGTCGACCGTGAGCATCTGCACGGTGCTCGACGGCTGGAGGAACGCGAGCTCGTCCTCGACCGAGGCGCGCGGGAGCCCGAACTGCTCGAACGTCTCCTCGTCCATGAACACGACCTCGTCGCCCGAGTCGTAGAGGTACTGGACGTTCTTCACCTCCGTGTGCACGCGCGGGAACTTCTCGCCGGCGCGGAAGGTGCGGTCGACGACGGAGCCGCTGTCCAGGCTCTTCACCTTCGTCCGCACGAACGCGCCGCCCTTTCCCGGCTTGACGTGCTGGAACTCGACGATGCGCCAGACCGAGCCGTCGAGCTCGATGTGCATCCCGTTCCGGAACTGGTTCGTGGAGACGACCTCGGCCACGGCGATCGAGTCTAGCGAGCCGCCTCAGCCGACCTGCAGCAGCTCCTTCGGGAACAGCGAGAGGCGCTCGCAGCCGTCCTCGGTGACGACGACGAGGTCCTCGATCCGGATCCCGCCCTCGCCCGGGAGGTAGATGCCGGGCTCGACGGAGACGACGTTGCCGGCCGCGAGCAGGTCGGTCGACTCGGGCCGCAACGTCGGCGCCTCGTGCACCTCCATCCCGACGCCGTGCCCGAGGCCGTGGCCGAACGTCCCCTCGAACTCCGTCGCGTCGACGATGCGTCGCGGGACGGCGTCGGCCGCCTTGCCCTCGATGCCCGGCGCGACCGCCTGGAGCCCGGCCAGCTGCGCGTCGCGCACGAGCTCGTACGCGTCGGAGAGGCGGTCGGAGAGCTCGCCGACGGCGAACGTGCGCGTGCAGTCGGAGCAGTACCCGCCCCACGTGGCTCCCGCGTCGACGATCACCGTGTCCCCCTCCTGCAGCGGCCGGTCGCCCGGCACGGTGTGCGGATTCGCCGCGTTCGGTCCGCCGGCGACGATCACGGGGAACGCGAGCCCGTCCGCGCCTTCCTCGTGCAGCAGCTGCTCCATCCGCCACGCGAGGTCGCGCTCCGTGCGTCCCGCGAACGGCTCCTCGGCGAGCCGTGCGTAGCCGCGGTCGGTGATCGACGCCGCGTGCCGGATCGCCTCGAGCTCCTCCGCCTCCTTCACCGCCCGGAGGCCGACCGTCAGGCCCGTCGTCGGCACGAGCTCGAGCCCGCCTGCACGCAGCGTCTCCCACGCCGCGTAGGTGACGTGGTCCGCTTCGAAGAGGATGCGGCCCGAGAGGGTCTGCGCGAGTCCGACGGGCAGGTTGCGGCTCACCTCGACGAACTCCGCACCCTCGAGCGCGCGCCCCTGCTCCGCGTAGCGGAAGTCGGCGAAGACGCGCACGCGGTCGGACTCGACGAGAACGGCGGCGTTCGAGCTCCTGAACCCCGTGAGGTAGCGGACGTTGACGAGGTTCGTGACGAGCATCGGCCCGTCGACGAGCGCCCGCAGCTTCTCGACCCGTGCGTTCACGCGACTCCTTTCAGGAAGTACTCCAGCGCCTCGCGGTAGCCCGCGGCGCCCTTGCCGACGATCCGGTGGGCGCGGACGCCCTCGAGCACCGAGCTCCTGCGCCACTCCTCGCGGGCATCGACGTCCGAGAGGTGGACCTCGACGACGGGGATGCCGGCCGGCTCGAGCGCGTCGCGGATCGCCCACGAGTAGTGCGTCCAGGCGCCGGGATTGACGATCGCGCCGTCGACCCCGTCGTAGAGGTCGTGGCACCAGCCGACGTACTCCCCCTCGTGGTTCGTCTGCCGGCAGCGGACGGTGATCCCGAGCTCGTTGCCCCAGCCGTAGATCCGTGTCTCGAGCTCGGAGAGGCCGAGACCGCCGTAGAGCTCGGGGTCGCGTCGGCCCAGCACGTCGAGGTTCACGCCGTTGAGCACGTCGATGC
Source organism: Pseudomonadota bacterium (assembly GCA_050262775.1). Lineage (GTDB taxonomy): Bacteria > Actinomycetota > Thermoleophilia > Gaiellales > Gaiellaceae > DATHTC01. The sequence continues at coordinate 8,470 of JBLNEO010000021.1, read as the reverse complement.
GCAAGGTGCGGAACCTTAGATCACGCGATCAGCGCGTCGAGCGCCGCCCGCACCTCGTCCTCCGGCACCGCCACGCCCCACCGTGGCCGCCCGGGGGCGTCGAGCAGGACGAGCCGGATCTCGCCGTTCTCGGCCTTCTTGTCACGCCGGAGCGCCGCCCAGGCGCGGTCGCGGTCGACCCGCACCGGCTTCGGATCGAGGAGCCGGCGCACCGGCTCGTCGTCGAGGCCGGCGAGGCCGAGCGCCGCGCGCAGCCCCAGCGCGACTGCGCGACCGTGAGTCACCTCGCGGTAGCCTCCCGCCGCCTCGAGCGCGTGCGCGAACGTGTGCCCGAGGTTGAGGACGGCGCGCGGGCCGTGGTCGTACGGGTCGCGGACGCACACGGCGGCCTTGTATGCCGCGCACCGCCGCACGAGCTCCGGCTCGGGCAGCTCCCACACGGGCTCGCCGGCGAGCAGGCCCGTCTTCACCACCTCCGCCAGGCCCTCGAGCCGCTGCGACGCCGGCAGGGTCGCGAGGAGCGCGGGGTCGATCACGGTGCGCACCGGCCAGTGGAAGGCGCCGACGAGGTTCTTCCCGGCGGCGAGGTCGATGGCCGTCTTGCCGCCGATCGCCGCGTCCACCTGGCCGACGAGCGACGTCGGGACGGCGACCCACGGGATCCCGCGCAGGTACGCCGACGCGGCGAAGCCCGCCGCATCCGTCGTGCAGCCGCCGCCGAGCGCGACGAGCGTGCCGTCCCGCCCGAGGCGCAGCGCGTCCCAGAGCCGTCCGACCGCCTCGAGCGTCTTCGCCTCCTCCCCGTGGGGCAGCTCGTGCGTCGAGTCGAGTCTCCGGCCGAGCGCCAGCTGCGCGTCGGCGCCGTGGATCCCGGCGACGTGCGGGTCGGAGACGAGCGCGATGCGACCGTCGCCGGGCACGTGTGCGCCGAGCTCGGCGAGCACGCCCGGCTCGACGACCACGCCTGCGGCCGCGAGCGCGATCGCGTCGGCGTCGCGGACGCGCGCGTCCGCCAGCGCCGCGTAGATCGGCCCGCGCGCCTCGAAGAGGCGGCGGAAGACCTCCTCGTCCCGCGCGAGCGGCCGGTCGCTGGCGCCGACCCGGGCCCACGCCTCCTCGACCCCCACCTCGACGAGCAGCGTCAGCGCGCGGTCGCGCAGCGACTCGCGGACGCGCTCGGAGAGGACGGCGCCGCCGCCGAGCGCGAGCACCGACGGCGCGGGCTCGGCGAGCGCCTCGACGGTGAGATCCTCCTCGAGCTCGCGGAACGCCGCCTCGCCGCGCTCCTCCCACAGGCGCGCGACCGGCATCCCGAGCTCGCGCTCGAGCTCCAGGTCGAGATCGAGGAACGGCCGTCCGAGGCGAGCCGCGGCCTCCGCGCCGAGGCTGGACTTGCCGGCGCCCATGAAGCCGACGAGGGCGACGTGGCGGGTCAGCGGGAACGCCATGGAATCCGCGCGAGGTACGCCCGGTAGGCCTCGAGAACGTCGCCGAGGGCGTCTCCGCCGAACGTGTCGCGGACGGCACGCGCGAGCTCCCAGGCGACGGCGGCCTCCGCGACGACGGCGAGCGCCTCGACCGCGGCGACGTCGCTCCGCTCCACGAGCGCCGCGGCCGGCGCGCCCGTCTCGAGGTCGAGCGTCGCGAGCGGGCGCATCAGCGTCGGGAGCGGCTTCATCGCCGCGCGCACGACGACCTCCTCGCCGTTCGAGACGCCGCCCTCGACCCCGCCGGCGCGGTTCGACGTCCGGCGGAAGCCCTCGCCGATCTCGTCGTGGGCGGCGGAGCCGCGCTCCCGCGCCAGCGCGAAGCCGTCGCCGACCTCGACGCCCTTCACGGCCTGGATGCCCATCACGGCCGCCGCGAGCCGCGCATCGAGCCGGTCCTCCTTCGACGCATACGAGCCGAGCCCCGGCGGCACGCCCGCTGCCCGGACCTCCACCACGCCGCCGAGCGTGTCGCGGTCGGCGCGCGCGTCGTCCACCGCGTCGCGCATCGCCTGGTCGCCGCGCGCACCGCCGATCTCGAGCGCCTCGCCCCGCACCGCGATCCCGAGCTCGTGCAGGAGCGCCTTCGCGACGGCGCCCGCCGCGACGTGGACGGCGGTGTGGCGCGCGGAGGCGCGCTCGAGCGCGTCCCGCACGTCGTCGAGCCCGTACTTGAACACGCCGGCGAGATCCGCGTGCCCCGGCCGCGGCACCGTCACGGGCTTCAGGCCCTTCCCGATCGGCTCGCCGGCCGGCGGCCACGGGCTCATGCCGTGCTCCCAGTTCGCGTGGTCGCGATTGCGGACGACGAGCGCGAGCGGCGAGCCGAGCGTCCGCCCGTGCCGCAACCCCGCGAGCACCTCGACGACGTCGCTCTCGATGCGCTGCCGCGGGCTCCGGCCGTAGCCCTCCTGGCGCCGGCGCAGGTCGGCGTCGATCGCGTCGCGGTCGAGCACCAGCCCGGCCGGCAGGCCCGTCACGATCGCGACGAGCGCCGGCCCGTGCGACTCGCCGGCGGTGACGAGGCCGAGGGGCATCGGCGCGGAGCGTACAGCGCTGCCGCGCCGCTACCGCATCGCGACGAGGTCGTCGCGGAAGGCGACGGCCACGGCCTGCGCGCGGCTCCGGACGCCGAGCTTCTCGAGGATCCGCTCGATGTGCTTCCCGGCCGTGCGCGGGCTGATCACGAGCGCGTCGGCGATCTCGCGCTGCGTCCTCCCCTCGGCGAGCAGCTGGAGCACCTCCTGCTCGCGCGCCGTCAGGCGCGACGTCCGGACCACCGCCGGTGCGGCCCGGCGGAGGAGCGCGCGGACCCGCGCCAGCAGCTCGTCCGGCGCGAACGGCTTCGCGAGGTAGTCGTCGGCGCCGAGCAGGAGCCCCGCCACCCGGTCGAGCGCGTCCGTCCGCTCGCCGGAGATGAAGACGATCGGGAGCGACGGCCCGTGCGCCTCGTGCAGCGCGCGGCAGACCTCGTACCCGGAGAGGCCCGGGAGGTTCACGTCCAGGATCGCGAGGTCCGGCCGCATCGAGCGCGCGGAGGCGAGCGCGGCCTCGCCCGTCGCCGCCGTCGTCACCTCCAGGCCGGACGTGCGCAGGAGGTGCTCGAGCAGCGCGAGCACTCCCTCGTCGTCGTCCACCACCAAGACCCTCGCCGCAGCGCCGTCCCTCCGGTCAGCGCGCACTCGTCCCTCCCCTCTCCTCACGGTGTACAGGAGACGTCGGACGGGTGCAACCGCTTCCGTACGGCATTCGCCCCCGTGAAATCGGGTGGATGCCGTCTGTTCGGCCAGGCGAGGCGTTCCTAGCCTCGAGGTATGACACGAGACAAGCACATACCCACGCGTCCGACACCCGACCGGCCGAGGCGTGGCCGCCTGGCGGCCGCGACCGCAACCCTGACCGGGGCGGTCGTCACGCTCGTCGCGGGTGCGGCGCTCGCCGCGCCGGGTGTGACACCGACGACCGTCACCGCCACGCTGCTCCCCGGCCAGACCGGGACGCAGACGAAGACCGTGGAGACGTCGCCGATCCCGCCGCGGCCGGACATCTTCTTCCTCGCCGACACCACCGGCAGCATGGGCGGGGCGATCGCGAACGTGCGCACGAACGCGGCGTCGATCATGACCCAGGTGCTCGGGGCGCAACCCGACGCGCAGTTCGGCGTCGGCGAGTACAAGGACGTCGGCGACGCGTTCGTCTACCGCCTCGACCAGGCGATCACGGCGAACACCGCCGCGGTGCAGACCGGGATCAACGCCTGGTCGGCGTCCGGCGGCGGCGACACGCCGGAGGGGCAGCTGTTCGCGCTCCACGAGCTGGCGACGAACCCCGCCACCGGCTTTCGGACCGGCTCGTCGAGGATCGTCGTCTGGTTCGGCGACGCGCCCGGGCACGATCCATCGGCCGGCGTGACCGAGGCGTCGGCGACCGCCGCGCTGCTGGCGGCCGACATCCGCGTGATCGCGATCAGCACGGGCTTCAACCAGCTCGACGCGACGGGCCAGGCGACCCGGATCACCGCCGCGACCGGCGGCTCGTTCCTCCCGGGGGCGAGCGACTCCGACGTGGCGGAGGCGATCCTCGAGGGGCTCTCGAACCTACCGGTGACGGTGACGCACCAGGTGACGTGTCCGTCCGGCGTGTCCGCGTCGCTGACACCGGCGAGCCGGTCGGGGACGAGCGGCGACACGTTCGGCTTCACCGAGACGTACGGCGTCGACCCCGGCACGCTCGGCGGCACCTACACCTGCTCCGTCGACTTCCGTCTCAACGGCGTCTCGGGCGGCCCGGCGTTCGTGGAGCAGATCACGATCACCGTCCCGTCGCCGGATCTCCGCATGCAGAAGACCGGCCCGGCCCTCGCCACCGAGGGGACGAACGTCGTCTACACGCTGACGGCGACGAACCTCGGGCCGACGACGGCCACCGGCGTGACGATCACCGATCCGGTTCCCGCGGGGTCGACGTTCGTCTCGGCGCCCGGCTGCACCTTCGCCGCCGGCACCGTCACGTGCGCCGTCGGGACGCTCGCCGCCGGCGCCTCGCAGTCGTACACCGTCACCGTGACGGCCGGCTCGGGCAGCTCGCTCGTCAACACGGCCACGGTGGCCGGGGCGCAGACGGACCCGGACACCTCGAACAACACGGCCACGGTGACGACCGTCATCAACCACAACCCCGTCTGCACCGGGGCGACGACCGGGCTCGGCAGCCTCTGGCCGCCGAACCACCGGATGGTCGCCGGACACGTCTCGGGCGTGACCGACGTCGACGGCGACCCGATCACGCTCGCGATCTCCGGGATCCGGCAGGACGAGCCGGTCGACGGCGCCGGTGACGGGAACACCTCGCCCGACGCCACGATCGGCACCGGCGGCGCGTTCTCCGTCCGGGCCGAGCGGGCCGGCGGCGGGGACGGTCGCGTCTACGCGATCACGTTCTCCGCGTCCGACGGCAGGGGCGGCAGCTGCTCCACCACGCTGTACGCCGCGGTCGTCCCGCACGATCAGGGCAACGGCGCCGCAGCCGTCAACTCGGCACCGCCCTGGTACGACTCGACGCTCCCCTAGCGTCGAGCCTCCGCACCCGTGTCGAGGGTCCGCTCCGGCGGGCCCTCGACACGTCTACGGCCGCACCGCCGCGCGCATCACCTCGACGGGTGCCGGGATCCCGGTCCACTGCTCGAACGACGCCGCACCCTGGCGGACGAGGATCTCGAGGCCGTCGACGACCGCGCAGCCGGCGACGCGCGCGGCGGCGACGAGCGCGGTGTCGGAGCCGTCGGCGCGGTAGGCCAGGTCGACGATCGTCTGGCCCGGCCGTGGGTGGACGAGGAGCTCGTCGACCACGGGCGTGGCGTTCACGACGATCGTCGCGTCCGTCTCCCGCGGAGGCCAGTCGGGATCGCGCCGGCTCGCGACGCGGACGCCCGCGCCGGCGTCGGTCAGCGCCGTCGCGACCGCGTGCGCAGCGCCGCCCGTCCCGAGGACGACGGCGCGCGCGCCGGCGGCCTCGACCGCCTCCACGACGGCGAGCCCGTCCGTCGAGGAGCCGACGACGCGGCCGTCCCGGAAGACGATCGTGTTGACGGAGACGGCGCGCTCGGCAGCGGCGTCGAGCTCGTCGCAGAGCTGCGCGACGGCGCGCTTGTGCGGGATGGTCACGTTCGCGCCGGCGAAGCCGAGCGTCTCGAGGCCGCGGACGGCGTCCTCGATCGCCTCCGCTGGGACGTCGATTGCCACGTACGCCCAGTCCAGCCCCCGCGCGGCGAACGCCGCGTTCTGCATCGCGGGCGAGCGCGAGTGCGCCACCGGGTGCCCGAGGAGAGCGACGAGGCGCGTCGAGGCGGTGATCGTCACGTCGGGCGCATCATCCAGGGTGGCCCGCAGCCGTGTCCCCTTGCGGCGCGCGGTGCGCCGTCGCGCACGTCGAGTGACTGTCACCGGTGACTGTCACCCGACGTGCCGGATGCGTGTCGATGCGTCCACACGTCGGACGCGGCCGAGTCGCCCCCGGTTCGACGCGCGTCAACCGCAGCCGTAGCCGTACTGGCAGGCTCTGGCGTAGAACTCCGCCTCGCTCGCCGTGAAGAAGTGGTGCACCTTGTCCGGCTTGCGGACGAAGTAGAGGTACTTCACCTCCGCGGGATGGGCGGCGGCCTGCATCGACGCGAGGCCGGGATTCGCGATCGGCGTCGGCGGGAGCCCCCGGCGGTTGCGCGTGTTGTAGGGGCTGTCGGAGTTCAGGTGCGACTGCCGCAGCGGCTCGGTCCCCGGCACGTCGAGCCCGTAGCGGATGGTGGCGTCGATCCCGAGCGGCATCCCCGCCTTCAGCCGGTTGTAGATCACGGCGGCGACGAGCGGGCGCTCGTCCGGGGCGATCGTCTCCTTCTCGACCATCGACGCGATGATGAGCACGTCGTACGGCGTGAGGTTCTTCGTCCGCGCGTAGCGCATGTCCACCTGCTTCCACGCCTTCCGGAACGCGGCCAGCTGCTTCTCGACCAGTTGCCGCGTCGTCGTCTTCGCCGTGAAGTCGTAGGTCGCCGGGAAGAGGAACCCCTCGAGGGTGCGCGGCGTCGTGTCGCCGGCGAACTGCGCGGGGAGGCGACTCCGCTCCGTCAGCGCCAGGTACCGCGCCTGCCGGATCCGCGGGTCGACCTTCCGCTTCGTGCGCGCGATCTTCCGGACGGCGGCGACGCGCGCCGCCATCTCCTTTCGCGTGTACCCCTCCGGGAAGACGATGCGGAGCGGCTTCGGCGGCGGCGCGGCGAGCGCCGTCGTCGTCGTCGGGGGCGGGTCGTCGGCGGCGACGCCGTTCACCGCGACGGACGCGAGCCAGGCGGCGAGCGCGAACGCCGCGAGCAGTGCGAGCAACGCGATCACGCGGCGGACGACGATCCTCCGGCGGCTCGCGCCGCCCCGACCGCGGGTGGGCGGCGTCACGGGCGGCGGCTCGACCACGCCAGGTAGCCCTCCAGGAGGTGCGCGGCCGCCCGCGCATCCTCCTCGCCGTCGCCGCCCGTCTGCACCGCCAGCGTCGTCGTGAACCGCTCGTCGAACGTCTCCACCGGCACCTCCACCACCTCGCGCAGCGCGTCCACGAACCGCTGCGTCTCCGCCGCCTGCGCGCCCGCGTTCCCCCGGAGCGTCAACGGCATGCCCACCACCACGCGCTCGACGTCCTCCGCCCCGATGATCCGGGCGACCTCGGCGAGCCCGGCGCCGCTCGAGGCCTTGCGCACGACGCACAGCGGACGCGCGAGCGTCCCCGTCGGATCGGAGACGGCGACGCCCGTGCGCGCCGAGCCGTAGTCGAGGGCGAGAATCTTCAACTCGGCTACGCGTTGAGCGCGCTGAGGATCAGCCGTTCCGCCTCCGCGAGCGCGTCCGGCAGTCGCGCCGCGTCCTTGCCCCCGGCGCGCGCCATCGTCGGCCGGCCGCCGCCGCCGCCGCCGACGATCGCGGCCGCCTCGCGGATCACGTTCCCCGCGTGCACGCCGCGGCGCTCGAGCGAGGGGTCGACGTTGATCACGAGCTGGACGTTCCCGTCGTCGCGCGCGCCGACGATCACCGCCGCCGGCGCGTGCTGCTGCTTCAGCCGGTCGGAGACGTCCAGCGGATCGCCGGACGTCACCTCCGCGACGATCACGTTCGCGCCGCCGGCGTCCGTCTTCCGCGTGATCTCGAACTGGGGGCCGCCCGCGGCGTCGGTCGGCTTCCGCTTCGCCTCGCGGCGCAGGCGCTCGAGCTCCGCGCGCAGCTCGTCGGCCTCGCGCGAGCGTCCGCGGAGGTACGCGTACCCCTCCCCGGCCGTCACCGCCTCGATCCTGCGCGCGCCCGAGCCGACGGATCCCTCGGAGAGGATCGCGAACGGTCCGATCTCGGCCGTCGCGCGGACGTGCGTGCCGCCGCAGAGCTCGCGCGAGTAGCCGTCGATCTCGACGACGCGGACGACGTCGCCGTACTTCTCGCCGAAGAGCATCATCGCGCCGAGCGTCTCCGCCTCGTCCTTGGTCGTCTCGAAGGCACGAACGGGCAGGTTGCGGAAGACCTGCTCGTTGACGCGCTCCTCGACCTGCGCACGCTGCTCGGGAGTCAGCGCCTGGTCGTGCGTGAAGTCGAAGCGGAGCTTGTCCGGCCGTACCGCCGAGCCCGCCTGGCGGACGTGCTCGCCGAGCACCTCGCGGAGCGCCCTGTGGAGGAGGTGGGTCGCCGTGTGGTTCGCCATCGTCGGGAACCGCACCGGCCACGGCACCACCGCGTGCACGCGCTGGCCCGCCGCGAAGCCCTCCCCCGCGAACAGCAGCACCTGATCGTCGCCGAGGCGGAACGCCTCGCGCAGCTCCGCGCGCTGCCCCGCCTCGTTCTCGACCGTGCCGGCATCCGTGACCTGCCCGCCGCCGGCCGCGTAGAAGGGCGACTCGCGCAGCTTCGCGAGGAACCGGGTGTCGTCGACGTACTGCACGGCGCCGAGCTGGGTCC
>JBLNEO010000020.1:0-21499 GCA_050262775.1 Pseudomonadota bacterium | reverse complement strand
GCTCGGGGAACGCGACGACGCCCGCCTTCGACGCCGCGTCGGGAAACGGCGCGTCGTAGGCCGCGAGCACGTCGTCGTCCAGCGGGCGCACGCACGAGATCCGGACGAGGCGCGACGGCTGGACGTCGGTGCCGATGTGCCGCAGCAGCTCGCGGAAGCGCAGCCACACCTCCGGCATCCGGCCCGCGCCGATCGCCGTGTTGAGGACGACCAGCCGGTCGACCCGCTCGGGAGCCTGGGCGGCGAGGCGCATCCCGATCGGCCCGCCCCAGTCCTGGACGACCACCGTCAGCCGCGCCAGATCGAGCGCCTCCACGAGCGAGCCGATCGACGCGACGTGGCGGTCGTACGAGTACCACCCGGGGTCGGTCGGCTTGTCCGACCGACCGAACCCGAGGTAGTCCGGCGCGATCACCCGCGCCACCTCGGTGACCGGCGGGATCACCTTGCGGTAGAGGTACGACCAGGTCGGCTCGCCGTGCAGGAGCAGCACGGGGTCGCCGGCACCCTCGTCGAGGTACGCGAGCCTCAGCCCCTCGAACGTGTGCGAGCGCGACTCCCACGGGTACCCCGGGAGCCCGCTCACCCCTCGGGCAGCACGAAGAACCCGATCGCCGCGTACTGGCACAGCGCCGCGCCGATCACGAGCGCGTGGAACAGCTCGTGGTAACCGAAGACGTGCGGCACCGGGTCGGGGCGCCGGCGCGCGTAGACGACGGCGCCGACGGTGTACAGCGCGCCGCCGGCCGCGAGGAGGAGCGTCCCGAGCGCGCCGGTCTCGCGCCAGATCTGCGGAACGGCGACGACGCCGACCCACCCGAGGGCGAGGCCGAGCGCAGCGGCGATCCACGTCGGGGCGTCCACCCACACGAGCTTCTGCACGATTGCGAGGGCGGCACCCGTCCACACGACGGCGAGCACCGTCCAGCGCCAGGTGCCGTCCAGGACGAGCAGCCCGTACGGCGTGTACGTCCCCGCGATCAGGAGGTAGATCGCCGCGTGGTCGGCGCGCCGCATCAGGCGCCGCGCCTTCGGCGCCCAGAGCACGCGGTGGTAGAGCGCGCTCGTCCCGAGCATCAGGGCGACGCACGCGCCGAACACGGCCGCCGCGAGCGTCGGCACGCCTGGCGGCGCCGACCAGATCAGCATGACGGCGAGCACGACGGCGGCGGGGAAGGCCCAGAGGTGCAGCTTTCCGCGCAGGCGCGGGCGTGGATCGACGTCCATCAGGTGGAGTATGCGCCGAACGGGCGCTGCGCGAGCGCGTACGCCGTCATCGCGAGCCCGACGACACCCGAGACGGCGAACGCGAGCTCCGTGCCGCCGACGTCGACGAGCCACCCCGCGAGCAGCCCGCCGATCGGCGCGAGCCCCGCGAAGGCGAAGAGGAACAGCGAGACGACGCGGCCCCGGAGGTGGTCGGGCGCCGCGAGCTGGAGGATCGAGTTCGAGTTCGCCGTCCAGAGCGTGAAGGCCACGCCGGTGGCGAAGAGCAGCGCCGCCGCCGGGGCCGCGTGGCTCACCGGGGCGAGCAGGAGCAGGGCGACCGAGAATCCGCTCGTCCCCGCGAGGAGCGCCTTCCAGCTCGCGCGCCCGAGGCTCGCCGAGAGGAGCGCGCCGACGAGCGCGCCTCCGCCGAACGCGGCCGAGAGCAGGCCGAAGACGCCCGGCCCGGCGTGGAGCGTCTCGGAGGCGAGCAGCGGCAGGATCACGTGGAAGTTGAAGCCGACGGTCGAGACGACGGCGACCGTCGCGAGCACGGCCTTGACGGCGGGCGTCCGGCGGACATACGCGAACAGCTCGCGTACGCCCTTCAGGAACGTGGGCGGCACGCCGCGGTCGAGCGGGTAGAGCTCCTCCTTGCGCATGAGCACGAGCCCGGTCAGGACGGCGAGGAAGCTGACGGCGTTGATCGCGAAGCAGACGCCGACGCCGGCGGCCGCGATCAAGGCGCCGGCGATCGCGGGGCCGACGACCCGGGCGGCGTTGAAGAGCGACGAGTTGAGCGCGATCGCGTTCGGGAGCTCGTCGCGGCCGACCATCTGGTACGTCAGCGCGTGCCGCCCCGGCCCGTCGAAGACGAGGCCGACGCCGCCGGCGAGCGCGAGCGCGTACACGAGCGCGAGATTCTCGGAGCCGGAGAGGGCGAGCGCGGCGAGCGCGACCGAGACGACCATCTGCCCGACCTGCGTCGCCATCACGAGGCGTCGGTTGTCGAGCCGGTCCGCGAGCACGCCGGCGTAGAGGCCGAAGACCGTGAAGGGGACGAAGCGGCAGAAGGCGAGGAAGCCGACGGCGACGGCGGAGTTCGTCAGCGTCACCACGTACCAGGCGAGCGCGACGTTCTGCATCCACGTCCCGGCGAGCGACACGATCTGCCCGCCGAAGAACAGCCGGTAGTTCCGGTGCTTGCGGAGGCTCGCGAAGGTGCGGTCGTTGAGGCGGACGAGCGCTGCCGTCACGCGTCCACCTCGAGCAGGCGCGCCAGCGGGTCGAGTGCGGCGTCGACGGCGGCGAGCTCCTCGGGCGGCAGCGCCTGCAGGCGCGTCGCGAGCCACGCGGTCCGCCGCGACCGCACCCGGCGGAGCACGGTCTCGCCCTCGGCCGTCAGTGCGAGGACGTGGCGGCGACGGTCCCCCGGATCGGGGTCGCGTCGCACGAGCCCGAGCGCCTGCAGCCGGTCGATGTGACCGGACATCCCGGCGGCGCTCATCCGCTCCTGGGCCGCCAGCTCGGCGGCCGAGACCCCGGGCTGGAGCTTGATCGCCGAGAGCAGCGAGGCCTGCCCGCCGCTGACGCCGAGATCTGCGACCTCGCGGCGGAGCTCACGGGCAAGCTTGAGCAGGACGGGCCTCAGCCGACCGGCAACGTCAACCTCGTTGATCGTCAACATCGTTAAGCACTCTAGCAGGCACCCCCGGCGCGTCCTCGGGGCGTGGGGCGTGCTCGTCGTCGTCGCGGCCGCGGCCGTCGCGTTCGAGCTCTTCGACGTGCTCGACACGGAGGCGCGCGTCCCGCAGTCGGCGCAGACGGAGTCGCAGCGAGCACGCGAGCTGCTGGAGCGGCGGTTCCCGGACGTGGTGCGGGACGACGTCGAGCTCCTCGTGCTCCGCGGTGACGACGTCGGCGGGGCGGTTCGCGCGCTGCGGGCCGCGGGTGCCGCGCCCGTCGCGGACGAGGTCGTCGTGCGGCCGGATCGGCGAGGCGCGCTCGTCCCGTTCCGCCTCGGCTCGACGTCCGTCGAGGAGCTCCTGCCGGTGACGGATCGGCTCGACGCCGAGCTCTACGGCGGCGCGATCATCGACCGCGACTTCCACGAGGTGTCGCAGAGCGACCTGCGGCGCGGGGAGGTCTTCGGCGTCGTGGCGGCGCTCGTCATCCTGGTGCTCGTGTTCGGCACGGTCGTCGCCGCGCTCGTGCCGCTCGCGCTCGCCGGCGTGGCGATCCTCGTGTCGCTCGGCGTCGTGACGCTCGTGGGGCAGGCCGCGACGCTCTCGATCTTCGTCACGAACATCGTCTCGGGGATGGGGCTCGCGCTCGGAATCGACTACGCGCTGTTCGTGGTCTCCCGGTACCGCGAGGAGCGAGCACGGGGCCGGACGCAGGACGAGGCGATCGAGCTGGCCGGCGCGACGGCGGCGCGCGCGGTCGCCTTCAGCGGGACCGCCGTCGCCGTGGCGCTCTCGTCGATGCTCTTCCCGCCGGACTCGGTGCTGCGGAGCCTCGGCGCCGGCGCCTCGATCGTCGCGGTCGTCTCGGTCGCCGCCGCGCTGACGCTGCTCCCAGCGCTGCTCGGGCTGCTCGGCGACGGCGTGAACCGCGGCCGGCTCCCCGTCGGCGGCGGGAGCGGCGAGACGGAGGGGCGGGTCTGGGCGGCCGTCGCGCGCGCCGTCATGCGGCGGCCCGTCGTCTCGCTCGTCCTGTCCGCGGGCCTGCTGCTCGCGTGCGCGCTCCCCGTGCTCGGACTGCGCACGGGGTCGAGCGGCGTCTCGACGCTGCCGGACTCGACGCCGGCCAAGCAGGGCTACGAGCTGCTCGACCGGACGTTCTCGATCGGCCGCGAGAGCCCCGCGCGCATCCTCGTCGAGGGACGGGCGCCGCAGGCGCTGGCGCGTCTGCGCGCGCGGCTCCCCGAGGCGACGCTCCGGCGGTCGGGCGACGTGACGCTGCTGGAGGTGCCGGTCGTGGGCGACCCGACCGGCGACGCCGCCGTGGCCGCGGTCGAGCGGCTCCGCGCGCGGACGGTGCCGGCGGCCCGCTTCCCGCCCGGCACGACCGTCCTCGTCGGCGGCGAGACGGCGAACCACGTGGACTACGTGGCGCTGAACGACGAGGCGCGCCCGTGGGTGTTCGCGTTCGTGCTCGGCCTCAGCTTCGTGCTGCTGCTGCTCGCGTTCCGCTCGGTCGTCGTCCCGGCGAAGGCGATCCTGCTGAACCTGCTGTCGGTCGGCGCCGCGTACGGCCTGCTGGTGCTCGTGTTCCAGGACGGGGTCGGCAACGAGCTGCTCGGCCTCGACCACGTCGAGACGATCGAGGTGTGGGTGCCGTTGCTGCTGTTCGCGATCCTCTTCGGGCTCTCGATGGACTACCACGTCTTCCTGCTCAGCAGGATCCGCGAGCGCTACCTCGAGACCGGCGACAACGCGGGCGCCGTCGCGTTCGGCCTCGCCACGACGGGACGGATCATCACGGGCGCCGCGCTGATCATCGTCGTCGTCTTCGTCGGCTTCGCGCTCGGCGACCTCGTGATGTTCCAGCAGATCGGCTTCGGCGTCGCGGTGGCGCTCCTCCTCGACGCGACGGTCGTCCGTTCCGTGCTCGTGCCGGCGTCGATGCGCCTCCTCGGGCGCTGGAACTGGTACCTGCCGCGCTGGCTCGCGTGGCTGCCGCGCGTCGAGCTCGAGCGCGCCGGCGCTTGACAGGGGGATCGCCGCGTCGCACGCTGGACGGGTCAATCGGCGCCCTCTGCGGCGGCGCCCTGAGAGGGGGTGTCGCATGCCTGATCCGAAGCTCGCCGACCTCGTGCTCGAGGGCGGCGGGGTCAAGGGCGTCGGCCTCGCCGGCGCATACGTCGCGTTCCGCGAGGCGGGCTACACGGCGGCGAACGTCGCGGGCACGAGCGCCGGCGCGATCACGGCCGCCTTCATCGCCGCGGACTTCCCGCCGGAGGAGCTCGAGCGGATCGTGATGGACCTCGACTACCGGCAGTTCGAGGACAAGGGCTGGGAGGACAAGATTCCGCTGATCGAGCGGACGACGAGCGTGCTCCTCGACCTCGGGATCTACGAGGGGACGCGCTTCTACGAGTGGATGCGCGACATGCTCGCCCGTCAGGACGTCCGGACGTTCGGCGACCTCGTCCGCGACCGCGACGAGCCCAATCCGCGGTACCGCTACCGGTTGCAGGTGATCGCGTCCGACGTGACGAACCGGAAGCTGCTGATCCTCCCGCAGGACGCCGGCATGCTCGGGATCGAGCCGGACGAGCTCGAGGTCGCGTACGCGGTGCGGATGTCGATGTCGATCCCGATCTTCTTCGAGCCGGTTCGCCACGTGAACCCGGAGACGAACGAGGAGCACGTGATCGTCGACGGCGGGATGCTCTCGAACTACCCGGTCTGGCTCTTCGACGTGGCGGACGGCGAGCCGCCGGACTGGCCGACGTTCGGGATGCTGCTCGTCGAGCCGAAGCCGCGCGAGCACCTCGGCAAGCGGATCGAGCCGCCGAGGAAGGAGCGGGGCGTGGGGGCCCTGATCGACTACCTGAAGGCGATGGCGCAGACGATGATGGCCGCGCACGACCGCCTCTACGTGGAGCAGGCGGACTTCGCGCGGACGATTCCCATCCCGACGCTCGGCGTGGGCACGACGGAGTTCGACCTGTCGCCCGAGCGGCGGCGCGCGCTCTACGAGTCGGGACGGAAGGCGACGCAGGACTTCCTGGCCGCCTGGGACTTCGACGCCTACGTCGAGGAGTTTCGCCAGGGACGCGCGCACAGGCGGCGGCACGCCGTGCTGGCCGAGATGGGGAAGGTGAGCGCCTAGGCCGGGGCGTCGTCGACGTCGATCGAGACGATCGTCTCGGGACGGACGAAGCGGCCTGCGAGGAAGGGCCAGTCCCCGCGGCCGTCGCGGAGGTAGCGCATGAGGGCCGTCGCCTCGGCGCGGGCGGCGGCCTCGTCCTCGTGCTCGGCGACCTCGATCAGCTCGCCCGTCGTGAGGCGGACGACGACGCGGCGTCGCGGCGACGCGACGGGCGCCGGAGACGCGGCCGCCACGGCGGACCCGGGGACAGGGACGGGCGCGGCGTGTGCGCCCGCGGGGACGGCGGGCGGGGCGGCCGGGAGCGGCGCGACCGGCGACAGCGGCGGGCTCAGGGGCGGCCCGAGCGGGTCCGGGGCAGTCGCGTACGAGGTGGTGGTCCGGGCCAGCTGGGTCTGCACAGGTCGTCCTCTTCGTCGGATGCCGTCGCGCGGGACGATCCCCCGTTTCGTCTTCCCGCCATCCCCGGATCGGCGTAGGCGGGCGGCGGAGCGATCACCCGGAGGGGTGGTTGTCCGCGGCGCGCACGCCTTCGATCTGCCAGGTCCCGTCGACGATCAGCGGCACCCGGCTGCCGTCGTCGCGGACGCCCGTCGCCTCGAAGTCCTCCGTCCCGATCATCACGTCGACGTGCCGCGCCGACCGGTTCAGGCCGGCGCGTCCGGTCTCGGGCGGCCGCGTCTGCGCGTACGCGGCGCCGAAGGCGATGTGCGCCGCCGCGTTCTCGTCCAGGAGGGTGTTCAGGTAGACGCGGCCGGTCCGGCCGATGCGCGAGGTGCGGTCGACGAGCGCGATCTCGCCGAGGCGCCGCGCGCCCGCGTCGAGGTCGAGCTGCGCGGCGAGGAAGTCGCGCGCGTCCGGATCGGATGCATCGAGCCGGACCAGACGCCCGCGGCGGAGCTCGCCCGAGATCCCCTCGATCAGGCGCCCTCGGAGCACGAGCGGGCGCGAGCAGCGGAACGTGCCCTCGACGGAGGGCGCGAGCGGGCTCGTGAAGTTCTCCTCCGTCGGGAAGTTCGGCGTCACGGTCGCGCCGAACGTCGTCACGCGCGGCCCGCCGAGCCAGCGCACGCCCGGAGCGAGGCGAAGGTCGAGCCGCGTGCCGGGACCCCGGAGCTCGAGGCCGACGAGGCGCGCGTCCGTGAGCGCGCGTCCCCGGGCGGCGAGGCGGCGCGTGTGCGCGTCCCAGGCGTCCGGCTCGTCGTCGGGCCCGAGCCGGCAGAAGGCGAGCAGCTCGAGCGCGAGCCGCCGCCGCGCCTCGCCGTCGGGGACGCCGGGGTGGACGCGCGCGGCCCACGCGGACGTCGGCCACGCGGCGACGGTGCCGCGGCGGCGTCCCTCCATCCCGGCACGGAGCCACGGCCGTTCGTGTCGGCGGATGCCGGCGAGCTCGGCGCCGACGCGCTCCGGCGGGAGCCCCTCGAAGACGTCCTCCGCCTCCCCGGTGACGCGGACGGAGGCGGTCGTCGGCGCGCGCAGCTCCGGGTGACGCATCGGGCTCCACGGCGCGACGCCGCCGAGCGCGCCGTCGTCGCCCCGTCGCACGCGTGCCGCGGACAGCGCGTCGTCGACCGGCTGCAGCTCGACGTGCCGGGCGCCGTGGCGGTAGCCGGCCTCGGCGAGCGCGACCGTCAGCTCGCGGTGCTCCGGCGCGGCGCGGACGAGGAGCAGGTCGCCGTGGGCGACGTGCAGGCAGGAGCCGACGATCGCCTCGGCGTAGCGCTCGAGCAGGTCGCGCGGCAGGGTCGGGTCGTCGCTCACGACGCGGCGGTCAGAGCCGCCACTGGCCGGACGAGATCAGCGCGACGCGGTCGCCGGCTGCAGTGATGCCGACGGCCTCGAAGTCGTCGGTGCCGATCATCACGTCGAGGTGCAGCGACGACGTGTTGACGCTGCGCGCGCCGGCGGCGTCGCCGGGCTCGCGCGCCACGCCGAAGCCGAACCCGAAGGCGACGTGCGCCGCGGCGTTCTCGTCGAGCAGCGTGTTCTCGTAGACGCGCCCGGTTCGGCCGATGCGCGAGGTCGACGCGTCGACGAGCGCCACCTCGCCGAGGCGGCGCGCGCCGCGGTCCATGTCGAGGAACGCCGTGAGGAAGTCGCGCTGGTCGTTCGTCGCCGCCTCGAGCCGTACGAGCTCGCCGCCACGCAGCTCGCCGGCGATCCCCTCGATCAGGCGGCCGTGGAGCGACAGCGGCTTCGTGCACCGGAACGTCCCCTCCGCGCCGCGGGCGTGCGGCGTCGTGTAGTTCTCCTCCGTCGGCATGTTCCCCGCGAAGCGCCGCCGGTCGTGCCCCGTCGTGTCGAGCCCGCCGAGCCACACCGTCCGCGGCGCGAGCGGGATCGACAGGTCGGTGCCGGGCGCGCGCAGCTCCAGCCGCTCGAGCCGGAGCTCGGTGAGGCGCGCGGCGCGCTCGGTCAAGGTGGCGACGTGCCGCTCCCATCCCTCGACGCCCGGCGGGTCGTCGGGGCCGAGCCGGCAGAACCAGAGCAGGTCCTCGAAGAGCCGTCGCTGCCCGTCGAGCGCGTCGAGCTGCGGGAAGACCTGCCCCGCCCACGCCTCCGTCGGCCACGCGACGATCGAGCAGCGGCGTTCCTCGCGCTGGATCGCGCGGAGGTACCACGGCGTCGCTGCGATCTGCCGGCGGATGTCCTCGGACACTCGCTCCGCGGGGAGCCCCTCGAACGCGTCGGGCTCGACGTCGCCGTCGATGAAGACGAGGCCCGTCGTCGGCTCGAGCTGCGCGCGGCGCCGGCGCCGGTCCCACGGCATCACGGGCCCGAGGTCCTCGTCCCGTGCGTGGCGTACCCTCGCGGCCCGCACGAGCGGGTCGTCGTACGCGACCTCGACGTGGCGCGCGCCGCCGCGGTACGCAGCGTCCGCGAGCGCGAGCACGAACGGGCGGTGCCCGGGGTGGGCGGCGATCACGACGAGGTCGCCCGGGTGCAGCGCGAGCGCCGCCAGCACCACCGCGTCGGCGTACCGCTCCACCTGCTCGGGCGTCGCGAACGCGACCTCGGATCCGCGCGGGACGACGACGCTCACGGCGGCGACTCTACCTCCGCCTCGTCGGGCTCCTGCGCGCCCTCGGCGGGGCTCACCACGCGCTCGTCCGGTGCGTGGCGGAGCACGTCGCGGACGTACGACGCCGCCGCCTCGAGGATCCCGACGTCCTTCCCCTCGTGCTCCGAGAGGTACCACCGGTGCTCGAGGATCTCGTGGAACACCTCCGCGGCCTCGCGCTTGCCCCACAGCTCCTCGGGCACCGCGGCGACCGCGGGCTCGAAGACCTCCGAGAGCCACCGATAGGCGACGACGGTGATCGGCAGCTGGCGACCGACCTCGTCCTCGGCGGCCGCGCGGAAGCGCGTCAGGTCGTTGAGCAGGCGGCGGGCCTGGTTCTCCTGTGCGTTCAACCCCGTGAGCTGCAGCAGGCGCCGCCGGTGGTGGCCGGGCTCGACCACGTGCGGGTCCAGCCGCAGGCGGTACGCGTCGCCGGCGCGCTCGAGCTCGATCTCCTCGACGTCGAAGCCGAGCTCGTTCAGGCGGTGCAGGCGCTCGTCGATGCGATGCCGCTCGTCGGGCGCGAACGTCTCCTCGCGCGTCAGCTCCGACCACAACGACCCGTACGCCCCCGCGACGCCGGCGGCGACCTCGAACGGGTCGATCTCCTCCGGGAGGCCGCGCCACGCCTGCACGTCGAGGAGCTCGCCGGCGATGTTCTCCTCCACGAGCGTCAGGTCGTGCGTGCGCTGCCCGTCGGTGAGCGAGGGGTGCAGCTCGCCCGTCTCGGCGTCGACGAGGTACGCCGACAGGGCACCCGCGTCTCGGCGGAAGAGCGTGTTGGAGAGCGAGCAGTCGCCCCAGAAGAAGCCCGCCAGGTGGAGGCGGACGAGCAGCTCGGCCAGCGAGTCGAGGAGCTTCGCGCGCAGGTTGTCGATCCCGCGGGTGCCGAAGAGGGCGCGGTAGGGGAGCGAGTAGTCGAGGTGCCGCGTGATGAGCACCGCCTCGAGGTCCTCGCCGCGGTCGGTGACGACGCCGACGGCCTCGACGACGGGCATCCCCTCGGCTCCGAGGTGACGCAGGAGCCCGTACTCGCGCCGGGCGAGATGCGCCGGGAGCTCCTTCAACGCGTAGATCGCGCCGTCGTACTCGACGAACCGCACGACGTGGCGCGAGATGCCGCGCACGACCTGGACGAGCCGCTCGCTGCGCCAGTCCGCCAGGGGCTCGGACCACGGCAGGTCGAGGAAGTCGGGGTGGCCCGTCCGGGCGAGGATCTGCACGCGTCAGTGGTACGACACGAGCCGGCCGTGGAGCAGCGCGGCGCTGCCGCGCGCGTTCGCGTCGAGGCGGTTGTCCTCGAGCGTCGCCTTCGCCCAGAAGTGCGACTGGATCGCGTAGCCGGCCGACGCGCGCGAGCCGTCATCGCCGGCGGTCGTCCCCGTGACGGTGTTCCGCCTGATGTCGCAGTGGGAGTAGTCGCCGCAGTAGATGCCGACGCCGCGCGCGTCGACAACGGTGTTTCCGACGGCCTCGCCCATCGACATCTCCGTGATCGAGATGCCGTGGTGCGACGTGCCGCGGACGGTGTTGTCGCGGAACGCGACCATCGCGAGGTGGCTGACGATGCCCTCGTCGCCGCCGTCCACCGTGCAGCCGGTGACGACGTTCATGCCGGCCGCGGACGCGAACGAGAGCTCGATCCCGTGCGCGCCCGGAGGCGAGACGACGCTGCAGTCGCGGACGGTGACCGCGCTGCGGGTGCCGCGGATCCCGTCGAGGGTGGCGCCGCGGACCGCGACGCGCTCGAGGACGACGTTCTTCGCCTGCTCGACGAGGATCCCGTACTCGCCGCCGACGACCGTGACGTCGCGGACCTGCACGCCGCTTGCCGTGACGTGGATGCCACCGCGGACGACCGCGCCCGGCTCGCCCTCGAGCTTCACGCGCGAGCTCAGCACGATCGGCCCCTGGTGCACGCCCGCCGCCAGCCGCTCGACCGGCGTCCGCGTGGCGAGCGCGACGGCGGTGGGCACGACGAGGAGGAAGACGAGCGCGGCCGGCAGCGCGACCATCGCGCCGCGGCGGAGCGCCCGCCGGTGGAAGCCGAGTCCGAAGTAGCCGACGAGGACGAGCGCGAAGACGATCGTGTTGATCGTGAAATGGAGCTCGATCAGCGAGAACCGCTGCCCGAGGATCCCCGGCTGCGGCGACATGTGGCCGCGGTCGAGCCACTGGTCGAGCTTCACCGCGTGCTCGACCGCGTGGTAGCCCTGGACGACGAAGATCCCGAGGGTCAGCGACCACCACGCGACCGCGTTCGTCTCGCGCCAGCGGCGCCGCCAGAGCCCGAAGCCGAGGTAGAGGCCGGCGAGCGCGAGCAGGATCGCGTGGTTGTAGGCGAAGTGCACCCACTCGACGTCCGCCTTGAAGCCGAGCAGCCCGCGGCAGTCGACGGGGCACGAGTTGTCGAGCGCGTCCTTCTGCACGACCTGCGCGACGTGCTCGGCCTCGTGCGCGGTCATCACGAGGATCACCAGCAGGAACGCGAGGTCGAGGCGGCGGAGGGTGGCCGCGGAGAGCTCGCGCGCGGCGGGGCGGAGACGGACGGCGACGGTCCCGGCCGTCATCCGGCCGCTCCGAGCTCGAGCGCGAGGTCGACGAACATCGCGTGGGACCACAGGAGCGGCGACGGCGGCGGGCCCCACTTCTCGACCCAGAAGTCCCAGCGGTCCGGCCGGAGGAGGTGGTCCTGCGCCTGTTCCGGCAGCGCGCCCGACGGCTCGGCATGGGCCGCGATCCACTCGAGGCGAGATCGCGCGGCGTCCTCGTCGCCCTCCTCGAGCTCCGCGAGGCCGAGCATCGCCGTCAGCAGCAGCCACTCGCCGCCGCCGTAGTACTCGTCCTCGGGGTGACGGTGAACGCCGCCGCCCGGCGAGAGCAGCGCGTCGCGCACGCGCGCCGTGACGCCGTCGCCGCCGCCGAACGGCCACACGAGGCAGAGGTGCGAGGCGTCGGTGCGGTCCTCGGCGACCCCGACGTCGACCCCCTCGATCCCCCATGCGCCGAGCCCGGCCTCGACGCACGCGAGCGTCGCCCGGTGCACCCCGTCCCGCTCCTCCCACCAGTCGACGCACGGCCGGCGCCACTCCCGCTCGAGGAAGTCGCACGTCGCCTCCGCCGCGTCGCTCCAGCGCGCGCGCTCGACGCGGTGGCGCCCGCAGTGCTCGGCGACCGCCCACAGCCACAGGCCCCACCCGTCGAGCTGGCGGTGGGGCCAGCCGGTCGGATCGAGCTCGCCCTCGAGCGTGTAGCGCGCGTCGAAGCCGCGGCCGGCGCTGACGATGCGCGCGACCCAGTCGAAGAATGCCTCCGCGCTCGCCGCCTCGCCTGCACGCGACATGGCGTCGGCGACGAACGAGCCGTCGCGCAGCCAGGAGTAGGCGTAAGGCGCGAACCCGGGCGCGGCGACATAGCCGCCGGACGCGTGCTGCCCGTCCCGCATCACGGCGACGCTGCGCTCGAGGAGCGCGTCGACCGCCGTCGTGCTCACTTCACGGAGCCGGCCAGGAGCCCCTGGACGAAGTAGCGCTGGAACAGCGCGAAGATCGTCAGCGGGATGATCGCCGAGAAGAACGACGCCGGCGCGATCACGTCGAGGTTCGACCCGAATCGGCGGAGCTGCTGCGCGATCGTGGGCGCGATCGGCGTGTTCTCCTGGGCGAGCGTGAGCCCGATCAGCAGGTCGTTCCAGACGAACAGCACCTGGAAGATCGCGAGCGACGCGATCGCGGGCAGGCCGAGCGGCAGCACGACCTTGAAGAACAGCCGCAGCTCCGACGCCCCGTCGATGCGGGCCGCCTCCATCAGGTCGCGGGGGATCCCGGCGAAGAAGTTCCGCAGCAGGAAGATCGCGAACGGCAGCGCGAACGCGGTGTGGAAGAGGATCAGGCCGGGGACCGTGTCGAAGAGCGAGAACGTGTTGTAGATGCGGAAGATCGGGATCAGCGCCATCTGGATCGGGACGATCAGGAGCGCGATGATCATCAGGAAGACCCAGTCGCGTCCCGGGAACTCGATCCACGCGAGCGCGTAGGCCGCGAGCGAGGCGACGAGGATCGGCAGGATCGTCGCGCCGATCGTCACCTGCGTCGTGATCACGAGCGCGTGCGTGATCCCCTCGTTGTCGAACATGTTCCGGTAGTTCTCGAGCGTCCAGCTGCTGGGCTCGAAGAGGAAGGTCCACCAGCCGTTGTCGCTCGACTGGTCCTCCGGAAGCAGCAGCGAGGTGATGAAGAGACCGAGCGTCGGCAGGAGCCAGAAGAGGCCGATCGCGGCGAGGATGAGGTGCACCGGCAGGCGGCCGAGGAAGCGGACGACCTTCGACCCCGTGCCTTCCTGGATCACCGTCGGCTGGGTCGCCGGGTACTCGACCTCGGCTGTGGCCATCAGCGTGCCTCCGCTCTGAAGCGTCGGATGTTGACGATGAGGAACGGGATGAAGAGGACGAACAGGAACGTCGCGATCGCGGAGCCGAGCCCGAACAGGTTCTGCCCGCTGAACGCGCGGCGCCACATCTCGAACGCGAGCGTCGTCGCGTCGAGGCGGCTCGGACCGGGCGCGATGGCGAGGATGAGGTCGAAGATCTTGAGCACGCCGATGATCTGCGTCACGACGACGACGGTCAGCACGGGCGCGAGCAGCGGCACGGTGACGCGCCGGAACACCTGCCACTCCGTGCCCCCGTCGGTCCGCGCGGCCTCGAGCACGTCGCGCGGGATCGCCGCCAGCCCGGCCGCGATGATCACCATCGCGAACCCGGCCTGCACCCAGATGTAGGCGAACATGATCGCGGGCGTGATCAGCTTCTCGCCGAGCCAGTTGAAGCCGGTGAACGGCGCGGCGAACGTCACCGGGTCGACCTTCACCTGGTACTCGCCGGCGTCGACGCGGTCGAACGTGAAGCCGCCGTCGTCCTCCGTCGTCGTCTTCTCGACGGTGTCGCCGCTCGAGTCGACGAGGTCGACGGTGACGCCCGCGAGCCCGACCTCGCCCTCTTCGACCTTGCCCGGCGTCCCGCCGCCCGCCTTGAAGTCGCGCCAGACGACGCCGGCGATGCCACCCTGCACCGGCTGCGGCTGCACCGCGTCGGGCGCGTTCTCGGGGATCTCGTCCGCGGGGACCGCGGTGAGGCCGATCGCCGCCGTGTCGCCGGGACCGACCTTCTCGTCGAGCGTGAACCCCTTGGAGGTCGACCCGGTGACGTCGCCGGACGACGGTCGGGCGCGGGAGAGGACCCCCTGGTCCTTGACGGCGTCCTGCACGCCGACGATCGCGGCGTTGATCATCCCCTTGTCGGGGTCGCGCTCGTACATGATCCGCCAGATCACGCCGACCGCGAACAGCGAGATCGCGAGCGGGATGAACACGGCGATCTTGAATGCGGTCGCCCACCACACGCGCTCCGTCAGCACGGCGAAGACGAGCCCGACCGCCGTCACCGCCGCGGGGACGATCAGGACCCACAGCGCGTTGTTCTTGATCGCCGTGAAGATGATGTCGTCCGAGAACATCCGGTCGTAGTTCTCGAAGCCGACGAAGTCGCCGCCGCGGTCGCTGTAGAAGCTCCGCCAGACGGTGTAGATCGTCGGCCACACCATCCACACGGCCAGGAAGAAGAACGCCGGCAGGAGGAACATCGCCGGGATCCCCCAGCGGGTCGTCCACGGCTCCTTCTCCGGTCCGCCGACCCCCGGAGTCCCCTCCGCGTCGGGAGGGAACTCCAGGTTGGGTGCGGTCGAGGTCACGCGGGCTCTCCTACTTCCCGTACGCCTGCTTCGCCGCGGCCTCGAGCTTCTTCGCGGTGCCCTGGACGTCGTCCGGGTTCTTCAGGAAGTCCTGGAAGATCGTGAACTCCGCGTCGCCCCCGAACGCGCTCGGCGTCAGGTCCGACATGTCGAACCGGAACGTCTCGGCGTTCGCGAGCGCGGTCGCCGTCGTCTTCAGGATCTCGTCCGGGTAGAGGCTCTCGTCGACGTTCTTGTTCGGCGACGAGAACCCGCCGCGCTTCACCCAGATCTCCGCCGCCTCGGGCGTCGCCAGGTACTCGATCAACGCCCGGGACGCGGGGTTGTCCTTGAACATGACCACCATGTCGCCGCCGCCGACGACACCGGTCGAGTCGCCCGCCTTGGGGAAGTTGAAGACGTTGAAGTCCGTCTGCGCCTTCGCCTGCGTCGAGTCCGTGATCACGCCGGCGACGAAGTCGCCCTCGTAGACGGTCGCGGCCTTCGGCGGATCCTGGAACACCTTCGTCACCGAGTCGGGGAAGTTCGTCTGCAACGACCCGTTCGTGCCGCCGGCGAGGTTGTCGGTGTCGCCGAACACCTTCGCGAGCTGCGTCAGCGTGTCCGTGACCGACTTGTCCGTCCACGGGATCTCGTGGTTCGTGAGCTGGTCGTACTTCTCCGGGCCGGCGATGCTGAGGTAGAGGTTCTCGAACCAGTCGGTGAGGACCCACCCGTCGGCGCCGCCGATCGACCACATCGGCACGCCCGACTGCTTCATCGTCGCGGCGTTCTCGAGCAGCCCGTCCCAGCTGTCCGGGGGCTCGATGCCCGCGTCCTCCCAGGCTTGGACGTTGTACCAGACGGTCGACTTGTTGGCGCCCTTGAAGAAGACGCCGTAGAGCTTGTTGTCGACGCTCGCGAGGTCGACCCACGACTGCGCGAAGTTGTCCTCGACCGTCTGCCGCGCGAACTCGATCGGCTTGAGCGCGTTGCGGCTGACGAAGTCCTTCATCAGGCCCGGGTTCGGGAGCGCGGCGAGGTCGGGCGGGTTGCCGCCCTCGATCGCCGTCGACAGCACCGGCCGGACGTCCTCGGCCGACTTGTACGCGACCTTGACGTTGGGGTACTTCTCGTTGAAGCCGGCGATCACGGCCTCGAACGACTTCTGCTCGCCGGCCGTCCAGAGGGCGAGCATGCTGACCGTCCCGGAGACGTTCGACGCCCCGCCGGTGTCGGTCGCCCCCGCCGTGCTGCCGCCCGTCTCGTTGTCGTCGCCGCCGCAGCCCGCGGCGACCGCCGAGAGCGCGAGGGCGAGGACGAGTGCGAGCAGAGACGCGAAGCGATGGTTCCTCATCCGACCGACTCCTTTCCGTCGTAGATCCCCAGCCCCGTGTCGGGGTCGAAGAAGTGCAGGTTGCGGGTGTCGACCGCGACCTCCGTCGTGTCGCCCTTGCGCAGGCGCGTGCGTGCGCCGAAGCGTCCGACGAGCGTGGCGCCCTCCGCCTGCGGCACCTCGCTCGCATCCCCGCGGTCGCGTGCCAGCTCGCGCGTCTCCTCGGTGACGGCGGGCCGTGCCTGCACGCTGAAATGCACCATCACCTCGGCGCCGAGCGCCTCCGTGAGGTCGACCTCGCCCCGCAGGCGTGCACCGGCGGCGGTGTCGGCGGCGAGCGTCGCGTCTTCGAGGTCCTCCGGCCGGATCCCGACGATCACGTCGCGTCCCTCGTACTCCTTGAGCCCCGGACGGGCGTCGAGGACGCCGCGCTCGAGGTGGAGGGTCTGGTCGCCGACCGCGATCGACAGCCCGCCGTTCTCGTGCGCGAGCCGGCCCTCGAGCATGTTCATCGCCGGGCTCCCGATGAACCCGGCGACGAAGAGGTTGTCGGGCCGGTCGTAGAGCTCCTGCGGCGGCGCCACCTGCTGCAGCTCGCCCTTCCGCATCACGGCGACCCGGTCGCCCATCGTCATCGCCTCGGTCTGGTCGTGCGTCACGTAGATGGTCGTGACGCCGAGGTCCTGCTGCAGCCCGGCGATCTCCGCCCGCATCTGCACGCGGAGCTTCGCGTCGAGGTTCGAGAGCGGCTCGTCCATCAGGAACGCCTGCGGCTGGCGGACGATCGCCCGCCCCATCGCCACGCGCTGCCGCTGCCCGCCCGAGAGTGCGCGCGGCTTGCGGTCGAGCAGCCCTTCGAGCCCGAGGATGCGGGCCGCGTCCTCGACGCGCCGCTTGATCTCGTCCTTCGGCGTCTTCGCGAGCTTCAGGCCGAAGGCGATGTTGTCGTAGACGGAGAGGTGGGGGTAGAGCGCGTAGCTCTGGAACACCATCGCGATGTCGCGGTCGCGCGACGGGACGCGGTTGACGATGCGGTCGCCGATCCGCAGCACGCCCTCCGAGATGTCCTCGAGCCCCGCGACCATCCGGAGCGCCGTCGTCTTGCCGCAGCCCGACGGGCCGACGAGGACCATGAACTCCTTGTCCTCGATGCCCAGCTCGATCTGGTTGACCGCGCGCGTTCCGTCGGGATAGATCTTGCTGACGCGGTCGAACGTGACGCCGGCCATCGCACCTCCCGATTCTGGGACGCGCCGATCCTACTCCTGCCGCGATCGGCGATGAAGCGGCTGATTGCCGAAGCTCCCGTCAGCGAAACCGCCCCGTAGCAAATGCAGGTTGCAACCGGGAAACGCTCCGGCTACCCTCCGCCGTCGCCGCATGCCGCGTCTCGCGCGTGCGGCGGAGCAGGGGAGAGCAGGGCGGGGGCGCGTCGGCTGGGGGTGTCCGACGCGCCCCGTCCGCTCACGCGAGCGCGTCGGCCACCAGGCGGTCGAAGTGCGCGACGAGCCGCTCGCTCCGCGGGAGCAGGACGCCGCCGTCGAGCATCCCCGAGCGGACGCCACGCTGGACGCGCTCCACGAGCGTCGTGTCCTCCGCTCCGACCCGGTCGTCCCACGCGAGGAACTCCTCGATCCACGCGTCGTCCACGCTGGGCGCGAAGAAGTAGTCGAGGAACCGCGTCGCGCGCGTGGCGCCGTCCGGGAGCACCGGCCCGATCGAGAGGTTCGGCCGGCCGGGTGCGAGGTTGATCGTCACGTTCGGGAAGAGGAAGTGGAACTGGCCGCGCGCGATCTCGCCGTGCGGATCGAACGCGCCCGACGTGTCCGCGCGCACGGGGCCGACCTGGGTCGAGAACCGGCGGCGCTCGTCGAGCTGGTACGCGTCCGGGGCGACGTCGAGGACCTCCACGAGCCCCGGGTGCGCGACCTGGCAGTGGTAGCACTCGAGGTAGTTCTCGCAGCAGAGCTTCCAGTTGGCGTCGTACGCGGTCTCCGCGCGGTGGTGGAACGCGAGGGCGTGGACGTCGAGGCCGGCCGCGGCGACGAGCTCCGGCAGGTCCTCCAGCGTCTCGGCGAGCGGCGCGGCGTCGACGTCGGGGTTGACGAACACGAACGGCCCCCACGTGTCGAGCGCCAGCGCGACGAGGCCGAGGCCGTCCGTCGAGAGGCCCGGCTCGGCGGCGGCGCGCGGCGCGTTCCGCAGCGTCCCGTCGAGGTCGTACGTCCACGCGTGGTACGGACACTGCACCGTCGCCCGCCGGCCCTCGCCGTCGACGAGGAGGGAGCCGCGGTGGCGGCAGACGTTGAGGAACGCGCGCAGCCTCCCGTCGCGCGCGCGGGTGACGAGGACCGGCACGTCCCCGCAGCGCCCGCTGAAGAACGTCCCCGGATCGGGCGCCTGCCCGGCGTGGCCGACGTACTGCCACGTTCGCCGGAAGATGCGCTCCTGCTCGGCGCGCGCCACGGCCCCGTCGACGTACCACGCGTACGGGAGCGTCCCGGTGCCGGCCGCGGTCTCCACGTGCCACAGTCTCACACGCCCTCCCGCAGGGAGCCCGCGAGCTCGAGCGCCCGGCTCCGCGAGACCTCGGCCTCCAGGCGGTACGACAGCGGGCCGGACTCCCAGAGCAGCACGTTCCCCGCGAGGAACACCTCGTCGCCGCGGCCCTTCCCGTCGCTGCCGATCCAGTAGACCTCGTGCGGCGCCCCCTCGAGCCACACGCCGCGCCCACCGTCGACGCGCACGCGCTCCACGGTCGTGCCGCCTCCGGCGACCTTGAAGAAGCTCATCTCGGCCGCGGCGCCGATCCACTGCGCGAACACGGCGCGGTACCGCGGCCCGTGGCCGTAGACGGCGACGACCATCCCGCCTGCGACCTCCCGGCGCAGGTAGATCGCGTCGGGCTCGCCGAGCTCCGCGGGGAAGCGAAGCGGGAACGAGACGGCGGCGGCCGCCTGACCGCGCGTCACGGGGTCGCCGAACGCCGGCGTGCCGCGCTGCGGGCGAACGGCCGGCAGCTCCTCGACCCGCACCACCTCCGCGCCGCCGATCCCGAGCCAGTCGCGGAGCGTGCTGCGCGCGTCGGGCGATGCCGCGAGCACCGCCGCAGCGGCCACGAGCGCGACGGCGACGGCGACGACGAGCGGGCGCCTGCTGCGGCCCGGGCGCACGCCCTCGATCCGGCGGCGCACCTCGACGGCGAGGTCGGGCGTCGGCGGGAACGTCTCGCGGAGCCGCTGCAGGTCGCGCTCGAGGCCGTTCACGGCCGCTCTCCTTCCAGGACGAGGCGGAGGCGTTCGAGCGCACGCGACTGTCGCGACTTGACCGTGCCCCGCCGCAGGCCGAGCACCGCCGCCGTCTCGGCCTCCGACAGCTCGAGCACGAAGCGACACCCCAGCACGTGGCGGTCGTCCTCCCCGAGGGCGTCCAGCGCGGAGAGCAGCGTGTCGCGCCGCTCCGCGTCGAGGAGGGAGCCCTCGGGCGAGGGGGCCGCCTCGCCCGAGCCTGCGGCGACGGCGCGCGCCGCCACGGCCTCGCGGCGGCCCGCGGAGCGGCGGCGGTTGCGCGCCTCGTTCGCCACGATCTGGAGCAGCCACGGCCGGAACGGCGAGCCCGTGCGGAAGCGGCCGAGCGCGCGGTACGCCTTGACGAAGCCGTCCTGCGCGCTCTCCTCCGCGTCGGGCGCCGAGCGCGTGATCAGGTATGCCGTCCGGAACGCGGTCTGCTGGTGCCGTCTCACGAGTTCCTCGTAGGACGCGGCGTCGCCACGCTTCGCCTGCTCGACGAGCACCGCGTCGTCCAGTGGCCGGCCCACCACTGCGAATCTCTACACCGCTCGGGTTCCGCGCGTTCCCGGCGAGCGAGGCAGGATACGGCCATGACCTCGATGCCGCCGCCCTGGGAGCCGGACGACGAGGAGACGCAGGAGACGCGGATCCTGCCACCCGGGGAGCCGACGGCGCCCGAGGAGCGGACCCGGATCGCGCCGCCGTCGCCGCCGATGCGCGACGAGCGCACCCGGGCGCGGGGGGAGCCGCCACCGGGACCAGGGCCGCCGCCCGCCGCCCGCGGACGCGAGCTCTGGCCGTGGCTGCTGCTCCTCCTGGGAGTGGTCCTCGCGCTGATCGCGGCGCTCTGGTGGTTCTCCCGGGACGACGGGCCGGACGAGGCGGCGACGAAGCCGGTCCCGTCGGTCGTGCGCCTGCAGGTCGACGACGCGCGCGGAGTGCTGGAGGGTCAGGGGTTCGTCGTCAACGCGCTCCGGAAGCCGAGCGACGAGGCGGAGGAGGGCGTGGTCTTCGCGCAGGACCCGGAGGCGGGAACGCAGGCGCCCGAGGGGAGCGTCGTCACGATCACGAGCTCCTCGGGGCCCGCGACCGCGACGGTGCCCGACGTGGTCGGCGTGACGGTCGCTGAGGCGACGCAGCAGCTCGAGGGGGCCGGGCTCGTGGCGCGCCCGAGCACCGTGCCGTCGTCGCAGCCGGAAGGCACGGTCGTGGCGCAGTCGCCGAAGGCGGGGGACAAGGTCGACCGCGACTCGCCGGTGCGGATCAACGTGTCGGGCGGTCCCGGCTCCGTCACCGTGCCGGACGTCCGCGGCTCCTCGGTCGAGGACGCGACCGCCGCCCTGAAGGCCGCCGGCCTCGCCGTGCAGACGCGGCAGGTCGAGTCGGGCGAGCCGGAGGGGACCGTCGTCGAGCAGTCGCCCGCCGCCGGCGCGAAGGTCGACCGCGGCTCGACGGTGACGGTCGGCGTCTCGCAGGGTCCGACCGTCGAGCCGATCGGGGTGCCGGACGTCACGACCCTCCCGCAGGACGAGGCGCAGGCGCAGCTCGAGAGCCTCGGCTTCCGCGTCCGCGTGGTGAACGAGGTCGCGCCCGGTCCGGCGCAGGTCGGGATCGTGCTCCGTCAGGTGCCGGCCGCCGGACGCGAGGCGCCGCCCGGCACGCTCGTCACCATCGTGGTCGGCGCCTGAGCGCCCGTCGGGCGCGCGTGCCCAAAACCCGGTCTTCCGTTCTGGGGTTTTGGTGCTACAACCGATAAACCCGTGACGGTTCGCCACGCACCGCGTCGCTCCTTCCTCGCCCTCGCTGCGCTGTCGCTCGTGCTCCTGGGCGGGAACGCCGCGGCCTCCTCGACCTCGGCGAAGCGCATCGTCTACGTCAGCGGTGCCAACCTGGCCACGGTCGGCGCGGACGGCACCGGGCCGACGAATCTTGGAATTGCCGGTCAACGACCGTCGCTCTCCACCGACGGGACCACGATCGTCTTCGACGACGGCACCGACGTTCGGCGCATCGCGGCAGATGGCTCGGGAGCGTCGATCGTCTG
>JBLNEO010000019.1:0-4853 GCA_050262775.1 Pseudomonadota bacterium | reverse complement strand
AGGGGACGCGGCGGCTCTACCGGCTCGATCCGGACGGGCTGGACGGGCTGCGCGCGGCCCTGGACTCGTTCTGGACGGACGCGTTGGCCGCGTACGCGGCGGCCGCGCAGGAGGAGGCACGAAGATGACGGCAGAGACGGCAACGCTGTCGGTGCGGAAGGTGGTCCGCGTCGAGCTCCAGCTCGAGCGGGCGTTCGAGCTGTTCACGGCCGCGGTCGGAAGCTGGTGGCCGACGCTCACGCACTCGATCCACAAGGCGGAGGTGGCCGAGATCGTCTGGGAGGCACGGGCGGGCGGGCGGCTCTACGAGGTCTCGACGAGCGGCGAGGAGGCGGACTGGGCGGACGTGCTGGAGTGGGAGCCGCCGAGCCGCTTCGTGCTCGCGTGGCGCGTGAACCCGAACCGGCCGCTGACGGAGGTCGAGGTGCGCTTCACCGAGGAGGGCGACTCGACGCGCGTCGAGCTCGAGCACCGCGGCTGGCCGGCGGACGCCGCGCGCAGCGGGTACGACGGGTACGACCGCGGTTGGGACGGCGTGCTCGGCAGGTTCGAGGAGGCCGCCGCGGGCGCGTAGCCGCGCATAGCATCGAGGCCCGTGCGGTGGAACCTCGCCGTCGCGGGCCTCGCGGCCTCGTGGGGGATCATCTCGGTGATCGTCGCGGGCGTCGACCTGGACGCCCGCGCGCTCGTCTTCTGGCGCCTCGCCCTCGCCTCGCTCGCGGTGCTCGCGTTCCTCGCGATCGCGCGCCGGCTCGCGCTGCTGCGCCTGCCGGAGCGGCCGTGGCGCGTGCTCGTCGTCGGCGTCGTGCTCGCGCTCCACTGGTTCCTCTTCTTCGAGGCGATCAAGCGTGCGTCGGTCGCCGTCGCCGTCCTCACCGTCTACACGGCGCCGATCTTCCTCGCGGCGCTCGCACCGGTGTTCCTCCCCGAGCGGCGCAGCCGCGTCGCGCTCGCGGCACTCGCGCCCGCTGCCGCCGGCCTCCTCCTGATCGCCCTCGCAGGGGACGCGGAGGGCGGGGCCGTCGACCCGGTCGCGGTCGCGCTCGGCCTCGCGGCCGCCGCGACGTATGCCGGCCTCGTGATCGCGACGAAGCGGCTCACGTTCAGCCTCGAGCCGGCGACGATCGCCTTCTGGAACTACGCCGCGGCCGCCGTCGTGCTCGCGCCCTTCCTGCTCGGCGGCGGCCGCGTGCTGCCCCAGGGAGCGGAGATCGCGTGGGTCGGCGTGCTCGGGGTGGTCTTCACGGCGGCGTCCGGCCTGCTCTACATCTGGCTGCTCCGGCGGGTCACGGCGCAGGCGATCGGGATCCTGGCGTACCTCGAGCCGGTCTCCGCGTCGCTGCTCGCGTGGGCGATCCTCGGCGAGTCGCTCACGGCGCCCGTGCTCGTCGGCGGTGCGCTCGTCGTCGCGGCGGGCATCCTCGTCGTCCTCGCCGAGCCCGCCGAGGCCGCACCGCTCGAGGCGCCGCCCGTGCGGCCGCTATCGGCGCCCGGAACCGCGGAGTAGGATCCCGCGCGAGGGGCGACGCTGCGGCGGTCGCCCCTCGGCGTGCCCGGTTAGGATCGATCGTCGTGACGACCGTGCGCCCGCCCGACCGGAACCTCGCGCTCGAGCTGGTGCGCGTCACGGAGGCGGCCGCCCTCGGCGCCGGCCGCTGGATCGGTCGCGGCGAGAAGGAGAGCGCCGACCAGGCCGCGGTGGACGCGATGCGCGCCATGCTCGACACGGTCGAGATGGACGGGCTCGTCGTGATCGGCGAGGGGGAGAAGGACGAGGCGCCGATGCTCTTCAACGGCGAGGCCGTCGGTGGGGGGCGCGGTCCGGCGGTGGACGTCGCCGTCGATCCGCTGGAGGGGACGCGGCTGACGGCGCTCGGACAGCCGAACGCGATCGCCGTGATCGCGGTCGCGGAGCGCGGCTCGATGTTCTTCCCCGGCGCCGCCGTCTACATGGACAAGATCGCGGTGGGCACCGACGCGATCGACGCGATCGACATCGACGCCTCGCCGGCCGAGAACGTCCGGCGCGTCGCCGAGGCGAAGGGGAAGACGCCGCGCGAGGTCAACGTCGTCGTGCTCGAGCGCGACCGCCACGAGCGGCTGATCGCCGAGCTGCGCGAGGCCGGTGCGCGGGTCAACCTCATCCGCGACGGCGACGTCGCGCCCTCGATCGCGGCTGCGCACGGAAGCAGCGACGTCGACCTGCTGATGGGCGTCGGCGGTACGCCGGAGGGCGTGATCTCGGCGGCGGCGATCAAGTGCCTCGGCGGCGCGCTGCAGGGCAGGCTCTGGCCGCGGAACGACGAGGAGCGCCAGGCGCTCGTCGACGCGGGGTACGACGTCGACCGCGTCCTCACGACCGACGACCTCGTCGCCGGGGAGGACGTGTTCGTGGCCGCGACGGGCGTGACGAGCGGGGCGCTCCTCCGCGGCGTCCGCTACACGGGTGACGGTGCGACGACGGACTCGCTCGTGATGCGGTCGCGCTCGGGGACGATCCGGCGGATCGAGGCCGAGCATGCGCTCGAGAAGCTGACGCGCTTCACGGGTCGCGAGTACCGCTAGGCGACCGCAGGGGTCAGACCCGGATCCGGCCCCCCGGGACGGTCTAGACGGCCGCTGCCTCGCGCTCCATCTCGGGTGCATACGTGCCGGTGCGCGCGGCGCCGTTCATCTTCGCGCGGTGGTAGTACGCCCGCTGGCCGGCCTCGACGTTCTCCGGCTTGCCGCCCCATGCCTTCAGCGCGGGCGCCTGCAGCGCGCGGCCGTACGAGAACGAGAGCTGCCACGGGTGCGGCCCCATCGCGTTCATCGCGTTCAGGTGCGCCGTCGCGTCCTCGTCCGTCTGGCCGCCGGAGAGGAAGACGATTCCCGGCACGGCCGCGGGCACGTGCTTGCGGAAGACCTCGACCGTCCGCCGCGCGACCTCCTCGACGCCGGCGCGGTCGGAGGCGTCGTACCCCGAGAGCACCATGTTCGGCTTCAGCAGCGTGCCGCGGTAGTCGACGCGCTGGTCGTGCAGCTCCGTGTAGACGGCCTGCAGCACGCGGCCGGTCGCCACCGCCGACTCGTCGATCGTGTGCGTCCCGTCCTGCAGCACCTCCGGCTCGACGATCGGCACGATTCCCGCCTCCAGGCACAGCGCCGCGTAGCGGGCGAGCGCGTGCGCGTTCGTCCACACGCAGTACTCCGACGGCTTGCCGTCGCCGATCGAGTACGTCGCGCGCCACTTCGCGAAGCGCGCGCCGAGCTCCCGGTACTCCTCGAGCCTGGCCCGCAGCCCGTCGAGGCCCTCGGTGATCGTCTCCCCGTCCGTCAGCGCGAGCGGCTTGGCCCCCTTGTCCACCTTGATCCCCGGGATGATCCCCCGCTGCTCCAGCAGCGTCGGGAACGGCGTCCCGTCGTGGCCGCGCTGCCGGATCGTCTCGTCGAAGAGGATGACGCCCGAGATGTACTCCTCGGCGCCCGGCGTGGTGAACAGCATGTCGCGGTAGGCGCGGCGATGCTCCTCGGTCGACTCGACGCCGATCGAGTCGAATCGCTTCTTGATCGTGCCGTCGCTCTCGTCCGCGGCCAGGATCCCCTTCCCGTCGGCCACGAGCGCGCGCGCAGTCGCCTCGAGCTCCTGTACGTCCATCGTCCCCTCCTGGTCCAGCCTCCGGTTCGGGACAAGTATCCCCGAATCCGGCGGCGGCGAGAGGGGCCCTAGCCGACGAGGGCGATCGCGCGCGCGAAGCCCGCCTGGATCGCGGCGGAGAACGCGAGGAGCCCGAGGATCACGCCGGCCGTGATCATGGCGAGGATGACGCCGTACTCGGCCATCGTCTGTCCCTGCTCGCTCGTTGGGTGCACGTGCTTCACGGCACTTCCTCCTGGTCGTGGATCGTCGACGTGCCGCAGGGTCGGCGTCCTCACATCCTCGGCTGCGACCGGTCGCGCACGCAGCCCTCGAACGAGGGAGATCGCGGGGGCTAGAATGCGCTCCGCGCGGGCGTAGCTCAGTTGGTAGAGCGCCAGCTTCCCAAGCTGGATGTCGTGGGTTCGAGTCCCATCGCCCGCTTGGCTTGATCAAGCCGTTTCAGACGTAGAAGAGGCCCCGGTGACGGGGCCTCTTCTGGCTGTGGTCGGGAACTGGTCGGATCGGGCGCTACTCGGCTGCTTCGAGGAGGCGGCCGAATGCGCTCTGCGCCACGCGGGCGCGGACGTCTTCGACGTGCCGTGCGCGGTCGAAGAGGTGGGCGTAGATGTCCGAGGTGACGCTCGGCTTCGAATGGCCGAGCTGCCTCGACACCGAGACATGTCGAGGCCGACGTCGAGGATCAGGTGGCTCGCGAACGTGTGGCGGAGGTCGTGCATCGAGACGCGGGGGAGACCCTTGCGGTTGAGGCCGGCACGATCGGCTGCCTTCTCGAGACCTCGAGCCGAGACGTTCCGCTGGTTGATGGGCGTGCCGATCGACGTCGTGAAGACGTAGTCCTCCGGCTTCGCGAACCCGCGGGAGAAGCCGTGTGCCTTGTGCTTCCGCAGGAGCGCCGCAAGCTGCGGCAGGAGGAAGATGTCCCGGGCAGCCGCGTCCGTCTTCAACGGGAGCAGGCGCGCGGGCTTGCCGCGCTTCGCCCGCGAGAGCTGATGCCGCACGCGGATGAGGCCCTCGTCGAGGTCGACGTCCTGCCAGCGGAGCCCGAGGAGCTCCGAGAGCCTCATGCCCGAGAAGGCCGCCGTGGCGATCAGCGGCCGATACGCATCGGAGACGTGCGCGAGCAGCGCCTCGAGCTCTTCGTGTGAGAGGACGCGCGGCTTCGACGCGGCGCGTACCTTCGGCCGCTCGGCCTTCGACACCCGCTTGAGGGGGC
>JBLNEO010000018.1:0-15683 GCA_050262775.1 Pseudomonadota bacterium | reverse complement strand
GTACTCGTCCGCGGGCCAGAAGCGCGACGAGTCCGGCGTCAGCGCTTCGTCGCCGAGCACGAGCGTCCCGTCGGCGTCGAGCCCGAGCTCGAACTTCGTGTCCGCGAGGATGATCCCGCGGGCCGCCGCCCACTCGGAGCCGTAGCGGTAGAGCGCGATCGAGATCCGCTCCACCTCCGCGAGCAGGTCCGCGCCGACCAGCCCGGCCGCGGCCTCGCGCGTGATGTTCTCGTCGTGGCCGGTCTGCGCCTTCGTCGCCGGCGTGAAGATCGGCTCGGGGAGCTGCTGCGACTCGAGCAGGCCGTCCGGCAGGCGGTGCCCGCACACCTCGCCCGTGGCCCGGTAGTCCTTCCAGCCCGAGCCGGTCAGGTAGCCGCGGACGACGCACTCGATCGGGAGCATCTCGAGGCGGCGGCACTCCATCGAGCGCCCGTCGGCGCGCAGCTCGAGCAGGTGGTTCGGGACGATCGCCGCCGTCCGCGCGAACCAGAACGCGGACAGGCCCGTGAGGACGCGACCCTTGTCCGGGATGTCCGTGGGGAGGACGACGTCGAAGGTCGAGATCCGGTCGCTCGCGACGAGGAGCAGGCGCTCGTCGTCGAGGGCGTAGAGCTCGCGGACCTTTCCGGAGGCGACGTGGGTCGCGTCAGACATGGGCGTGCTCCTCCCGGTGCGTGAGCGCCGCAAGGCGGTCGAACACCGTGTCGACGTGGCGGGTGTAGGCGGTGAGGTCGAAGACGGCGTCGAGGTCGACGCGGCTCGCGACCGCGTCGTCGGCTCGGACGAGCGCGGGGAAGTCGCGCTCCTGCTCCCACGCCCGCATCGCGTGCGCCTGGACGAGGCGGTACGCCTCGTCGCGGGCGAGGCCGGCCTCGACGAGCGCGAGCAGCAGGCGCTGGGAGAAGAAGAGGCCGTGCGACCCTTCGAGGTTGCGGCGCATCTGCTCCGGCCGGACGCGCAGCCCCTCGACGAGCCACCCGAACCGGTCGAGCATGTAGTCGATCGCGAGGAACGCGTCGGGGATCACCACGCGCTCGGCCGACGAGTGCGAGATGTCGCGCTCGTGCCAGAGCGGCTGGTTCTCGAGCGCGACGAGCGCGTGCGACCGGACGACGCGTGCGAGCCCGCAGATGCGCTCGGCGACGACGGGGTTGCGCTTGTGGGGCATCGCGGACGAGCCCTTCTGGCCGCGGCCGAACGGTTCCTCCACCTCGCGCACCTCCGTCCGCGCCAGATGCCGGAGCTCGAGCGCGAAGGTGTCGAGCGACGACGCGAGCACCGCGAGCGACCCGAGGAGCTCGGCGTGCCGGTCGCGCTGGAGGATCTGCGTCGAGGTCGGAGCCGGCTCGAGCCCGAGCCGCTCGCAGGCGACGCGCTCGACCTCGGGGTCGATCGCGGCGTACTGGCCGACCGCGCCCGACAGCTTCCCGACGCGGCACGTCTCGAGGGCGGCGCGCAGGTGCGTCCGGCGCCGGTCGAGCTCGAACGCCCAGCCTGCGAGCTTGAGGCCGAACGTCGTCGGCTCGGCGTGGACCCCGTGCGTGCGTCCGATGCAGAGCGTCTCGCGGTGCTCGTGGGCCCGTGCGACGACGGCCTCGAAGGCCCGATCGACGCCGGCGAGGACGAGCTCGCCCGCCGCGCGGAGCTGGAGCGAGAGCGCGGTGTCGACGACGTCGGACGAGGTGAGGCCGTAGTGGAACCAGCGGCCCTCCTCGCCGAGCTGCTCCGCGACGGCGTCGACGAACGCGGCCGTGTCGTGGTGGAGCACGGCCTCCAGCTCGGCGACCCGCGCCGGATCCGGGGGCACGGCCGTCGACCGGATGCGCGCGACCGCCTCGCGGGGCACGGCGCCGAGCTCGGCCCACCCGTCGAGCGCGGCCAGCTCGACGTCGAGCCAGCGCGCGAGCCTGCCCTCGTCCGACCAGACACGTGCCATCTCCGGCCGCGAGTACCGAGGGATCACGCGACGATGGTATCCGCGCGCTCCGACGGCCTATCCTGCGCAGCGTGGGGATCAGCCTCGAGGAGCTGCAGCTCGCGACGCGGAACCACGGGATGCCGCTCGAGGCGCTGCGCTGGCCGGTGACGCCGATCGGGCTCCACTACCTGCTCGTGCACTACGACATCCCCGCGGTCGACCCCGAGACGTGGCGCCTCGAGGTCGACGGGCTCGTCGCGCGGCCGTTGACGCTCTCCCTGGCCGACCTCCGCACGCGCCCCGCGGTCGAGCTCGTCGCCACCATGGAGTGCGCCGGCAACGGCCGTGCGCGTCTCGAGCCGCGTCCGATCTCGCAGCCCTGGCTGCAGGAGGCGGTCGGGACGGCGCGGTGGCGCGGCGTCCCGCTGGCGGAGGTGCTCGCGGACGCCGGGCCGCTCGACGACGCGGTCGACGTGGCGTTCACGGGCCTCGACGGCGGCGTCGAGGGCGGCGTCCCGCAGCGGTACGCGCGGGCGCTGACCCTGGACGAGGCGCGCGCGGGCGGCGCCGTCCTCGCGTACGAGATGAACGGCGTCCCCCTGCCGCCGCAGCACGGCGCGCCGCTGCGGCTCGTGGTCCCCGGGTGGTACGGGATGACGAACGTGAAGTGGCTCGCGCGGGTCGAGGTCCTGGGGCGCCCGTTCGACGGCTACCAGCAGGTACGCGGCTACCGGCTCCGCGCCGACGAGGAGGACGACGGCACGCCGGTGACGCGCATGGCGCCGCGGGCGCTCCTCGTGCCGCCGGGCGAGCCGGAGTTCCAGACGCGCGAGCGCCACCTGCGGCCCGGCCGGGTCCTCCTCGAGGGACGCGCGTGGTCCGGCGCCGCGCCGGTCTCGTCCGTCGACGTGAGCACCGACGACGGCGCGACGTGGTCGCCGGCGACGCTCGAGGACGACCTCGACTCGCCCTGGGCGTGGCGCCGCTTCCGCGCGACGTGGGACGCGGAGCCGGGCGCCTACGTGCTCGCGTGCCGGGCGACGGACGAGGCGGGGAACGCGCAGCCGCTCGAGCCGCCGTGGAACGTCGGCGGGTACGCCAACAACGCGGTGCAGCGCGTGCCGGTGGTGGTGGCCGCCTAGGATGCCGCCCGTGGCCGCGCGGGTGGCACGCCTCGAGGAGCTCGACCGGATCGACGTCGCCGGCGTGCACTGGCGGCCGATCCGGCGTCGCCTGGGCGTGCAGGCGTTCGGGATCAACGGCTACTCCGGCGACGCCGGTGAGCTGCTGATCGAGGCGCACGACGAGACGGGCGCCGGCGCGGGTGCGCACGAGGAGCTGTACCTCGTCGTCAGCGGCCGGGCGCGCTTCACGGTCGCCGGCGAGGAGATCGACGCACCCGCGGGCACGCTCGTGTTCGTCCCCGAGCTCGCCGACCGGCGGGAGGCGGTCGCCGTGGAGGACGGGACGACGGCGTTCGTGATCGGCGCGCCTCCCGCGAACGCGTTCCCGGTGTCGCCGTGGGAGTACTACTTCGCGACGGCGCCCGCCCGGGGGCGAGAGGACTGGGACGAGGCGATTCGCATCGCCGCCGAGGGGCTGGAGGCCCATCCCGGGCACGCGTACGTCCACTACGAGCTCGCGTGCCTCCACGCTCGTGCCGGCCACCGCGAGGAGGCGCTCGACCACCTGGCGCGCGCCGTCGAAGCCGATCCGAAGACGCGGGACTACGCGGCGAAGGACGAGGAGCTCGACTCGCTGCGGGCCGACCCGCGCTTCCCCGCGTAGTCGCGGGCGAGGTCAGGCGCCGAGCACGCGGGCGGCGAGCACGCCGGCGTTCCGGGCGTTGTCGACCCCCACGGCCGCCACCGGGACGCCGGGCGGCATCTGCGCGATGGAAAGGAGGGCGTCGAGCCCGTCCAGGACGGAGAGCGACGAGCGCAGCGGGACGCCGATCACCGGCAGGTCGGTGTGCGCGGCGACCGCGCCGGGCAGCGCCGCCGCGAGTCCGGCGCCGCAGATCAGCACGCGCAGGCCGCGGGCGCGCGCCGTGCGGGCGTACTCCGCGACCGCGTCGGGGGTCCGGTGCGCCGAGCGGACGTCGAACTCCCACGGGATCCCGCGCCTGTCGAGCTCCTCCATCGCCCCGGCCATCCGCTCGCGGTCGGACTCGGAGCCGACGAGGATGCCGACGAGCGGCGGCGCCTCAGGCTCGGACACCGGCGGCCTCCGCAGCGATGTCGGTCCGGGCGCGCATGCCGTCGAACGATATGCACCCGAGCGCCGCGTAGGCGCGGTCACGAGCCTCCGTCACGCTCGACCCCAGGCCCGTCACGGACAGGATCCGCCCGCCGTTCGTCACCACGCGGCCGCCCCGGCTCGCCGTCCCGGCGTGGAACACGAGCGCGCCGGTCGCCTCGGCGTCCTCGAGCCCGTCGATCGGCGTGCCCGCGTCGCCCGCCCGAGGGTACGAGGCCGCGGCCGCGACGACGGTGACGGCCGCGCCGGGCGCGAAGGCCGGCTCGACGCCCGCGAGCTCGCCCGACGCCGCCGCCGCGAGCGCCTCGAGCAGGTCGCTCCGGAGGCGCGGGAGGACGGACTGCGTCTCGGGATCGCCGAACCGGCAGTTGAACTCGAGCACGCGCGGCCCCTCGCTCGTCAGCATCAGGCCGGCGTAGAGCAGGCCGACGAACGGGGTGCCCCGGCGCGAGAGCTCCTCGACCACGGGCCGGTGGACGCCCTCGGCGATCTCGGCGGTGAGCGCGTCGTCGACCGCCGGCACCGGCGAGAAGGAGCCCATGCCGCCCGTGTTCGGTCCGCCGTCGCCGTCCTCGAGCCGCTTGAAGTCCTGTGCCGGTGCGAGCGGGACGACGGCGTTCCCGTCGACGAGGGCGAAGATCGACACCTCCTCGCCCTCGAGCAGCTCCTCGATCACGAGCGGCCCGTCGAAGGCGGCGGCCGCCCGGAGCGCGTCGTCGAGCTCCTCCCGCGACCGGCAGACGAAGACGCCCTTCCCGGCGGCGAGCCCGTCCACCTTGACGACGCACGGCGGACGTGCGACGGCGAGCGTGTCGGCGGTCGGGACGCCGGCGGCGCGCATCACGTCCTTCGCGAACGACTTCGAGCCCTCGATCCGCGCGGCCGCGGCGCTCGGGCCGAACACCGAGATCCCGGCGTGACGCAGCTCGTCGCCGACGCCGGCCACGAGCGGCGCCTCGGGCCCGATGACGACGAGGTCCGCCTCCAGGGCGTGCGCGAGCGCGAGCAGCCCCTCGCCGTCCTCCGCCCGTACGGGATGGCAGCTGCCGAGGCGCGCGATGCCGGGGTTCCCCGGCGCGGCGTGCAGCTCCGCCAGCCGCGGAGAGCGCGCGATCGCCCACGCGAGCGCGTGCTCGCGTCCGCCCGAGCCCACGAGGAGGACCTTCACCGCCGGCACTCTAGAGCGGGCGTCGGCCTGTGGGGTCCTCGGCGCCGTTGCCGCTAGCGAAGCGAGATCGAGCCGTCGTCGCCGAGCGTCCAGCCCGGGTTGTGGGCGACCTCCCACGGGTGCCCGTCCGGGTCGACGAACGCGCCCGAGTAGCCGCCCCAGAACGTCGCCGCGCCCCGCCGGGGGACCGTGGCGCCGGCGCGCTCGGCCTCGGCGAGCACGGCGTCGACCTCGGCGGGTGAGCGGACGTTGTGGGCGAGCGTGATCCCGCCCCAGCCGCCCGCGTCCTCGACGCCGCTGTCGGCGGCGAGCTCTTCGCGCCCCCAGAGGCCGACGATCATCCCGCCCGCCTGGAAGAACACGACGTCGTCGTCGGGACCGGCGCCCGTCCGCCAGCCGAGCGCCTCGTAGAACGCCCGCGCCCGGCCGAGGTCGCGCACGCCGAGCGTGACGAGGCTGACCCGCTGCTCCACGCCGGGAGTCTCGCACGCCGGGGCTAGCCGAGCGCGACGATCGCCTCGCGCGCCTGCCCCGTGCCGACGAGCGACACCGGCACGCCGACCTGCTCCTCGACGAACGCGACGTACCGCGCGGCCCGCTCCGGCAGGCCGTCGTCCAGCGGACGCCGCCAGCCCTCGAGCACCTCGAACACGGGCTCGGCATGGTGGAAGTCGCTCTGGTGCGCCGGGAAGTCGGAGGTCTCGCCGCCGTCCCGCAGCCGGTAACGCACGCAGACCGGGATCTCGTCGAAGTCCGACAGCACGTCGAGCTTCGTCAGCGCCAGCGCGGTCAGGCCGTTCACGCGCGCGGCGTACCGGAGCGCGACGAGATCGAGCCAGCCGCAGCGGCGCTCGCGCCCGGTGGTCGTCCCGTACTCGCCCCCGAGCTCGCGCATGCGCGCCTGGTCGGCGCCCTCGATCTCCGTCGGGAACGGGCCCTCCCCGACGCGCGTGACGTACGCCTTCGAGACGCCGATCACCTCGTCGATCCGCGTCGGGCCGATGCCCACGCCCGTCGCGGCCGCGGAGGCGACCGGGTTCGAGGAGGTGACGAACGGATACGTGCCGTGGTCGAGGTCGAGCAGCGTCCCCTGCGCCCCCTCGAGCAGCACGCGCCTCCCCTCGCGGAGCGCGGTGTCCACGAGCAGCGACGTGTCGGCCACGAACGGGCGGAGCCGCTGCGCGACGCGCTCGAGCCGCTCGGTGCAGTCGTCGAGGTCGAGCGGCGTCGCGCCGTAGACGCGCTCCAGCCAGACGTTCTTCTCGGCGAGCGCCGTCTCGATCTTCTGCCGCAGGATCTTCGCGTCGAGGAGGTCCTGCACCCGGATCCCGAGGCGCGAGGCCTTGTCCGCGTACGCGGGGCCGATGCCGCGCCGCGTCGTCCCGATCTGCAGGCGCCCGAGGCGCCGCTCGCTCGCCCCGTCGATCGCGACGTGCCAGGGCATGATCAGGTGCGCGTTGCCGGAGACGTGGACGTCGTCCGTCGAGACGCCGCGGGCCTCGAGCTCGTCGAGCTCCCGGACGAACGTCTCCGGGTCGATCACGCAGCCGGCACCGATCACGCACGCCGTACCGCGATAGAGGATGCCCGACGGCATGTGGTGGAGCTTGTAGGTCTCCCCGCCGGTCACGATCGTGTGGCCGGCGTTCGGGCCGCCCTGGTAGCGGCAGACGACGTCGGACTCGCGCGCGAGCAGGTCGACGATCTTGCCCTTCCCCTCGTCGCCCCACTGCGCGCCGACGATCACGGTCGCGGGCACGCCCGCATCATCGCCGATCGGTCGGCGGGACGAGGCGCCGGGCTAGCGGAACGCGCCGGCCGGCATCGCTGCGGTCATGCGCAGCACCCGCACCTGGTGGCCGCGTGCGCACGTCGCCCAGCCGTGGGCGGCGTCGAGCCGGAGCGTCCCGCGGACGAGCGCGTGCGAGCAGCCGGCGGCGACGGGCGTCTCCTCCTCGCACGTCTCGCAGATCTCCGTGAACGACGTCGCCCGCGGT
This sequence comes from Pseudomonadota bacterium, assembly GCA_050262775.1. Lineage (GTDB taxonomy): Bacteria > Actinomycetota > Thermoleophilia > Gaiellales > Gaiellaceae > DATHTC01. Next base: position 8,341 of record JBLNEO010000018.1, on the reverse strand, counting down.
GCGAGCCAGATCGTCTGCTCCATCAGGTCCTCCAGTCGTCGCCGGCGAGGCGCAGGGTGGGACGATGCGGGGTGTCGAGGTGGGCCTCGACGGTCTCGGCCAGGGCGTCGACGACGGTCTGCGGGCCGCAGCCGACGGTGAGAGCGACCTCCTCGACTGCGCGGACGAGCTTCGCGAGCTCACGCTCGAACGTCCGCCAGTCGGGGGTCGCGGCTCTCATGCGGCCAGGTCCGCGAACTTCGCGTAGCGCTTCAGGAACGAGAGCTTCACGGCGTCGGTCGGGCCGTTGCGGTGCTTCGCGATGATCAGCTCCGCCAGCCCCTGCTGGTCGGACTCCTCGCCGCTGTAGTACTCGTCGCGGTAGACGAACGCGACGATGTCGGCGTCCTGCTCGATCGAGCCGGACTCGCGCAGGTCGGACAGGATCGGCCGCTTGTCGTGGCGCTGCTCGACCGCGCGCGACAGCTGCGAGAGGGCGATGATCGGGATCTCGAGGTCGCGCGCGAGGACCTTGAGCTGGCGGGAGATCTGCGACACCTCCTGCACGCGGCTCTCCGTCGTGCCGCCGGCGGTCATCAGCTGCAGGTAGTCGACGACGATGAGGCCGAGCTCGGGCGCCTTCGACTTGAGGCGGCGCGCCTTCGACCGCAGCTCCATCATCGTGATCGAGCCGGTGTCGTCGACGTAGATCGGCGCCTTCATCAGCTTGTCGCCGGCGGCCACGAGGCGCGGCCAGTCGTCGGCGGCGAGCCGGCCCGAGCGCAGCCGCTGCGACTCGACCTTCGCCTCGGAGCAGAGCAGCCGCTGCGTGACCTCCGCCTTCGACATCTCGAGGGTGAAGAGCGCGACGGGCGTCTCGTGGCGGACGCCGAGGTTGGCGGCCATGCAGAGGGCGAGCGCCGACTTCCCCATCGACGGGCGCGCGGCGATGATGATCAGGTTCCCGGGCTGGAACCCCGACGTCACGCGGTCGAGGTCGCGGTACCCCGACGGGATCCCCGTGATCTCGGCGCCGGCCTCGTACAGCGCCGTGATCCGCTCGAACGACTCCTTCAGCAGCGTCTCGATGTGCGCGAACTCGCTCGTCACGCGCTGCTGCGAGAGCTCGAACATCACCTGCTCGGCCCGGTCGACGAGGTCCTGCGTCTCGCCGGGCCGTTCCCACCCGAGCCGGGAGATCTCGGCCCCGACACGGATGAGCCCGCGCAGGGTGGCCGTCTCCCGGACGATCCGCGCGTAGTGCGCCGCGTTCGCCGTCGCGGGCACGAGCGCCGCGAGCTCGTGGACGCGGACACGGCCGCCGATCGCGTCGAGCTCGCCCCGCTCCTCGAGCGCGTCGACGAGCGTGATCGCGTCGACCGGCTCGCCCTTCGCGTAGAGCGCGAGCGCCGTGCGGTAGATCGTCGCATGGCTGTCGCGGTAGAAGTCCGACGCGTCGAGGATCTCGCTGACCGCCCCGATCGCACCAGGGGAGAGCAGCATGGCCCCGAGGACCGATTCCTCGGCCTCGAGGTTCTGCGGCGGGACCGGGGCGGTCGCGTGCGAGACCTGGGCGAGCGGCTGTGCCACGTCGCTATCCAAACGTCGCCCTCCCGTGGATTGCAGTCAACAGCCTGTGGACAGATTCGTCCGTCCGGCACCCGCCCGACGGGAGAAAACGAACAGACGTTCGGATGTTATCCACACCTCGGCGCCCCGGCGAGTGTGATCTTCGGACTTGTCCGCAGAAGACGGCGCCGTATCCACAGGCCCACTGTGGGATCCGTGGACAGTGAGGAAAGGGGCGCAATTTCCACGAACTTCGCGCCTCGACGGCCGGCACGGGCGGTCGTCCAACCGGGCTGCGTCCGACGCCGGAGCTCCCCGCGCGCTCCTACAGCTCTTCGTCGGGCCGCTCGAGCGCCTGGTCGGCGATCCGGTCGAACGCGTCGTCCCGCCCGGCCTCGTGCAGCTCGGGTGTCTCCTCGAGCTCCTCGGCCGTGTCGGCGAGCTCCGCGTCCTGGGCGGCGGTCGCGGCGTCCGCGTCCTCGAGGCGCGCCGCCTCGGCCGCCTCGGCGGCCTCCATCGCGGCGAGCTCCTCCTCGGGCGGCAGCTCGCCGCCCTCGGGCACGACGAGGGTCTTCACCTCGACCTCGACGCCCTCGAACACCGTGATCGGGATCGCGTAGCGCCCGATGCGCTTGATCGAGTCGTGGAGGCCGATCTTGCGACGGTCGACGCGGATCTTGCGCGTGCGCCAGATCTCGTCGGCGACGTTCGTGCTCGTGACCGAGCCGAAAAGCGTCCCCGTGGGGCCGGACTGCACCTCGAACGTCAGCACCGTCTTGCGCAGCGTGTCGGCGATCGCCTGCGCCTGGTCGGCCGATGCCGCCTCGTGGCGCGCCTTCTGGGCCTCGCGCTTCTCGAGCTCGGCGACCTTCGCGGGGGTCGCGCGCTCGGCGAGGCGCCGCGGCAGCAGGAAGTTCCGCGCGTAGCCGTCGGCCACGTGCACCACGTCGCCCCGGAGGCCGAGCTTCTCGACGTCGTTGAGGAGGATGACGTCCATGCCTACCCCGAGACGTACGGCAGCAGCGCCATCTCGCGCGCGCGCTTCACCGCGGACGCGACCTGCACCTGGTGCCGCCGGCACGCGCCGGTGACGCGCCGCGAGCGGATCTTCCCCTTCTCGGAGATGTACCGCCGCAGCTGGTTGACGTTCTTGTAGTCGATCTCGTCGACCTTGTCCTTGCAGAAGAAGCAGGACTTCCGCTTCCCTCCGCGGTCCTTGTCGCCGGGGCGCCTGGGGCGCCGTTCCTTCGTCGGAGCCATGCTGTGCCTTTCTAGAACGGGATGTCGTCGTCGGCGGCGGCCGGCGGGAAGTCCGCCTCGGCGGCCTGCGCGCTCGCGGGGACGAACTGCGGCTGTCCGCCGCCGCCCTCGCCGTCGCCGCGGCCGCCCAGGAACTGCACGGAGTCGGCGACGATCTCGATCGCCTCGCGCTTCGTGCCGTCCTGTGCCTGGTACTCGCGCCAGTCGAGCCGTCCGTCGACGGCGACCGGGCGCCCCTTCGAGAGGTACTGGGCGCAGTTCTCGCCCTGCTGGCCCCAGACGGTGACGGAGAAGTAGTTCGGCTTCTCGCCCCACTGCCCGTCGGCCTGCTTCTGCCGGGAGTTCACTGCGAGCCGCAGCGAGCAGACGGCCGTCCCGCTGGGGGTGTGGCGCAGCTCGGGGTCGCGCGTCAGGTTCCCGACGAGGACGACGCGGTTCACGCTCGCGGCCATGGTTACTCCTCCTCTTCCTCGACCGAACGTCTGTTCGCCCCACCGTACCCCTCGGACCCGACGGCGGCCGGCGCGGGCGCGGGCGCCGACGTGCGGGAGCCCTCGATCCGGTGGGTCGGCAGGTGGCGCATCACGCCGTCCGTGATCTTCAGCACGCGCGAGATCTCGTCGAGCGTCTCGGGCTGCGCGTCGAAGTGGAGCAGGTGGTAGATGCCGTCGGTCTTCTTCGCGATCTCGTAGGCCAGCCGCCGGCGTCCCCACACCTCGTGCGTCACCCAGGTGCCGCCGCCGCCCTCGACGAGCTCGCGGACGCGACCGACGATCTCGGACTGGCGCTCCTCGGGCATCTCGGGATCCAGCATCAGCAGGATCTCGTACTTGGTCACGGTCATTCTGACCCGATCACTCCTTCCCACGGTCTGAGTCGGCTCCGCCTGCGAGCGCCGCGTCGGGTGTGCACGGCGCGATGACGGAGCAGGAAGCGGGGCGAGTGTAGCATCGGCCGCGTGAAGAACCGCCTGGCCTGGCTCGCCGGCGGCCTCGCGGTCGCGGGCGCCTACACGTGGGGCCGCCTCCGCCGACCGTACGCCGAGCCGCCCCCGGCCGTGCCCGCCGAGGAACCGCCCGCAGGGCCCGATCCGCGCGCCGACGAGCTGCGCCAGCGGCTGGAGGAGGCACGCGGGCTCGCCGAGGAGCGCGATGCGTTCGAGGAGGCCGAGACGCCGGTGGACCGCGCCGAGGCGCCGGACGAGCGGCGCCGGTCGGTGCACGACCAGGCACGCGCCGCGGCAGACGAGATGCGCGGCTCGGGCTCCGACTCCTAGGCGAGCTCGACCACGACGCCCTCGCCGGGGGCGAGCCGGAGGACGCCGTCGGCGCGCTCGCCGTCACGTTCCCGACGCGTGGCGAGCAGGATCGTCCCGCGCAGCTCGAGCTCGGCGTCGGCGACGCCGAGGTTGAGCGCGACGGCGGTCGACCCGCCGCGACGCCAGACCCACGTCCCCTCGGGCGAGGCGAGGGAGGCGTAGGCGCCGCCGACGAGGTCCGGGCGCGCGCGGCGCAGCGCGATCAGGTCGCGCGTGAAGCGGAGCGCCGATCCGGGATCCTCCCGCTGCTCGGCGACGGTGAGGCCGTCTCGGTCCCCGGTCGGGAGCCACGGCTCGCCGGACGTGAATCCGTAGGCGTGGCCGGGCTCCCACGGCATCGGCGTCCGCTCGCCGTCGCGTCCCTCCTCCGGGCCGACCGTCGCCGCCACGGGGTCGCGCAGCGCCTCCGGCGGCAGCTCGACCTGCTGCAGCAGGAGCTCGTCGCCGTAGTAGAGGACCGGCGTCCCGCGGAGGGTCAGCAGGAGCAGCAGCGCGACGCGGGCACGGTCGGGGTCGTCGCGCGCCCAGCGCGTCGGGAAGCGGTGCACGTCGTGGTTCGACGCCGTCCACACGGGCCACGCCCCGTCGGGGAGCGCCGCCTCCGTGCGCTCGACGCATTCCCGCAGCACCGCAGGGTCGAGGTCGGCGTGGAGGAAGGTGAAGTTGAACGCGAGGTGCAGCTCGTCGTGCCCGTCGCCGTAGAACGAGGCGAGGCGCTCGAGCTCCATCACGTACGTCTCGCCGACGAACGCCCGCGGCGGGTCGTAGGCGTCGGCGACGCGCCGCCAGCGCCGGTAGACGTCGTGCACCTCGGGCTGGTTGAGGCTGCGGTCGAGCCGCTGCCCCATCCGCTGCAGCGTCGGCGAGTCGCCGGGCTCGGCAGGCGCGTTGTCGCGCAGCAGTCGGTCGTGCACGAGCCCGTGCGCGACGTCGATCCGGAAGCCGGCGACCCCACGGTCGAACCAGAACCGCAGGATGTCCTCGAACTCCGCGCGAACCTCCTCGTTCCACCAGTCGAGATCGGCCATCGAGGGCAGGAAGCTGTGGAGGTAGAACCGGCCGTCGGGCTCCGACCACTCCCAGGCCGACCCGCCGAACACGGAGCGCCAGTTGTTCGGCGGCCGGCCGTCGGCGTCCGGCTCCGCCCACACGTACCAGTCCCGATGCTCCCCGCGGAACCACGGGTGCTGGGTCGAGGTGTGGTTCGGGACGATGTCGAGCAGGACGCGGATCCCGCGTGCGCCCGCGTCGGCGACGAGCCCGTCGAGCTCGTCGAGCGTCCCGAGCTCCGGGTGGACGCCGCGGTAGTCCGAGACGTCGTAGCCCCAGTCGTCGTTCGGCGACGGGAAGGTCGGACTCAGCCAGACCGCGTCGATGCCGAGCCACTCGAGGTAGTCGAGCCGCGAGCGGATCCCGGCCAGGTCGCCGACGCCGTCGCCGTCGGTGTCCTGGTAGGAGCGCGGATAGACCTGCAGCACGACGGCCTGCCGCCACCATTCCATTCTGCGCGCAGTGTCCCGGCCGCTCGACCCTGAAACGGGGTGTGGGGAGCGGCGGCTACCCCTTGCCGCGGCCGTTGCCCCCGCCGTTGCCGTTGCCGTTCCCGGCCCCGTTGCCGTTCCCGCCGGCGTTGCCGTGCTCCTTGTCCTTGTCCCGCCCCGGGTCGTCGTCGGTGTCGGCGGCGGGCGCCTCGGCTGCCGGTGTCGGAGGAGGCGCCGCGACGGGCGCCTCCTCCACCGGCGCGGGTCCGGCGGAAGGCGTCGGGGAGTCCTTCCGGCCGCGTCCGTTCCCGGGCTTCTCGGGCTGGTGGCCCTTCGCCTGATCGGACTTGCCGCGACGCTTCGTGGGTGCGGGTGTCGGTGCCGGCGCGGGAGCGGGTGCGGGCGCAGACGACGTGCCCTGGCTCTGGGGCGCCGGCTGCGAGACCGGAACCGGAGTCGGCGTGAGCGTGGGGGTCGGGCTCGGCGCCGGCGCCGGTGCGGGCGTGGGCGCCGGCGTCGGCGCGGGAGACGGCGCGGGCGTCGGCCGCGGGCGCGGCCTCGGCTCGGTGCGCGGAGCCGTCGGGCGGATCCTGCCGCGGGACGCGCGGCCCTCGGACGACGCGGACGACGAGGACGTGGAGGTCCCGTCGCCGGCGGGGAAGGCGACGAACGTGCCGGGGAGCCGCTGCGCCCCGGTGGGCTCGGGCCGGACGGGTCGGACCGCGTTCCGACCCGCTCCGGTCCCGGTCCCGGTTCCGGTCGAGGAGCCGGAGGAGGATGACGACGGGAGCGGCGTCGCGACGACCTCGGTCCCGCCACGGGGCGCCGGAACCGCGGGCACGTCGGTGACCGAGAGGCCGTCCGAGAGCACGGCCCAGGGCAGCACGAGCGCGCCGAGGATCGCGGCGGCCGCACCGCTCGCCACGAGCACGCGCCGCGGCGAGAGGGGAACGAGGCGGAGTCGTGCCACCGAGCCGACCGCGCCGAGGTTCCCGTGGCGGAGCGCGAGGTGCAGCGCCGAGCGCCAGGCCGCCGGCGAGGTCGCGGCCGCGAGCAGGAGGGCATCGCCGACGACGGCCTCGTCCCACGCCTCGACCGACGCGGCACGGAGGGTCGCGAGCGCTCCCGTCGCGTCGCCGGCGAGTGCCTGCGCGTGCGCCACGTCGGCGGTGAAGATCGCTGCCGCCGGCCACGCCGACGCGTTTCCGAGCGCCAGCTCCGCCAGCCCGGCGTCGAGCCGCCCTGCGAGCGCGAGCGCGAGCGCGCGCGCGCGGGCGCGCTCGTAGGCGACCGCCGCCGTCGGCGCGAGCGAGTCCGCGTATGCGCGCAGCCCAGGCGTATCCCGCGCGCGCGCGAGCTCCGTGACCGCGTTCCGCGTCAGATCGCCCGACGGCGCGAGCATGGTGAAGTTCTAATCCTCCCCCCGGACGTGCGAACCACATCGAGTGCTAGGACGACCAACGGTACTCGGTGCGACGGCGATCGTGAAGGGCGGTCCACATGGCGTGGAGCCGCCCGCCACGGCGGCGTCTCGGTGCGGTGTGCGGTGGGTGCGCCACCGGTCAAGCCTCCTCGACCCCCCAGTCCAGTTGCAGTCACGATCGGCAGGAGGCCGCGTCGACTTGACCCTCGTCCGCGCTCGACTGCGCAGGTGATCGATCAGTCGAGCAGCAGCGCGATGCCGATCACCGCCGGCGCGACGTGGTAGAGGGCCGGGAGCGCGTCGCCGGTCGCCGCGAGCTGGGCGAGCATCAGGGCGGCCAGGACGATCGCCACCCAACCCGACCACGCCGCCGGGTAGCCACTGTGGACGACCGCGGCGCCGAAGCCGAGCACCGCGGCGTTGGCCAGCGCGGTCCAGGCGAGGAAGAGCCCACCCGCCCAGGCGGACAGGGCTGCGAATCCCGCCTGTGGCTCCGCATCGGCCGCTCCCGTCAACGAGGTCACGCGAAAGGTCAGGCTCGCCAGCCACAGCGGCGCGCCCATGAGCAGCGCGCTCGACGAGAGCGGGACGAGGACACCCCCTCCGGCCCGCTCGAGCGGCTCGGCCAGCGCCGCGAAACCGAGCACGAGCAGCACGGCCGCCCCGACGATCGAGAGGTTGACCACCTGCCATCGCCGGCGTCGCGGCGCGATCAGGGCGAGCCGCTCGGGAAGCGGCGCCGTCCACACGCGCGAGGGCAGGGCGGCGGCCGGAAGCCACAACAGGAACGAGCCGAGAAGCAGCCACCCGGCGAGATCGGAGCGGGTCACTCGGCCGCCGCGGAATCACGCGGAGGAGACGCGCACACACCCGCAGCCTCTCAGCGGAGCATTCCGAGCACAAACGCTCAGCCGTGGAGCGCGTCGAGGCCGGAGGCCCGGATCTCGCTTCGTATCCGCCAGGATCGCCGGCGGCGGAAGTTCGGTTAGCTGTGCGCGTGCGCCCGGTGCGGTACCCGTCCGGTGTACAGGTCAAGGCGGAACAGCATCGGGACGACCATCGCGGGCATCATCAGCCCGTGCAGCAGCAACGCGGGGTAAGCGAAGAATCCGCGACTTCTCGGACGCCGCGGCGGGGGACGCGGGTACGCTCACACGTAACGAGTGGCACAAGACTGCGGCATCCGCTGCGAGAGGTGGCCGCGGCCGGCGCGGCTGCGCCTGCTCGCGGTCGGTCTCTCCGCCGCCCTGGCCGCGGCCGTCGTCGCGGCGTGCGGCGGTGGCGGTGAGGAGCGATCTGCTGCGAGATCAG
>JBLNEO010000017.1:0-16169 GCA_050262775.1 Pseudomonadota bacterium | reverse complement strand
CCGGAGATCGAGATCGTGTTCCAGCGCGGGAGCCGCTCGCGGCAGTACGCGAACAGGTCGGTCGTCAGCCGCATCGAGGGCCGCGGCGGATAGATGTAGTTCCCGCGCGCCACGTACTCCTTGAGGATGTCGTTCTGGACGGTGCCGCGGAGGGCCTCGCCGCGGACGCCTTGTCCTTCCGCGACGAGCTCGTAGAGGAGGAGGAGCAGCGACGCGGGGGCGTTGATCGTCATGGACGTCGAGACCTCGCCGAGCGGGATCCCGTCGAAGAGGAGCTCCATGTCGGCGAGCGAGTCGATCGCGACGCCGGTGCGCCCGACCTCCCCGAGCGCCGTCGGGTCGTCGGAGTCGAGTCCGAGCTGCGTCGGCAGGTCGAACGCGACGGAGAGGCCCGTCTGCCCGCGGTCGAGCAGGTACCGGAAGCGCGCGTTCGTCTCCTCCGCGGAGGCGAAGCCGGCGTACTGCCGGATCGTCCACGGACGGCCGCGGTACATGTCGGCGTACGGGCCGCGCGTGAAGGGGAAGGCGCCGGGCGGCTCGAGCTCGAGTCCGGGGACGTCGGCGGCGGTGTAGACCGGCTTGACCTCGATGCCGGAGTCGGTCTCGCGCCGATCCTCGGCCGTCGCCATGGCCCGCATCGTACGCCGCCGCGCATACGCTTCGGCGCGATGCGCGTCACGGTCCGCCTCTTCGCCGGCCTGCGCGAGCGGGCCGGGACGTCCACCCGCGACGTCGAGCTCGCCGACGGGGCGACCGCGGCCGACGTCTGGGGGTCGCTCGGCCTCGGCGACGAGCCGCCGGGGCTGCTCGTCGCCGTGAACCGCGAGTATGCGGACGCGGGGCGCGCGCTCGCGGAGGGCGACGAGGTCGCGCTCATCCCGCCCGTCTCCGGCGGCGCGTTCCGCCTCTCGGAGGAGCCGCTCTCGCTGCAGGCGGCGGTCGACGAGGTGGCCTCGACCGACGCGGGCGCGGTGGCGACGTTCGCCGGCACCACGCGCCGCCGCTCCCGCGGGCGCGACGTCGTGCGCCTCGAGTACGAGGCGTACGAGGGCATGGCGGAGGCGGAGATGGCGCGGATCGCCCAGGCCATCGGCGAGCGGCACGAGATCGAGGCGATCGCGATCCATCACCGCGTCGGCGTCGTGCAGATCGGCGAGACGAGCGTCGTCATCGCCGTCTCCGCGCCGCACCGCGCCGCGGCGCTCGAGGCGTGCCGGGAGGCGATCGACACGCTCAAGGAGACCGTGCCGCTGTGGAAGAAGGAGGTCTACGAGGGCGGCGAGGAGTGGATCGGGAGGGGCTCCTAGACGCTCCCCACGGGGGCCTCCGGAGGCGAGCGCGGGTTCGCGGTATCTCTGGCAGATCCGCGCGAGCTCGTCAGGCGCGCCGCCGAGGGTCGGCCCGCCAGCTAGCGTGAGGTGCGTGAGCGACCGCGACACGACCCCGCCGGATCCGTACACGGCGCAGGACTGGGAGCGGCTGTACGAGGCGTCCCGGGAGGACGACCTCCGGGGCTACCGGCCGATCCACCCCGAGCCCGCATGGCGTGCGTTCCTGCGGCGCCTCTGGGCGCCGATCGCGGTCGTGCTCGGGCTCGTCGTCAAGTTCGGCGCGGCCCTGTTCAAGTTCTTCGGGATCTTCATCTCGGTCGCCGGGTACGCGCTGATCTGGGGCTGGACGTTCGGGATCGGCTTCGTGCTGATGATCCTCGTCCACGAGCTGGGGCACTTCCTGGAAGCGCGGCGCCAGGGCCTCCATCCGTCGTTGCCGGTGTTCGTGCCCTTCCTCGGCGCGTACGTCGCGATCAAGGACGCGCCGGATGACCCATGGCACAACGGCCTGATCTCGCTGGCGGGGCCGTTCTTCGGCGGGGCCGCGGCCGCCGCCTCGTGGGGCCTCGGCGTGTGGCTCGACTCCGACCTCCTCCGGGCGCTCGCGTACACCGGCTTCCTCCTCAACCTCTTCAACCTCCTCCCCGTCTGGATGCTCGACGGCGGGTTCACCTGGCGCGCCGTCAAGGCGCTGCGTGGCCGGCCCGAGCGGACGTGGCTCCTGGCGCTGTACGTCGGGCTCGCGGCGGCACTCGCCGCCGGCATGTGGCTCGCGCACCTCCCCCAGGACCGGCTGTAGTGGCGACGCGCGACCGCGAGATCCTCGAGCAGCCGCACGACGGCCGTATCCCCGAGCACGTCCGGATGATCGCGGACGAGTTCCGCGTCGGGTTCGAGCTCGTCGACCGGCTCCCCGACCCTGCCGTCACGATCTTCGGGTCCGCGCGCGTGCCCGAGAGCGATCGGGTCTACCGGGAGGCGCGCGTGCTGGGAGGGCTGTTCGGCGAGGCCGGCTTCACCGTCGTCACCGGCGGCGGCGGCGGCGTGATGGAGGCCGCGAACCGCGGATGCAAGGAGCGCGGCGGCTTCTCGGTGGGGCTCAACGTCGAGCTTCCGCACGAGCAGGAGCCGAACCCCTACTGCGACGTGATCCAGACGTTCGACCACTTCTACGCGCGCAAGGTGATGCTGGTGAAGGCGTCGGAGGGCTTCGTGCTCTGCCCCGGCGGCTTCGGGACGCTCGACGAGCTCTTCGAGGCGCTGACGCTGATCCAGACGGGGAAGGTCCTGAACTTCCCCGTCGTCCTCTTCGACTCCGCGTACTGGCGCGGGCTCATCCGGTGGATGCAGGAGGGGCCGCTCGCACGCGGGATGATCTCGCCGGAGGACGAGCGCCTGCTGTTCGTCACGGACGACCCGGGCGACGCCGTCGACACGATCGTCACCGCCTACGAGCGCCGCCGCGCGGAGGCCCCGGCGCGCGCGCACACGGCGGCCGGCGAGTAGCGCCTACCGGCCGCGCGCGGCCTTCGCCTCGCGCGACCGGAGGAACCGCGCGACGTCGTCGTAGCGGCCGCCCTGGTTCGCGAAGTCGACGTAGTTGCGCGCCGTCTCGAGCCACTCGAGCGTCGACGCGACGAGGCCGGCGAGGGCCCGCTCGAGGTGCTCGGTGCGCAAGGGCGGCTCGCCCCCGGTGTCGAGCGCCTCGTCGATCACGAGGTCGGTGGCGCGCTCCACGAGCGCGCGCAGGTCGGCCCCGCTGAAGAGCGGCGTCGCACGCGCGAGCTTCCCCCGGTCGACCTCCTCCGCGTGGCGGCCCTCGAGGTGCAGGCGCAGGATCTCGACCCGGGCCGTCTCGTCCGGCGGCGGCACGAACAGCATCCGGTCGAACCGACCCGGGCGCTTGAGGCCCTCGTCGACGTCCCACGGCGCGTTCGTCGCGGCGAGGACGAGCAGGTCGGCGTTGTCGGAGCCGATCGCGTCGAGCTCCTGGAGCAGCTGGTCGACGAGCGGCCGGCCGACGCTGCCGCTGTGGCGGCGGCGCGTGTAGCCGATCGCGTCGAGCTCGTCGAGGAACAGGACGCACGGCGCGCTCGCCCGCGCCGCCTCGAACAGCTCGTGGAGGTTGCGCTCGGAGATCCCGAAGTACGGGTCGAGCACGTGCTCGATGCGGACGTTGAGGAACCGGAGCCCGCACTCCCCCGCCGTGGCGCGGGCGAGCATCGTCTTGCCGACGCCGGGCGGCCCGTAGAGGAGGATGCCGCCGCCCGCGCGTCGCCCGTAGCGCTCGTAGAGGTCGGTGCGCTGGTACGGGAGGATGATCGTCCGGTGGATCGCCTTCTTGACCTCGTCGAGACCGCCGACGTCGCCGAAGAGGATCGTCTCCTCGGGCTGGAGCAGCGGCAGGTCGAGCTCCTCCGCCGGCGCCGCGCCGCGCAGCACGCGCATCGGCCGGTGCGCCTCGGCGAGCGCCTCGCGCAGCTCCCCCACCCCGTCGACGAGGCCGGCGCGCTCGGCCGCCCGCACGCAGGCCTCCGCGAGCTCGGGGCGCCGGTGCTCGATCGCGAGGCGCCCGACGGCGACGAGCGACTCCGGCGGGAGCTCGCCCGCCTCGAGGAGGCTCGCGTAGTGCTCGAGCGCCTCGGTCGCCTCGCCCTCGGCCTGCAGCGTCTCGGCGAGGACGAGCCGGAGCGCGTGGTTGTCCGGGGTGAGCTCGAGCGCGCGCCGGAGGCCGTCCGCCCGGTCGGAGCTCATCCCAGCCTCCGCTCGAGGTACCGCCGCGCGAGCGGCGCGACCGTCCAGGAGTAGAGCGCGAGCAGCACGTACGCGGCGAGCCAGATGAGGCCGAGCGGCCCGAGCCCGATCGTGTCGAACAGGAGGGCGCCGCCGAGACCGACCATCCAGAGCACGCCGGGGCCGAAACGGGCGATCGGCCGCATCGGCCACAGGAGCCAATGGGCGTCGATACGGGCCTCGCGTGCGACTCCGGCGACCGCGTGGTCGCGGACGTCGTAGCGCGCGGTCTCGTCGAGGTGGCGGGAGGCGAGCCCGGCGGCGCCCCGGTCGGCCGCGGTGGCGCCGAGGACGGCGTGGGCGACGGGATCGGCCGGGTCGACCTCCTCGAGCAGCCGCTTCCCGTGGCGTCGCGCCTCGCGGTCGCGGCCCGCCAGGAAGGAGAGGATCGCCCGCGTGCGCACCACCGTCGCGTCGAGCGGATCGACCCGCTCTGCGCGCGCGAGCACCGCGTGTGCCTTCTGGGTCTGTCCGGCTCGCACGAGCAGGAGCGCGTACTGCGCGAGCAGGTCGGGGTCCTCGGAGTCGTTCCGCAGCGCGGCGAGCACGAGACGCTCGGCGTCCGGCAGGTCGCCGAGCTCGGCGGCCGCACGGGCCGCCAGCGACAGCAGCGCCGTGTCGTCCGCGCTCGCGCGCAGGCCCGTCCGCGCGGCGTCGAGTGCGTCGCGGTGACGCCCGAGGTCGACGAGCGCCCGGGCGCGGAGCTCCCAGTAGCGGGACGTCTCGAGCGCCGTCCCTCCCGAGCGGTCGAGCGCGGCGAGCCCCGCTTGTGGTTGGCCGATCTCGAGGTAGTGCTCCGCGAGCGCGAGCGGGGCGAGGTCGTCCGAATCGGTCACACGGAGAGAATCGCGTACACGATCGCGGCCTGTACAGCCCCGAGCCCGAACGTCGCGAGCACGCCCGGGAGCCAGAGCGACTCGAACGCCTCGTCGTCGTCGGGCCCGAACGTCACGTACACCCGCTCCGCCGGCTTCAGCAGCCAGTAGATCGCGACGAACCCGGCGACGCCGACGATGCGCGTCGCGAACCGGATCGCGTCGCCGCGGCTGAGGTCGAAGGCGAGGGCGGCCAGGATCGTCGCCAGCAGTCCGAGCGCGCCGAGCACCGGGACCGCGAGCCGGCGCCTGCGCGACACGGGCAGCCGGCCCGCGTTGATCCACGCGAGCACGGCGCCGGCGAGGATCCCGCCGAAGAAGGCGACGTAGAAGATCGAGCCCGTGTGCCACGGGCGCTCCTTCGGGGCGACGTAGCCGCCGAGCGACGGCGAGAGCAGCTCGTCGTCGTCGATCGCCACGGCCCGATGCGCCGCTCAGGTGGTCGGGATGACGAAGTAGCTCCCCGGGATCGTCGACCCGGGCCCGTACACCCAGGTGTCGCCGACGGGGATGTAGTGGCTCGTGAAGGCGTCCCTGCGGATCACCTCGCCGCGGGCGTCCTTCACCGTCCGCGAGATCGTCACGTCGAACCCGGCCTGTCGGTCGCCGCGCTCGATCCGCTTCGACCCGCGCGGCGCCGCGGGGTCGAGGGCGTACGACACGGTCGGCTCCTTCCAGTTCGCCTTCTCGCCCTCGCGAACCTGGATCGTGCGGCCCTCGGAGGTGCCGTAGAACGAGAACGTCAGCGTCGAGTCGGTGTACGAGGTCTTGATCAGGATCGCGTGCTCCATGTCGTTCCGGAACTTGAAGTCGGGCCCGCCCCAGGACACGGTGGCGTCGCGGCCGAGCGGGTAGTGGGAGATGTAGAAGCTGTGGTTGTGCCGCTCGACGATGGGCAGCCCGAGCTCGAACGCGTTGTTGAAGAGCGTCGTCGCGGTCTGGCAGACCCCGCCGCCGATCGACGGGAGGAGCAGCGAGCCGACGATCATCTGCCCCTCGAGGAAGCCGCGCTCCGGGGTGCGGGGGCCGACCGACTCGTTGAACGAGAACGTGTCGCCCGGCTCGACGATCGTCCCGTCGATGTAGTCGGCCATCAGATGGACGTTGTGGATGCGGTTCGACGACGACGGCCCCATGTCCGTGGTGAAGTGCGAGATCCGCTCGGTGATCCCGAGCGCCTCCGCCTCGGCCGTCGTCCGCGCGGCGTCGATCGACGTGAGCGTGAGGGGCGCCGTCCGCACGCCCGTCGCGTGCGCCGCCGTCAGCACGGACACCACGGCTGCGTCCGCGTCGAGCGTCGTCCCCGTCCGCGACGGCCGGATCGAGACGGCGTCGCCGTCGACGACGAACTGCGCGTTCCGCGCCTGCTGCTTGTGCGGGGCGACCGCGGGGTCGAGGACGCGTGCGAGCCGCTCGCGGTCGAGCAGCACGAGGAGCCGCGAGCCGCGCGGCTCGAACGCGAGCAGCCGCGCGAGGCGCGCCGTCGAGAGGGTGCCCGCGACCTCGCCCTGCCACGTCACGTCGACGGGTGCCGAGACGACGGCCCGTGCCTCGTCCGCGGCGGCGGCGGCCGCGGCGTCCGAGATCGCCGGCTCCGCGCGCGCGAGCTCGACGGGGACGGAGCCGGTGCCGGCGGCGACGCGGGCCTCGATTCCCGCGAGGAGCGCGTCGAGGTCGACGGCGGTGCCGGCACGGCTGCGGCCGAGGACCGGTTCCGTGCCCTCCATCCGCACCGACGCGTCGACCGGCGGCGTCACGAACGGCTTCAGCAGCGTCCGAAGGCGTGCCTCCGCATTCGGCCGGACGACGAAGCGCGGCGCCACGTCCACGCCGCGCGTGATCGGGACGAGCAGCGACCGTGCGCGGCCGCCGAGCGAGTCGCGGCCGGCGTCCATCGCGGCGGCCACGGTCGCAGGGCGGTCGAGCGTGAAGAGCTTCGCGGCCTCGATCCGAACGGTGCGGCCCGATGCCTCGAGCGGCACCGGCTGTGCGAGGCGGCGCGCGGCGAGCCCGCGGATGCGGGGCCCGAGCTGCGCCTCGGAGGTTCCGGCGAGGTCGGTGCCGAGGACACGCACGCCCGGCATCGCCTCCCCGGTGTGCAGCCAGCCGCGCAGCGCGAGCAGCCCGACGGCCACCGCGAGCACGCCGAGCAGCGTCGCCGCGCCGAGGAGGAGGCGACGGAGACGGCGCGCCGGGCGCAGGGAGCTCGCCTCGAGGACTGCCACGATCCACGGCCATGGTAGGCGGAATCCCGGCCGTTCCGGGCTCCCTACACTTTCCAGCCATGCGCCTGCGCGACCTGCCGTCGGTCGACGAGCTCCTGCGGGATCCGCGTCTCGCCGCCGCACCCCGCCCGCCGGCGGTGGCCGCCGCCAGGGCGGCGCTCGCGCGTGCGCGCGAGACGATCGGCGTCGGCGCCGACCCCGGCGACCTCGTCGAGGCGACGCTCGCGGAGCTCGGTCGCGCGACGGCGCCGCGACTCCGGCGCGTCCTGAACGCGACGGGCGTGATCGTCCACACGAACCTCGGCCGCGCGCCGCTCGGTGACGCCGCGCTCGCGCGCGTCACCGAGGTTGCCCGCGGCTACTCGAACCTCGAGTTCGACCTCGCCGAGGGTGCGCGCGGCTCGCGCCAGGATCACGGGGCGGACGTGCTCCGCCGGCTCACGGGCGCCGAGGCCGCGCTCGTCGTCAACAACAACGCCGCCGCCGTGCTGCTCGCGCTCGCCGCGCTCGCGGAGGGACGCGAGGTCGTCGTCTCGCGCGGCGAGCTCGTCGAGATCGGCGACGGCTTCCGGATCCCGGACGTGCTCCTCCGCTCCGGCGCCCGGCTCGTGGAGGTCGGGACGACGAACCGGACGCGCGCCGCGGACTACGAGCGCGCGATCGGGCCGGACACGGCGCTGCTCCTGCGCGTGCACCAGTCGAACTTCCGCGTCGTCGGGTTCTCCGAGCTGCCCGGCGTCGAGGAGCTCGCGGCCGTGGCCCGCCGGCACGGGCTGCCGCTCGTCGACGACCTCGGCTCCGGTGCGCTCGTCGACCTGTGGGACGAGCCCGACGTCCGCGACAGCCTCGCGTCCGGCGCCGACCTCGTCTGCTTCTCGGGCGACAAGCTGCTCGGCGGGCCGCAGGCGGGCATCGTGGTCGGCCGCGCCGACCTCGTCGAGCGGCTGCGGCGCCACCCCCTGCAGCGTGCCCTGCGCGCCGACAAGCTGACGCTCGCGGCGCTCGAGGGCACGCTCCTCCTCTCCCTCGGCGGCACGACCGACCCGCCGGTGGTGCGCATGCTGCGCGAGCCTGCGCACGTCGTGCGGGCCCGCGCCGAGCGGCTCGCCGCCGCGGTCGGGGGCGAGGTCGAGGCCACGGTCGCGCGTGCCGGAGGCGGTGCGCTCCCGCTCGCGGAGATCGAGAGCTGGGCCTGCGCCGTCGAGGAGGAGCTCGCCGCGACGCTGCGGGCGGGCGAGCCCCCCGTCGTCGCGATCGTCCGCGACGGGCGGACGCTGCTCGACTGCCGGACGCTGACCGACGACGAGGCGGTCGAGGTGGCGGCGGCGGTCGCGGCGGCGCGCGCGTGAGCGACGTGCGATGCCGCTGACCGTCGGCACGGCGGGCCACGTCGACCACGGGAAGACGTGGCTCGTCAGGGCGCTGACGGGAAAGGACACCGACCGGCTGCCCGAGGAACGCCGCCGCGGGATCTCGATCGCGCTCGGGTATGCGCCGCTCAGGCTGCCGGACGGTCGGCGGCTGTCGCTCGTCGACGTCCCCGGCCACGAGCGGTTCGTCCGCACGATGGTCGCCGGAGCGACCGGGATCGACCTCTTCCTGCTCGTGGTCGACGCGACGGAGGGCGCGCGACCGCAGACGCACGAGCACCTCGCGATCCTGCGGCTGCTCGGCGTCGACCGCGGCGTCGTGGCGGTGACGAAGGCGGACGCCGTGGACGCCGACGGGCTCGAGCTCGCGGTCGAGGAGGCGCACGAGCTCGCGCCGGGGGCCGAGGTGGTCGCCGTCAGCGCGAAGACGGGCGCGGGGCTCGACGCGCTGCGCGCGGCGCTCGGGCGCACGGCCGCGGAGGAGCGGGCTGCTCGGAGCCACGCGCTCCGACCCGCACGCCTCTACGTCGACCGCGTCTTCTCGCTCCCCGGCGCGGGCACCGTGGCGACGGGAACGCTGCGGTCGGGGTCGATCGGCGTCGGCGACGCCCTCCGCGTCGAGCCGCGCGGGCTCGACGCCCGGGTCCGCAGCGTGCAGGTGCACGACGAGCCGGTCGAGCGCGCGGAGGCCGGGCAGCGGGTCGCGGTCGGGCTCGCGGGCGTCGAGCGGACCGCGGTGCGGCGAGGCGACGCGCTGGTGGCGGCGGGCGCCTACCCGACGAGCTTCCGGCTCGACGTCGTGCTCGACGAGCTGGAGCCGATCCCCGACGGTGCCCGCGTCCTCGTCCACCACGGCACGTCGTCGATCCCCGGTCGCGTCGCGCGGATCGGCGCGCGGCACGCGCAGCTCCGCCTCGACCGCCCGGTGGTGGCCGCGCGCGACGACCGCGTCGTGCTCCGGAGCGGGACGACGCTCGGCGGCGGCCGTGTCCTCGACCCGGCACCGCCACGGCACCGCGACGGCGAGCGGCTCGAGCGGCTCGAACGGGGCGACGTGGCCGCACTCGTGCACGAGCCCGTGGAGCTCGCGGCGCTGAGCCACGTGCTCGACCACGTTCCGCCCGGCCTCGTCTCGGCCGGCGGGTGGGTGCTCGCGCCGGCGTGGCTCGAGGAGCTCGAGCAGGAGCTCCGCGCGCGGATCGCCGCGGCCGACCCGCTCGACCCGGGAGTTCCCGTCCCTGCGGCGCCGTGGGCGACCGCCGTCGTCCCCCTGCTGCCCTTCGTGCGGCGCGGCGGGAAGCTCTACGTGCCCGGCTCCCCGCGTGACCTCGGCGGGCGCGCGGCCGAGGCGGCGGCGCTCGAGGTGCAGCTCGCGGAGAACGGCCTCGAGCCGACGCGCGTCGGCGACGCGAACCTCGCGGCGTTCCTCGAGGACCGGGGCGTCCTCGTCCGGGTGGGCGACGGGCTCGCGCTCTCGCGCGCGGCCTACGACGGCGCGCGCGACCTGCTCGTGGCGGAGTGCGAGCGCGCCGGCACGATCACGCTCGCCCGCTTCCGCGATCTGCTCGGCGTCTCGCGCCGCCCCGCCCAGTTGCTCCTCGAGCGCTTCGACGCCGACGGCCTCACACGGCGCGTCGGCGACGAGCGCGTGCTCAGGCGGCGGGCTCGGGCGTCGACGGCGGCGGGCCCGGAGGACGCTCGTCCTGCTCCCCCGGCCGCGGGCTGATCCGCGCGCCGGCGCCGAGGAGCATGTCGCGTGCCCACCGCTCGCTGAAGCCGGCGAGGAACGCGAAGAACACGTAGAAGGCGAAGCTCGTGTTCTCGCCCCTGCCGACCTGCAGGTTGACGATGTCGCTCTTCAACGCGAAGAACGACGCGAGCCCGAAGACGCCGCCGACGAACGGCCGCAGGGCGCCGAGCGCACGCAGCGTGTCGCGCCCGATGTCGTAGTCGACGTTCAGCCGCCCCGAGGTCAGGCGCGACATCACGCTCACGAGCGCGCCGATCCCACCCGCGGCGAAGCACGCGAACGCGGTCCTGACGTCGTTCCCGGCGATCGACGCGGAATAGAGCAGCCGGAACAGGGCGCCGAGCACGAGCAGCGGCGCGACGCCGAGCAGCACGCCGCCGAGGTAGGTGACGTGCGCCGCGCGGACGGCCGCATAGCGGTAGTACGACTCGACGCGCTCGATCTCGTCCTGCTCGTGCTTCACGACGCGCGCCGTCTCCTCCGCCGTCCGCCGCTTCTCGCCGTCGGCGAAGCCGAGCAGGTAGCCGACCTCGGCGAAGACCCAGAGCATCGCGACCCGCTGGCTCGTGTCGCGCAGGACCTCGGAGATCTTCACGGCGAGCGTCTCGAGCGCGTGCAGCGCCTGCGCCGCCTCCGGCATGTCCTTCGTCGTCCAGTCGGTCGCGCGGTGCAACCGGATGTGGTCGTTGCGGCCGACGAGCCGGCCGAGGCGCGAGGGACGGCGGACCGTGACCGCCGCCGCCGAGGCCTCGCGCGAGCACCAGTACGCCGCGACGACCTCGCCGTGCTGCTGCTCGAACCGGCGCAGGAAGGTGCGGTACCGCGCCTCCTCGGGGCCGTCGTAGCCCCCGTGCTCGAGCGCGCGCTGGCGCAGGTGGTGCGCCCACGTGAGCTCGGCGAACGAGACCGTGTCGTCGGCCCGGCGCCGACGCCACCCTCGCCGGGCGGTCGTGCGCTCTTCCGGGAGTGCTGCGGCGACGTCCGTCATCGTTCGAGGCCCCTTCGGGCCGCACCGCAGGGCTGCAGCGTACGACGCCGCCCCGAGGAGGGCAAGCGCCGAGCGTCACGAGAGCGCGACGAGCGCGAGCAGCTCGTCGGCGAGCTGCGGCGAGCCGAGCCGCTCCTTGTGGACGAAGCCGACGGCCCCCGCGTCGCCGGAGTGGACCTCGTCGGCGCGCTCGTGCCGGCCCGTCAGCATCACGACGCGCGCGCCCGGGCAGCGGGCGCGAAGCGCCCGCGTGGCCTCGACCCCGTCCACGCGCGGCATCTCGACGTCCATGAGGACGAGATCCGGCTGGAGGCGCTCGGCCAGCGAGACGCCCTGCGCGCCGTCACCGGCGACGCCGACGACCTCGATCCGGTCGTCGGCCGCGAGCACGGCGCGCGCCGTCTCCGCGAACTCGGCGGAGTCGTCGACGAGGAGGACGCGGATGCGCGGCGCCACGGCCGCACCCTCCCCGCGGCCCGGCGATCGCTAACCCGCGGCGGTACGCTCGGGCGCGGAGCGGCACGGGCCCGGTGGCCCAGCCGGTCTTCAAAATCGGTGAGGCGGCGTAACCCGTCGCTGGGTAGGTTCGACTCCTGCGCCGCTCCGCTCGGAATGCCGTCCGAAACGGGCACTCGAATACCCGCCCACAGGGGGAGCCAGCCCGTCTTGCCGGTCTGCGAGGCATTCGACCTCCGCGTCCGCGCCTTGTGGTCAGTCTCCCTGTGAGTCACAGGTCTGGTGAACGCAGCTGGCCGACTCGCCCCCGAAGGGCCACACCATCCGTGCACGCGCGTTCCGGGGTGGACTCAGCATTTGGCTTCGCTCAAAGAGTCGCCGGCGAGGCCGACCCACACGAATCCGCCCGCTACAGCCGGCACCCAGGGGTAGTAGCCGGTCTTGATCGTGTCGACGATGGAGTTGGTCGCCGGATCGATGCGGGAGACGACGCCGGAGGTGTGGCCGGTGACCCAAACCGAGCCCGCTCCCGCGGCGATGCCCTCCGGGAACGCGGGCACGGGAATGATCGCCTGGGGCTTCCCGGTATCGGCGGCGATTCGCCAGACGGTGCAGTCCGAAAACATGTGTACCCAGACCGAGCCGAATGCCACGACGGAACTCACCGGTGCACGCCCGACTGGGATCCGCCTCATCCGTTTGGATCGCGCGTCGATTCGCAGCAGCCCGTCTCTCGCGGGATCGGTGATCCACGCTGCGCCTGCGCCGAACCCGACCACGAAGGGGTCGCTATCGTCGCGGAGCTCGTACCTCCGCTCGAGCTGCAGCGTCCGCAGGCTCCAGCGAGAGACGGCGGGCGCGATAGAGCGCTCCGCGACCCACAGCGAGCCGCCGCCGACGGCGATCCCGAAGGGTTGCGCGTAGCTCGGAAGAGGGATCCGGTCGAAGGACTCCAGAGAGTCGGCCTCGACGCGCGTGACGTTCGGTCGGCTGACCCTTGGCTGGCCCGCGCTCGCTATCCACAGCCGCGTGTCACCCTCACCGGCGATGCCGAAGCCGCTGGCGTCGTACCGGCCCGACGTAGTGACCTCGCCCGAGACGGTGTCGACGCGGTAGAGCGCCCCTTCGTCGGGGCTGGCGACGAACACATACCTGCCGACGACCGCCAGCGGCCCCGGGTTCTTCCCGACGGGAACGACACCGACGATCTCGCCCGTCGCCGGATCGATCTTCACGAGTGAATCGGGAACGACGGTGATCCCGGGGGGTCCATCGCGGAGCAGCAGGGCAGCGGCGAGCGAAGCGGCGACGACGAGCACTCCGGAGACAACGGCGAGCAGCACCCGACGCCGTCGCGGCCGAAGCGGCGCCCGGGGCAACCTGGGAGGCGGCCCCAGCGATTCATCCTGCTCCAGGATCGCGCGCTCGAGCTGCTTGAGGCCCGCACTCGGTTCCAAGCCGAGATCCTTGTGGAGCGCGCTCCGGCCCGCGCGGTACGTCTCGAGCGCTTCGGTTTGGCGGCCGCCGCGGTAGAGCGCAAGCATGAGCTGACCCCGCAGCCGCTCGCGAAGCGCGTGAGCAGCTACGAGGGGCTCGAGCTCGGCGATGAGCTCGGCGTGCCGACCCAGGGCGAGATCCGCGTCGATCCGATCCTCGAGCGCGGCAAGCCTGAGCTCTTCGAGCCGCAGGATCTCAGGCCGGGCGAAACCGTCGTAGGCGAAGTCGACAAGCGGCTCGCCTCGCCACAGTCCTAGCGCCTCCCGCAGCACCTCCGCCGCGCGAGCAGGATCCTCCTCGAGCAGCCGACGGCCCTCATCGGCAAGCTGCTCGAAGCGATGCGAGTCGAGCGCATCCTCGTCCAGCCGGAGCACATAGCCGGGCGACTGAGTGACGAGCAGGCCGACCGCGTCGGGCCCGATCGCAGCTCGTAACTGCGAGACGGCGTTCTGGAGCGCCTTGTGCGCCGTCGACGGCGGATGCTCGCCCCAGAGCTCGTCGATCAGCCTGTCGCTCGAGACCACCTCGTTCGCGTGGAGGGCGAGAATCGCCAAGAGGGCGCGCTGTCGGCCCCCTCCGAGCTCGACCCGCCCAGCATCTATCCGCAACTCGAGCGGGCCGAGAATTCGAACTGTCGCCTTGTTCATCGAGTTGGACTCGTGGACTGGATTGTCCACCTCCGCGGGGCGGCTGTCGATTACCGGGCCGTTACCGCGCATGGGCGATTCGCGAGGCGCGCGGCGCACCCTGGATCTGTGAGCCGCGATGGACGGCTCTTGCGAGGAGAGCGTGGCCATGCAAGGCGATCGCCCAGCAGACGGAGGCTCCAGGGAACCCGCGACGCAGTCGCGGGTTACAGGACGATCGGCCCCGCCGCACACGGCGCGCAAGCCGCTTCTAGCCCTCGTCCTGCTGGCGGCGCTCGCGGGGCTCAGTGTGACCCTCGCGGCCTCCGAAGCGCTCGCAATGCACCCTTCCAAGCGGCCTCGGCCCAACGACGTTCCGCCTGGGGAGGTCGTCACCGAGACCGCACCGAACGGCTTCCGCATCTTCAACGACTACGCGACTCCCGAGCGCACGTTCTCGTCACGCCGAACAGTCGTCCACTACGTCGTGCTAGGCATCGACGCGCCGCCGCTCAACGACGACGACGGAAACGAGGTGCCCGACTACGTCGAGCGGATCGGGGAGGCGGCGGACACCGCAATCACGTATTACGAGCGGCGCGAGTTCAAGCGAATCAGGCCCGACACCGGCGGCCCCGACGCCCGACCCGACCTGTATCTGTCGCGGTTCGCACCCGGCTATTTTGGCCTGGCCCTGCCCGGCTGGAAGGCCGAGGGCGGCGCGTTCGCGGCTCTCTCGAACAGCCTGGACCCGACCGCGGGCGTGAGTTTCGCCAGCCTTTACGGGACCGTCGCGCACGAGCTGTTCCATCTCGTCCAGTTCTCCTACTACCCGGCGGACGCGGACCCGGCGCTGCCGGTCTGGGTGCGGGAGGGCGTGGCCGCGGCCATGGAGAGCCGCGTCTACCCTGACCTCGACGACCTCGTCACCGAGTTCAACCTGCGGCACTGGTTCGCCGAGCCCGACCGGACGATCGCCGCGCACGCGTACGGACCGCTGCTGCTCTGGCGCTACCTCGACGTCAGCAGCCCGGCGCTCCTCGACGCCTTTCTGCGGCGGCTGGCGGCGCGACCGGGCCCGCAGGACGCGCGCGACACGCTCGTTACCACGTACGCGCGCCTCACCGACAAGCGCTTCGCCGACACGTTCGCCGACTTCGCCGTCAGGGTTGCCGGAGACTTCCCCGACAGGATCACACCTCTCCGCAGGCTGGCGACCGGCGGGCGGTTCCGCGGCGGGGTAGCACCCCTCGCGATCCACTACGTGCGACTGCGCGTACCCAGACAGGGACGCTACGCGGTCACGGTGTCGCTTCCCGCCGAGCGCGGAGCGCTCAGGGCGACGCTCGTCTACCAGCTGGAGAGCGACACGCCCGGCAGCCCGAGCCAGCCGCACCGCATCCTGCCCCGCAGCTCGAACGGCGGCACCCTTACCTTCACCGTCCCGCCGCACGTGCGGAAAAGCGAGCGCTTCTTTCTTCCCACGCTCGTCGTATCGAACGGCGCTACCCGGCGCAGCGACGCCTACACGGTCAGCTCCCGCTGAGCCATGCGTCGGCGCCCGCAGGCGTGGACGCCCGCGGCGGCGGAGGTCACGAGCCTCACGAGGTCGACGCTGCCCCTCGGCTGCACGAAGGTGGCGGCGGCACCCGGCGCCGACTCGCGAGCGGCAGCTGCCGATCGCGGGCTGCGCTCGCACCCGTCCTGCGCGGTCACTCGTCTCCCGTGCCCCCGCTTCCCGCCTCGTTGCTCGCCGCTAGGCGGAGGTCAGGTTCGACTGCCGACGCATTGAGGCTCAGCGAGACCGGTTGGTTTACGTCGCGCAAGGAAGATCGCTGGTGCGCGGGCAACTGCTTGCTGGCGCATCTACTGGCGCACCAGGAAGACAAGCCCTGCAAATAGGCACCTTCCTGGCAATCTTCAAAACCGGTGAGGTCGTGCAGCCCACGGCTGGCTCGGTTCGACTCCGGGGCCGCTTCGTTGAGCCGTTTCCGCTCGGCACGCGGGTTTGCGGCCCTCCATGCGGGCGAGCGCCCTCGTCCGGAGATCGGCGCTGGGACGAGCAACACCGGCCGGGCCTCGGGCCTCGACGCGCGCTCCACGGCTGAGCGCTTGTGCTCGGAATGCTCCGCTGAGAGGCTGCGAGTGTGTGCCCGTCTCCTCCGCGTGATTCCGCGGCGGTCGAGTGACCCGCTCCGATCTCGCCGGGTGGCTGCTTCTCGGCTCGTTCCTGTTGTGGCTTCCGGCCGCCGCCCTGC
>JBLNEO010000016.1:0-8749 GCA_050262775.1 Pseudomonadota bacterium | reverse complement strand
CGCACCACGCGTCGTCCACTTCACGACCTCGTACCCGCGCGACGCGTCCGACTTCGCGGGGCGGTTCGTCCGCGACCTCGTCGAGCGGCTGGAGGCGAGCGGCGTCGCCGTCGACGTGGTCGCGCCCGGCGTCTACCGCGACTTCGGCCTCGCCTACGGGAGCGGGATCGTCCGGAACGTCCGCCGCCGTCCCTGGCGCGCACCGCTCCTCGTCGTGTCGATGGTGCGTGCGCTCCGCCGCGCCGCGCGAGGCGCCGACCTCGTCCACGCCCACTGGCTCGCCGGTGGCGCCGTCGCAGCGCTCGCGCGGACGCGCTTCGTCCTCACCCTCCACGGCAGCGGCACCGCCGGCCGGCTCTCCGACCTCGAGCTCGCGCGCCGCGCGCCGCGCCTCGTGCGCGCGGTCCTGCGCCGCGCGGAGGTCGTGATCTGCGTGTCGGAGGCGCTCGGGGCGATGGCCAGGGAGCACGGCGCCCGGGACGTGCGCGTGATCCCGAACGGCGTCCACCTGCCGGGCCGCGTCGCCGAGGAGGCCGCGCAGGCGCACGTCCTCTTCGCCGGCCGCCTCTCGCCCGAGAAGGGCATCGCCGACCTCGTGGAGGCGACGCGCGACCTCCCGCTCGTCGTGGCCGGCGACGGGCCGCTTCGCGCCCTCGTGCCCGACGCGCTCGGCTTCGTCGCGCACGACGAGCTCGGACGCCTCTACGACGAGGCCGCCGTCGTCGTGCTGCCGAGCCTCCGCGAGGGACTGCCGCTGGCCGTGGTGGAGGCGATGGCGCACGGCCGGCCCGTGGTGGCGACGCGCGTCGGCGGCATCCCCGACCTCGTCGAGGACGGCGTCACCGGCTTCCTCGTCGAGCCCGGCGACCGCGACGGGCTCCGCGCCGCGCTCGAGCGGCTGCTCGCCGATCCGCAGCTCCGCCGCCGCATGGGAACGGAGGCCCGCCGCCGCGTCCGCCGCTGCTCGTGGGACGCCGTCGCCGCCGAGACCCTGGAGGCCTACGGGCTCAGGCCGGGCGCGCCCACGCGATCAGCCCGTCGCTCCACCACGGCGCCAGCCGGTTCCGCCGCACGAGCCACCGCGCCGCGTTCGCGGCGTGCCCTGCCGCCTTCGCGGCCGGCGACCCGCTGACCACCGACCGTCCCGGGTTCGCGTAGTAGCCGAGGCGCTCGACGCGCCACCCCGCGTGCTCGAGCAGCGTCCGCAGCGTCCGCGGCGACGACCACAGCGTGTGGTCGGGATGGACGAGCTCGCTGCCGGACAGCGGCGCGAGGAAGTTCAGGAGCCGGTACGCGTTGGGCGTCGTCACGAGGAGCGCGCCGTCGGGCGTCGCGAGCAGGCGCATCGCGCGCAGGAACGGCCCCGGCGCATCGAGGTGCTCGAGGATCTCGCCCGCGACGACGACGTCCGCCGGCGGCAGCCCGAGCGCGCGCACGTCCTCCTCCGACTGGCAGTCGACGGCGTGCGCCTCGTACCCCTGCGCCTGCGCCCACGCGACCCCTCGCTCCGAGGAGTCGAGCCCGACGAGCTCGCGCGCGACCTCGCCGAGCCGCGCGTGCAGCCAGACGTGCCCCTCCACCTTCTGCTCGACGAGCTCGTCCACGAAGCCGACGTGGATCACGCGCCGGCCGCGCGCGGCCTCGAGCAGCGCCGCGTGACGATCGACGGGGCGGCCGCGCGGCAGGCGATGGCGGAACGTGAACCCCGTCTCGTGCGTCTCGTGGATCGCCACGGGCGCCAGTATCGCGGTGTCGACGGCGCGCGACGGGCAGAATCGACCGGGGATGAAGCTCCTGCTCGTCTCCCTCTACTTCCCGCCCGCGGGCGGCGCGGGCGTCCAGCGGCCGCTGAAGTTCGCGGCGCACCTCCCCGCGCTCGGGATCGAGACCCACGTCCTCGCGCCCGACGACCCGAAGTGGGTGCACGCGGACCCCGACCTGCCGCTGCCGACGCAGGCGTGGGTGCACCGCGCGCGCTACCTGGGGCCGAAGGGGCGCAAGCCCGCGGAGGAGCTGCACGGGAAGGAGGGCCTGGAGCGGGCCGCCACGCAGGCGCGGCTCGCCTTCCGCCGCGTGCTCGTCCCCGACGAGAACGTGACGTGGAACCTCACCGCGATCCCGGCCGCGATCCGGATCGCGCGCCGCGAGGGAATCGACGTCGTGATGACCACCTCGCCCCCGTCGTCCGTCCACCTCGTCGGGGCGGCCGTGAAGCGGGCCACCCGCGCGCGCTGGATCGCCGACCTCCGCGACTCGCTCGTCGCGCATCCTCACCGGCGGGCGGAGAGCCTCGCGGTCCGGACGAAGGAGCAGGGGGAGGCGCAGGTCGCGAAGCTCGTCGCGCGGCAGGCCGACGCGATCGTGTGCGCCGCCGAAGCGATCGCCGAGGAGACGCGCGGGCTCGCGCCGCGCGGCCGCGTCGTCACGATCACGAACGGCTCGGACTTCGACGACTTCGCCGGGCTCGAGCACCGCCCGTCCGACCGCTTTCGCATCACCCACACGGGCTCGTTCTTCGGCAAGCGCTCGCCGCGGCCGTTCCTCGATGCGCTCGCGCGGTCGGGGCTCGAGGACGTGACCGCGCGCTTCGTCGGCGACTTCCGCTCGGCCGACCGCGAGTGGGCCGAGGGGCTCGGGCTCGGCGATCGGCTGGAGCTCGTCCCGTACGTACCGCGGCGCAGGTCGCTCGAGCTCCAGCGCGACTCCGAGGTGCTGCTGCTGCTGATCCCCGAGGCGGGCGGTCGCGGCACCGGCGTCCTCTCGGGGAAGGTGTTCGAGTACCTCGCGGCGGAGCGACCGATCCTCGCCTGCGTGCCGCCCGGGGGCGCGGCCGCGGCACTCATCCGCGACGCCGGCGCGGGCGTCGTCGCGCCGCCCGACGATCCCGAGGCGATCGCCGCCGCGCTTCGCGACCTGCACGGGCGCTGGCGCGCAGGCGAGCTCGACGGGACGCCGCTCACGGAGGCCTGGCGCGAGCGACTGTCGCGCGAGACGCGCGCCGAGGAGCTCGCCGACCTCGTCCGGGAGCTCGCGTGACCACCGTCGCGCTGCCGCGGGCGCGCGCCGTCGCCACGCACTCCGCGCTCACGGACGCGCTCTTCCTGGGGACGCTCTTCAGCGTCACGTTCGCGAAGCTCCACTGGACCGTCGCCGGCGACCTGTCGCTCGCGGACGTCCTCACGGCGCTCTTCCTGCTCTCGTGGGGCTCGGAGCGCGTCGCGGCCGCGGACACGCGGCTCGACCGGACCGCGGCGACCGTGCTCGGGTTCTTCGCGGCGTTCCTGCTCGTCTACCTCGCCGGCTGGTTCAACGTCGAGACGCAGGAGGCGCTCACGCAGTGGGGGAAGGGCCTCGTGAAGTTCGTCCTCCACTTCCTGTTCGTCGTGGCCGGCGTCGCCTACCTCGCGCGGCGCTCCGAGCGCTCCTACTGGCGCGCGCTCGCGGCGTTCATGCTCGGCATCGCGGCGAACGCCGCGTACGGCGTCGTCCAGCTCGCGGTCGCACGTGTCGGCATCAACCTCGACCAGCTCGTGCTCCGGCCGCTGACGCGCGGCGCGAGCGCGATCAACGTCTACGGGGCGGTCGAGGGGCAGAAGGTCTACCGCACGAACGCCCTCACGGGCGACCCGAACCACCTCGGGATCGCGTTGATCGTGCCGCTGCTCGTGCTCACGCCGATCTACCTGCGGCTGGAGCGCGGGAATCGCCTCAAGGTGCCGCTCGCGTTCCTGCTCGGGTTCCTCCTCGTCGTCGAGCTCTCGACCCTGTCCCGGAGCGGCCTGCTCGGCCTCGGCGTGGGCTTCCTCGTCCTCGCCGTCCCGTATCGCCGCCTGCTCGTCTCGAAGGCGCTCCTCGTCCCGCTCGGGGTCGTCGCGCTGCTGCTCGCCTACGTCGTCTACCGGAACCTGCGCTTCTTCGAGGTGGTGCTCCGCTCGCGCACCTCGACCGGCAACAACTCGACCTCGGTCCACCTCGCGGTCTACGACTTCGTGCCGGACGTGCTCGCGGCGCACCCGCTCTTCGGGTACGGGCTCAACGGCTTCTCCGTCTACTACGAGTTCGTCACGGGGAAGACGAACTTCGGCCCGCACTCGTTCTACGTCGCGCTCCTCGTCGAGACCGGCCTCGTCGGCGCGGCGCTCTTCGGCGTGTTCCTCTGGTACGTCTTCCGCCGCCTCCGCGCGCTGCGCGCGATCGGCCGCGCGCTCCCCGAGGCCTCGGCGCGGCGGGTGCGCCCGCTCGCGTGGGGGCTCACGGCGGCGCTCGCGGGCACGATGGCCGCGAACCTCTTCTACCTGACGATGATCTTCTACTCGTTCTACGCGTTCGTGATCCTGGCGCTCGCCGCGCCGCCCGTCTTCGCGCGCCGCCTCCAGGCGTGAGGATCTGCGTCCTCACGACCTCGTACCCCCGCTGGAAGGGGGACGCCGCCGGCCGCTTCGTCGGCGACACCGTCGGCTACCTGCGCGAGTACGGCAACGAGGTGACCGTCGTCTCGCCGCGCGACTTCCGCCACTTCGGGATCGCCTACGGCGCGGGCGTCGTGGGAAACCTGCGCGCCGCGCCGTGGAAGCTGCTGCTCCTGCCCCTGCTCCTCGCGAGCTTCGTCCGCGCCGCCCGGCGCGGGGCGCGCGACGCCGACGTCGTCCACGCACACTGGCTGCCCGTCGCGGCGATCGGCCTCGCGACGGGGAAGCCGGTCGTGGCGCAGCTCTGGGGGACGGACGTCGAGCTCGCGCGCCGCGCGCCGCGCCTCGCGCGGGCGCTCCTGCGCCGCGTCCGCCTCGTCGTCTGCGCCTCGTCCATGCTCGAGCGGGCCGCGCGCGAGCTGGGAGCGCGCGAGGTCCGGGTGATCCCGAGCGGCGTCGAGCTCCCCGAGCAGGTGGGCGAGGAGGAGCAGCCGCCGTACGTGCTGTACGCCGGGCGCCTCTCGGCGGAGAAGGGCGTGACCGACCTCGTCGAGGCCGCGAACGGGTTCCGGCTCGTCGTCGCGGGCGACGGGCCGCTCCGCGACCGCGTCCCGGGCGCGCTCGGCTTCCTCGCCCGCCACGACCTCGAGCCGCTGTACGCCGCGTGCGCGGTCGTCGCATGCCCGTCGTACCGCGAGGGGTTCGGCGTCGCGTGCGCGGAGGCGATGGCGCACGGCAAGCCGGTCGTCGCGAGCGGCGTCGGCGGCCTGCTCGACCTCGTCGTCGACGGCGAGACGGGCATCCTCGTGCCGCCGGGTGACGTGGACGCGCTGCGGGCCGCACTGCGCCGCCTGCTCGAGGACCCTGCGCTCCGCCGGCGGCTCGGCGCGAACGGGCGGCGCCGTGCCGAGGAGCGCCTCTCGTGGCCCCGGATCGTCCCGGCCCTCACGGCCGCCTACCGGGAGGCCCTCGCGTAGCATGGCGCGGATGCGCGAGCTGACGATCGACGGGACGCGGATCGCCGACGACACCGACTGCTACGTCATCGCGGAGATCGGCCACAACCACGGGGGGAGCCTCGACCGGGCGAAGGACCTCGTCTCGGCCGCCGTCGACGCCGGCGTCGACGCCGTCAAGTTCCAGAAGCGCGACAACCGCCGTGTCTTCACCGCGGCGCTCTACGACCAGCCGTACGACAACGAGAACAGCTTCGGCGCGACCTACGGCGAGCATCGCGAGGCGCTCGAGCTCTCCGCCGAGGCGTGGTTCGAGCTGCGCGAGCACTGCCGCGAGCTCGGCGTGACCATGTTCGCCACCGCCTTCGACGAGCGCAGCGCGGACTTCCTCGCCCAGCTCGACGTCGCCGCGTTCAAGGTCGCCTCCGGCGACGTCACGAACACGCCGCTCCTGCGCCACGTGGCCGCGCTCGGCAGGCCGGTCGTCATCTCCCTCGGCGGCGCGACGCTCGAGGACGCGGACCGCGCGCTCGAGACGGTGCTCCCGGCCAACGACCAGGTGTGCCTGCTCCAGTGCACGGCCGCCTACCCGGCCGAGGTCGACGAGCTGAACCTCCGCGTGATCGAGACGCTGCGCGAGCGCTACCCGCAGGTCGTGATCGGCCTGTCCGACCACCACAACGGGATCGCGATGTCGCTCGTCGCCTACATGCTCGGCGCGCGCGTGATCGAGAAGCACTTCACGCTCAACCACGCCTGGAAGGGGACCGATCACGCGTTCTCGCTGATGCCGGACGGGATGCGCCGGCTCGTCCGCGACCTCCACCGCGTCCCCGTCGCGCTCGGCGACGGGGAGAAGCGGCCGCTCGAGAGCGAGGCGCGGCCGCTCCAGAAGATGGGGAAGCAGCTCGTGGCGGCGCGCGACCTCGAGCGGGGGCGTCTGCTCGCACCGGGCGACCTCGTCGCGAAGTCGCCGGCCGACGGCGGGCTGCCGCCGTACCGGCTCGACGACCTGATGGGGCGGCGCCTCGCCCGGCAGCTGCGGGAGGACGCCGCGATCGCGCTCGACGACCTCGAGCCGATCGGCGAGCCCGTCGCCGCCTCGTCCGGCCCCGACCGGGCTTGAGCGCGCACGAGGCGCTGCTCGCCGGCATCCGGCTCGCCGTCTTCGACTTCGACGGCGTCTTCACCGACAACCGCGTGTGGGTGAACGAGCGCGGCGAGGAGTCGGTGTGCTGCTCGCGCAGCGACGGGCTCGGGCTCCGCCGTCTCGAGGCCGTCGACGTCCCCTACCTGATCGTCTCGACGGAGGCCAACCCCGTCGTGCAGGCGCGCGCCGCGAAGCTGCGCGCCCCGTGCGTGAACGGTGTCGACGACAAGCTCGCCGTCGTCCGGGAGCACGCGGGGCGGCACGGCGCGACGCTCGGCGCGGTCGCGTACGTCGGGAACGACGTCAACGACGCCGCGTGCCTCGAGGCGGTCGGGCTCCCGGTCGTCCCCGCCGACGCGTGGCCCGAGGTGGCCTCGCTCGCGCGCTGGGTGCTCGAGCGGCCGGGGGGCGGCGGCTGCGTCCGCGAGTTCTGCGACGCCGTCTGGGAGGCGCGGCGATGACCGACCCGCTGTTCGACGTGCGCGACCGCGTCGTCGTCGTCACCGGCGGGCTGGGGCAGCTCGGCTCGACCTACGTCTCGGCGCTCGCCGAGCGCGGAGCGCGCGTCGCGGTGCTGGACGTCGCCGACGGCTCGCCGCAGGCGGCGGGCGACACGGTCGCGCTCTGGCGTGCCGACGTCACCGACCGCGACGCCGTCGAGGCCGCCGCGGCCGAGATCGAGGCGCGCTGGGGCGCCCCGCACGCGCTCGTCAACAACGCGGCGATCGACGCGCCGCCGGACGCGCCCGCCGAGGAGGTCGGGCCGTTCGAGACGGTCCCGGAGCCCTCGTTCGACCGCGTCATGGACG
This sequence comes from Pseudomonadota bacterium, assembly GCA_050262775.1. Taxonomy (GTDB): domain Bacteria; phylum Actinomycetota; class Thermoleophilia; order Gaiellales; family Gaiellaceae; genus DATHTC01. Next base: position 1,425 of record JBLNEO010000016.1, on the reverse strand, counting down.
TGAACGTCAAGGGCACCGTCGTGCCGTGCCAGGTGTTCGGCGCGGCGATGGCGCGCGCCGGCCGCGGGTCGATCGTCAACGTCTCGTCGATCTACGGCCTCCTCTCGCCCGTCCAGGACCTCTACGCGTTCCGCCGCGAGGCGGGCGAGACCTTCTTCAAGCCCGCCGCGTACTCCGTCTCGAAGGCGGCGATCCTCAACCTCACGCGCTACCTCGCGACCTACTGGGCGCGCAGCGGCGTCCGCGTCAACACGTTGACGCTGGCCGGCGTGCGCGCCGAGCAGCCGCCGGCCTTCCGCGAGGCGTACGAGGCGCGGATCCCGATCGGCCGCATGCTCGACCCGGAGGAGGCCGTCGGCGCGCTCCTCTTCCTGGTCTCCGACGCCTCGTCGTACGTCACCGGGTCGAACCTCGTCGTCGACGGCGGCTGGTCGGCCTGGTGAGCGTCGAGGACGTCCCGAACCTCGTCGACGGCGCCGAGGCGCCGGCCGCGTCGGGCGAGTGGGTCGACAAGCACCGTCCGGCCGACGGCGCGCTCCTCCTCCGGCTCGCCCGCTCGGACGCCGACGACGTCGGCCGCGCGGTCGCCGCCGCGCGGCGGGCGCAACGGGCGTGGGCGCGGGAGACGCCGGTGGCGCGGGGCGACCTCGTCCGCGAGATCGCGCTCCGGCTGCGCGGGCAGCGGGACGAGCTGTCGGCGCTCGTCGCGGAGGAGACGGGCAAGTCGCCGTCGCTGGCGCGCGGCGAGACCGACGCGGCGGTCGAGATGGGGTTGTTCGTCGCCGGCGAGGGCCGCCGCTCGTACGGGCGGACGACCACGGCGAGCGTGCCGCACCGGAGCGTCTCGGCCGTCCGCGTCCCGGTCGGCGTCGCGGGGCTGCTGATGTCGTTCAACACGCCGCTGCCGAACATCGCCTGGAAGGCGTTCCCGGCCGTCTTCTGCGGCAACGCGGCCGTCGTGAAGCCCTCCGAGGAGGTGCCGGCCTCGGCGCTCGCCTTCGCGCGGATCGCGCACGAGTGCGGGCTGCCGCCCGGCGTCCTCAACGTCGTCCAGGGGCTCGGGGACGAGGCGGGCGCGGCGCTCGTCGCGCACCCGGACGTCGACCTCGTCAGCTTCACGGGCTCCGCGGCGACGGGACGGCACGTGAACGAGGTTGCCGCGCGCCGGCTCGCCAAGGTCTGCCTCGAGCTCGGGGGGAAGAACGCGCTCGTCGTCTGCGACGACGCCGACCTCGACGCGGCCGTCCGCTGGTCGCTCGCCTCGGCCTTCTCGAACGCCGGACAGCGCTGCGCCGCCGCCAGCCGCCTCGTCGTCTTCGACGGCGTCTACGAGGCGTTCCGGGAGCGGCTCGTGGAGGAGGCAAGCGCGCTCCCCGCGGAGCCCGTGATCAGCGAGGAGAGCCTCGAGCGGATCCTGGGCGCTAT
>JBLNEO010000015.1:0-9240 GCA_050262775.1 Pseudomonadota bacterium | reverse complement strand
ATCCCCGACATCCCGTCGGCCTAGCCAGGAGGGCCCGGCGCTCGCAGTCGGGGCGCAGGCGACCTGGACGGTGCATCAGCGCGGCACGGGCTGCCAGGTGGGGCTCGCTTCGCCGACGCGGGTACGAGTGAGCCGTCTCACGTCGCTGCCGTCGGCGTTCATGGCGTAGATGTCGCTGCGCGCGCAGAGGCCTTCGGCGGGTGCGAGGTCGCTGAGGCAGAACACCGAATCGCCCCGTCAGAGCGCGCTCACGCCGCGGCCTCGGCAGGGCGCGTCGCCCGCGCGAGGGCGGCGAGCGCGACGAGCAGGCCGAGCACGACGAGGAGCGCCGCGCGCAGGCTCGTCGCCTGCGCGATGAAGCCGATCAGCGGCGGCCCGACGAGGAACCCGGCGTAGCCGACGGTGGTGAGCCCGGCGATGCCGACGCCGGCCGGGATCCCCGGCACCGACGCCGCCGCGCGGAAGGAGATCGGCACGACCGTCGCGAGCCCGACGCCCATGCACGCGAAGCCGACGAGCGATGCCGGCACCGACGCGAGGCCGAGCGCGACCGCCGCGCCCGCGGCCGCGACGAGGCCCCCCGCCCGCGTGAGCGTCACGGGCCCGAGCCGCACCGTCAGCCGGTCCCCGGCGAGCCGCGTCACCGCCATCGCCACGGAGAACGCCGCGTACGCCAGCGCCGCGACGCCGGCGCCCGCGCCGACCGAGTCGTTCACGTAGACGGCGCTCCAGTCGGCGGCGGCCCCCTCCGCGAACAGCCCGCAGAATGCGAGCGCCGCGAGCGCGGCGAGCCGCCGCGGCGGGCGCACGAAGGCCGGCGGCGCCGTCGGCCGGTCGACCTCCGCGGGCAGCAGCAGCCGCCGCAGCGCGAGCCCGGCGGCCGCCAGCACGGCGCCGACGACGAGGAACTGCGGCTCCGGCCCGATCCCGGCCGACGCCGCGAGCGCGCCGACCGCCGCGCCTGCGAGCCCGCCGAAGCTCCATCCGGCGTGGAACGAGGAGAGGATCGGCGACCCGTGCTCGCGCTCGACCGCGACCGAGTGGGCGTTCATCGACACGTCGAGCATCGCCGAGACGGCGCCGAACGCGAACAGCACCGCCGCCAGCGCGGCGAACGACGGCGCCAGCGCGAGCAGCGGCAGCAGCGCGGCGAAGACCGGGAGGCCCGCGGCGGTGCCGGCGCGGCTGCCCGCCCGCGCGACCGTGATGCCCGCCACGGGGAGCGCGAGGAGCGTCCCGAGCGACGCGGCGAAGAGCGCGACGCCGAGCTCGCCGTCGCTCAGCCCGAGCTCGCCCTTGACGGCGGGGATCCGCGACACCCACGTCCCGAAGATCGCGCCGTGTGCGAAGAAGGTGAAGGTGACGGCGAGCCGCGCGCTAGACGGGCGCATCGAACAGGGCGAACCAGCGGGTGAGGTCCTGCTCGATCGGCAGCTCGCCCTCGAGCTTCGCCTTCAGCTCGAGCTCCTTCGCGTTGTCGCGCTCCTGCTCGTGGCCGGTGGGGACGAACGGCCACCAGGCGCCGCGCTTGTAGCCGTAGACGAAGTACACGGTCGACCCGTCGCGGCCGTCGAAGCGGAAGAGCGCCGCGAGGAGCTGCGACCCGAACCCCTGCGCGGCGAGCTCCTGCGCGACGGCGTGCACCGCCGTGACGAGATCCTCGAGCTCGCGATCCTCGACGACGACCCACTCGAACCCGAAGTCGTCGCGCTTGCGTCGCACGCGTGTTCCCGCCTCGGCCGCGAGCGCGTCGACGAGCTGCGTCGCCTCGTCGTCGACACGCGCGAAGTCGCCGGCCGACAGCGGCTTGAAGCAGACGCCCGCGCGTCCGGCCGGGCGCAGTCCGAGCTCGACGTCGAGCGTGACGGCGGCCGTCGTCAGCGCGAAGAGGTCCTCGCGCCGGGCCTCCTTCAGGCGCTTGCGGCCGAGGAGGACGTCGAGAAGGCCCAACTAGACGGGACGGCCCATCTCGCGGGCGATCTCGGCCAGCCGCGCGAGCCGCTTCTCCATCGGCGGGTGCGTCGCGAACAGCTCCCGCACGCTCGGGACGATGAAGAACGCGTTCATCGCCTCGACCTGCCGGAGGTCGCGCTGCGGGATCCGCGCGATGTCGCCCGAGATCTTCTGGAGCGCCGACATCAGGTTCTCGGGCGCCCCGGTGATGAGCGCGGCGCCGCGGTCGGCCGCGTACTCGCGGTACCGCGAGATCGTCCGGATGAGGACGTAGCTGAGCACGTAGGTGAGGATCGAGACGAGCATCACGATCAGCCACACCGGCGGCCCGTTGCCGTCCCGGCTGCGGCCGCCGCCCATCATCCCGCCCCACATCATCATCCGGGTCAGCATCCCGGCGAGCATCGCGAAGAAGCTCGCGAGCGTCATCACCAGCACGTCGCGGTTGGCGATGTGGGACAGCTCGTGCGCGAGCACGCCCTCCACCTCCCGCGGCTCGAGCCGGTTCCACAGGCCCTCGGTGACGGCGACGGCGGCGTGCTTCGGGCTGCGCCCGGTCGCGAACGCGTTCGGCATGTCGGTCGGGATCACGGCGACGCGCGGCTTCGGCAGGTCGGCCATCGCGCAGAGGCGCTCGACCATCGCGTGCAGCTCGGGGGCCTGGTCGGCGGAGACGACGCGCGCCCCGGACGCGGCGAGGGCGATCTTGTCCGACGTGAAGTACTGGAAGAGCGCGATCCCGCCGACGATCACCGCCATCGTCACGAAGCCCGCATTCAGCACGTTGAAGAGGACGACGGCGAAGACGACGTAGAGCAGGCCGAGCATCCCCGTCGTGAGGAGCATCCGGGCCGTGAGCCCGGCGTCGCGTCCGTAGGCACGCCGCTTCATCGCTCCCATGGTACGCGGTGTGCCTCGTCCCACCGCGCGAGGGCCAGGAAGCCGACGAGGCCGCCCAGGGCGACGTCCTGCGGCGAGTCGTTCACGACCATCGAGACCGCGATCGCGGCGGCGATCGCGAGCGGGAGCGGGCGCTTCGGGCCACGGACGACGAGGACCGCGAGCACGCCGAGCGCGAGCACCGTGACAATCCCGACCGTCCAGCCGTCCGTCGCGCGGTGCCACGAGAGCGTGACGCGGTCCCAGAGGTCGCCGGGAAGGTCGGCGGCGCCGAGGTGCGTCGCCGGGCCGAGCACGAGCGCGAGCGCCGTGACGGCGACGAGCGCGGCCGCGGCCGTCAGCGCGAGCCGCCGGGGGAGAAGCATCGCGAGCAGGACGCCGAAGCCTGCGAGGAGCACGACCGCCCCGCCGGCGTCCGCCCCGAAGCGGCTGCCGGCGACCGTCACGAGCGCCACGGCGGCTGCGATGCCGAGGCCGGCGGCCCCGAACCGGCGCCAGAGGAGGAACGCGCCCGCGAGCGCGACCGGCAGGAGCATCGTCTCCAGCAGGTTCGAGATCCCGTAGAACCGCGCGTTCTGCGTCGGCCCGAGCGGCGACAGGGCGACCCACGAGGCGTCGACCGCCATCGCGACGCCGTACGCGGCGACGGTTCCGAGGAGCAGGGCGGCGGTCGGCGCCACCCAGAGCCCGGCGAGGGTCCCGAGCGCGAGGAGCGGGATCGTGACCCACGGCGTCGACACCCCGAGCACGCCGAGCAGGAGGTTCGCCAGCGCGCCCGTCGCGAGCCCGGCGACGGCGGCGCGTGGACGGACGAAGGCGAGCACGACCACGATCGCCGCGGCCAGCAGGCTCCCGGGCAGGCGCGCCGTCCCGTTGTCCCGGATGCGGTCGTCGAGCTCCCGGAGCGTCCCCACCGGGTCGCCGGACGCCGACGTCTTCAGCTTCCCCCTCGCCACGTCCGCGACCGCGACGAGGCCGTCGATCCGCGTGGCGTCCGAGCCGAGGAGGCCGCTCGCGCCCGTCAGCGCGATCGGGTAGCGGCGGTCGTTCGGCTGCCGCCCTCCCTCCGGCAGCTCGAGCACGACGACGCCCGGCTCGTGCGGCACGGCGTCGGCGAACCGGACCCTGGCGATCGGCGCCCCGTCGGGCAGGCCGCCGCGGAGCGAGTTCTCGACGGCACCGCGCTCGAGCGAGGCGAGCGCGATCGCGCGGCTCGTCTCGGGGCCGGCGCCCGGGACGAGCCAGCCGACGGCCGCGCGCGGCGCGACGGCGTCGAGGTCGAGCCGGGGGACGACGACCAGCTGCGGCGGCGACGCCAGCGCCGCGGCGAGGACGAGCGTCTCCAGCACGGCGCAAGCGTAGGGTGTCCGCCGTGACCGCACGCGCGGAAGCTCTGCGCGCGGCCGGGCTCGCGCTCGCCGCCGCGCTCGTCGTCGTCCTCCTCGCGCCCCCCGGCGGCGACTCGGCCGCGCACCTGTACCGCACCATGCTCGTCCGTGACGGCGTGACCGTCTGGGACAACCTCTGGTACGGCGGCCAGTACCCGCTCGCCTCGTACTCGCTGCTCTACTACGTCCCCGCCGCGCTCGTCGGCAACGTCCCGTTCGTGATCTTCGCGGTGGTCGCGTCGGCCGCGCTCTTCGCCGCCGTCGTGACGCACGAGTGGGGACCCGACGCACGCTGGCCGGCGCGCGCGTTCGGACTGCTCGCCGCAGGCCCGCTCTTCACCGGCACCTACAGCTACGCCGCCGGCCTCGCGGCGGCGCTCGCGTGTCTGCGGCTGCTCCAGCTCCGCCGGCCGTGGCTCGCCGTCGTCGCGGCCGCGTTCGCGCTCGGCTTCAGCCCGCTCGCGTTCGCGTTCCTCTGCGTCGTGCTCGCCGCCGTGGCCGCCGCGCGACGACCGAACCGCCGCACGCTGACCGTCGTCGGCGCGGGCCTCGGCGCGGTCGCCGTCCTCCAGCTCCTGTTGATGGCGCTCTTCCCCAGCGAGGGGCGGTATCCGTTCAACGCGCTGTCGCTCGCGGCGACGCTGACCGTCTGCGCGCTGGGCGGCGCGCTCGCGTTCCGGGCCGAGCGCGCGCGGGTGATCGGCCCGTTCTTCGTCCTCTGGGCGGTCGTGTGCCTCGGCGCCTTCCTCGTCCCCTCGCCCTTCGGCGACAACCTCACGCGGCTCCGGGGAATCGTCTTCCCGCTCGTCCTCCTCGCAGCCGTGCTCGCCCGCTTCCGTCCGCGCTGGCTCGCCGTCGCCGCGGTCGCGTTCGCGCTCGCCTACAACCTCGGGCCGGACGTCTCCGCGCTGCCGAAGCGCGCCGACGACACCGCCACCGCGACGGAGGCGTACTGGCGGCCGCCGCTCGGCTACCTCGCGTCGCGCCGCGACCTCGACCACCGCGTCGAGGTGGTGCCGACGTTCGGCCACTGGGAGGCCTGGTGGGTGCCGCGAGACGGCTTCGCGCTCGCACGCGGCTGGTTCCGGCAGATCGACGTGGCGGAGAACCCGGAGCTGTACGACGACCCGCTCACGCCGGAGGCGTACCGGCGCTGGCTCGACCGGCTCGCGGTGCGGTGGGTGCTCCTGCCGGACGCCCGGCTCGGGCCGCTCGGCGCGGACCGCGAGGCGGCGTTGCTGGCCTCGGGCGCCGCGGGGCTTCCGCTCGTCCACCGGTCGAGCCACTGGCGGATCTACGAGGTCCCCCACCCGCGGCCGATCCTCGACGGCGGCACGCTGTCGCGGTTCGAGCACCAGCGGATCGCCGGCACGGCGACGGCGGGCCGCCACCTCCTCCGCGTCCGGTGGAGCCGGTACTGGAACGCGGCCGCGGGCGCGGTCTGCGTCGAGCCGGGCCCGCAGGGCCTGACGACGCTCGTCGCCGCGCGCAGCGGGAGGTTCGACCTCGTCGTGGGACGCGGCGACGCCCGGTGCGGCTCCGACGATTGAGCCGCGGGCGTTCGGGTAGAGTCGCCGCCGATGCGCCTCCGTCTCGCCTCGTTCCTCGCGCTCGCGGCGCTCGCGCTCGCGGCCGCCGGATGCGGCGGCGGCGAGGAGACGACCCCGACGCCGGAGAACACCGTCTCGGGCAGTGTCCCCGCGGACACCGGCGGCGGCACGGACACGGGCGCGACGACCGAGACCTCCGGGGGCACGGAGACGGGCGGCGGGGCGTCCGGGCAGGGCGACGCCGAGGCCGGCAAGGCCGTCTTCACGTCCGCGGGCTGCTCCTCGTGCCACACGCTCGCCAACGCGGGCGCGACCGGCTCCGTGGGGCCGAATCTCGACGAGGCGAAGCCGGCCTTCGAGCTGGTGCACACGCGCGTCGTCAACGGCATGGGCGCGATGCCGTCCTTCAAGGGACAGCTGACCGAGCAGCAGATCAACGACGTCGCCGCGTACGTCTCGTCGGTCGCCGGCCAGTCCTAGCCGCCTGAAGCTCCCCGCCGACTTCCCCGCGCGCGTCGAGGCGATCGCGTGCGACTTCGACCGGACGCTCGTGGCGGAGGACGTGGTGCTGCGGCCGCGGACGCTCGCGGCGCTGCGGGCGGCGCGCGCAGCCGGGATCCACGTGGTCGTCGTCACGGGGCGGATGTACCGCTCGATCGCGCCGTACCTCCGGGAGGCCGCGCTCGACGACCCCGTCGTCTGCTACCAGGGCGCGGTGGTCGCCGAGGCCGACGGGACGTTCGTGCGCCACGTGCCGATCCCGCTCGACCTCGCACGCGAGGCGGTCGAGGCGGTCGCGGCCGAGGGCGTGCACCTCAACGCCTACGTCGGCGACGAGCTGTACGTCGCGGAGGTGACGCCCGAGGCGCGGGCGTACGCGGACTTCCAGCACATCCCCCTGCACCCGGTCGGCGACCTGCGCGCGTGGCTGTCCGAGCCGCCGACGAAGCTCGTTGCGGTCGACGAGCGCCACGCCGTCGACGCGCTCGAGCGCCGGATGAAGGCGCGGTTCGACGGGCGTCTCTACGTCTCGAAGTCGCTGCCGGAGTTCCTCGAGTTCGCGAGCCGCGACGTGAACAAGGCCGCGGGCCTCGCGTTCCTCGCCGAGCGGCTCGGGTTCTCGCGGGAGCGCACGGTCGCCTTCGGCGACGGCGAGAACGACGTCGAGCTCCTCGAGTGGGCCGGCTTCGGCGTCGCCGTCGCGAACGCGCACGAGCGGGTGTTGCAGGCGGCCGACCTCGTGTGCCCGAGCGACGAGGACGAGGGCGTCGCGCAGGTGATCGAGGCGTCCCTAGACTCACGACCGTGATCGACCTCAAGGCCGCGCGCGCGAACCCGGACCGCTTCCGCGAGGCGCTCGCGCGGAAGCGCGCCGCCGAGGCGTTCGACGCGCTCCTCGCCGCCGACGCGCGCTGGCGCGAGCTCGTGCCCCAGGTGGACGAGCTCCGCTCGCGGCAGAAGCTCGACGGCAAGGGGAAGCCGACGCCGGAGCAGCTCGACGAGCTCCGGCGCGTGAAGGCCGAGCTGCAGGAGCGCGAGGCGCAGCTCGCGGCTGCCGAGCGGGAGCGCGAGGAGCTGCTGACGCAGGTCCCGAATCCGCCGCATCCGTCGGCGCCCGACGGCGACACCGACGAGGACGCGGAGGAGCTCCGCCGCGTCGGCGAGCCGCCGCGCCTCGTCGAGCTGCGGGAGCACACGGACGTCGGCCGGTTCGACATGGAGCGGGCCGCGCGCCTCTCGGGCTCGCGCTTCGGCTACCTCATCGGCGACACCGCGCTGCTCGCCTTCGCGCTCTACCGCGCCGCGATCGACCACCTCGACCGGAACGGCTTCACGCCCGTGATCCCACCCGTGCTCGTGCGCGAGGAGGCGATGTACGGCACCGGCTTCTTCCCCACGGAGCGCTCGAACATCTACGGGCTCGCCGACGACGACCTCTACCTCACGGGCACCTCCGAGGTCGCGCTCGCCGGGCTGCACATGGGCGAGATCCTCGGCGCGGACGAGCTCCCGCTCCGCTACGCCGGCTTCTCGACGAACTTCCGGCGCGAGGCGGGCGCCGCCGGCAAGGACACGCGCGGCATGTTCCGCGTGCACCAGTTCAACAAGGTGGAGATGTTCGTGTACACGCTGCCGGACGCGTCGTGGGAGGAGCACGACCGGATGATCGAGCTCGAGGAGGCGTTCCTCCGGTCGCTCGGCCTCCCCTACCGCGCCGTCAACATCGCCGCGGGCGACCTCGGCGCCTCGGCCGCGAAGAAGGTCGACCTCGAGGTGTGGTTCCCGGCGCAGGGCCGCTACCGCGAGCTCACCTCGTGCTCGAACACGACGGACTTCCAGGCGCGCCGGCTCGGGATCCGCTTCCGCGGGGAGCACGGGGTCGAGCCGCTGCACACGCTCAACGGGACGATGGTCACCGATCGCGCGGTGCTCGCGATCCTGGAGAACTTCCAGGGCGACGTCCCCGAGGTGCTGCGGCCCTTCGGGGCGCCCGAGCGCGTCGAGCGCTAGGTGGCCTCGGAGCTCGAGCACGTCCTCGCGTTCCTGCGGGAGTCGTACCGACGGCGCGTCGCGCACCGGATCCCGGTGCCGTGGGGCGAGGTGCTCGTCACCGACGACCTGCCCCTCGTCTACGACCTGAACCTCGCGCTCGTGGAGCGATGGGACGGCGACGCCGTCTCCCTGGCGGTCGAGGTCGAGCGCGCGTCCGCGGCGGCGGGGTTCCGCCACCGGAAGGCGATCGTCCTCGACCAGGAGCTCGCCGCACGCCTCGCCCCCGGGCTCCCCGTGCCGTCGTGGGTGTGGCACGTCCGGAATCTCGTGATGGTGCTGCGACGGGCGAGCGGCCCGCCGTCCGATCCCGGCGTCGACGTGCGCGAGGTCGCCGTCGACGACTTCGTTCGGGCCCGCGAGCCGCTCCGCCGCGCGTCCGGGGAGTTCGACGAGGAGACCGCGCGACAGCTCGGCGAGCTCGCGCGGCGCGTCGACGCGACCGGGACGGCGCGGTTCTTCGTCGCCGTCGTCGACGGGCTCGCGGCGTCGTCGTGCCAGCTCCTGCGCGACGGGGTCGTGGCCCAGATCGAGGACGTCGAGACCTACCCGCAGTACCGGAACCGCGGCCTCGCCCGCGCCGTCATCCGGCGCGCGGTCGAGGAGGCGGCGCGCGACGGCGCCCGGATCACGTTCCTCCTCGCCGACGAGGACGACTGGCCGCAGCAGCTCTACCGGAAGCTCGGCTTCGAGGCCGCGGGGGTCGAGACCGTCCTCGGCCGGCCGTAGCCGGCGTCCGCTCGCCGGCGACGCGCCGGCTCCGGGATAGGCTGAGCGACCGGCGGGGTGCCGGAGCGGTCTAACGAGGCGGTCTTGAAAACCGCCGGGGCGCGAGCCCCCGTGGGTTCGAATCCCACCCCCGCCGTCGGCCTGTCGGAGCGGATCCGGCTCAACCATGC
>JBLNEO010000014.1:0-11931 GCA_050262775.1 Pseudomonadota bacterium | reverse complement strand
GCGGCGACATCACGACGACCCGCGTCGAGAGGAACACCGCCTCCGCGATCGAGTGCGTGACGAACACGACGGTGCAGCCCGTCTCGTCCCAGATCGCGAGCAGCTCGCCGTTCAGCCGCTCGCGCGTCATCTCGTCGAGCGCGCCGAACGGCTCGTCCATCAGCAGCAGCGCCGGCGAGAACGAGAGCGCCCGCGCGATCGACACGCGCTGCTGCATCCCGCCGGAGAGCTGCCACGGGTAGCGGTCCTCGAACCCGGTGAGCTCGACGAGCTCGAGCATCTCGCCGACGCGCTGCTGCCGCCGCGACCGGTCCCACCCGGCGAGCTCGAGCGGCAGCGCGATGTTCTTCGCGACCGTGCGCCAGTCGTAGAGGACGGCGTCCTGGAAGACGATCCCGTAGTCGCGGTCGCGGCGTGCCTGCTCGGCGGGCTTCCCGTTCACCGTCACGGAGCCCTCCGACGGCTTGATCAGGTCGCCGACGATCCGGAGCAGCGTCGACTTCCCGCAGCCGGACGGGCCGATCAGCGAGACGAACTCGCGCGGCTCGATCCGCAGGTCGATGTCCTCGAGCGCCTGCACCTGCCCCTGGACGAAGGACTTCGAGACCTGCTCGATCGAGACGACGGCGTCGGTCCGGCTCACGCGATGTACTCCGGCGCGCGCCGGACGACGAGGCGCTCGACGAGGACGACGACGAGGAAGAAGCTGATCCCGAGCGCCGCGGCGACGAGGTTCGTCGCCCAGAGGCTCGCGGGGGAGCTCAGGTAGTACTGGTTGAAGTTGAGGATCGCGCCCCCGAGGCCGTCCTGGATCGACGACGGCAGCTCGCCGATGATCGCACCGACGACGCTGGCGGTCGCGCTCACCTTGAAGGCGGCGAAGAGGTAGGGGAGCGACGCCGGGAGCTTGAGCTTCCAGAGGATCGTCCACTGCGACGCGGCGTACGACCGCATCAGCTCGAGCGCGCGCGGGTCGGCCGAGTCGAGGCCCCGCAGCGTGTTCACCGTCACCGGGAAGAACGTCAGGTAGGCCGCGATCACGGCGACGGAGACCCACCCCGGGGCCTGGAGCTCGCCGCCGAGATAGACGACCACCATCGGCGCGATCGCGAGGATCGGCACCGTCTGCGAGGCGACGATGTACGGGAGGAACCCGCGCTGGAGCAGGCGGGACTGGTGGAGCACGATCCCGATCGCGAGCCCGATCGTGGCGCCGAGCAGGAACCCGGCGACCGCCTCCTTGGCGGTGAAGAGCGCCGAGTCCCAGAGCACCTCGATCAGCAGCGGGCCGTTCCTGCGTGAGGGCTCGAACAGCTGTCCGACGATGTCGTACAGGTGCGGGAAGGTCGTGTCGTTGACGGTGAACGTCCCGAGCTTCAGCTCCGTGGCCTCGGCGACCCACTTGAAGCCCTCCCAGAGCACGACGAGCCCGAGCAGGACGAGCAGGTAGGTGCCCACGCGGCGGGCGGTCGACGCCATGGGCGCAACCTAAACGACGCGTCGGCGGCGCGACGCACGGCTCGAGCGCAACGTGCGCGCCCGGCGTGGAAACGGGAGGCGCGCGCGGTCTAGGATCGCGTCGTGGCGCTCCAGCCCTCGAGGACGGTCGACGAGCTCCGCGAGCTCCGCGCGCTCACGGGGGACGAGGACGGCGCCCAGCGCGTCGCGTGGACGGACACGTGGGAACGTGGGCGCGAGTGGCTGCGCGGGAAGCTCGACGGCCTCCCGCTCGAGGTCGAGCGCGACCCGGCCGGCAACCAGTGGTTCACGCTGCGCGGCGCCTCGGACCGGGAGCTGCTGATCGGCGGTCACATGGACTCGGTGCCGAACGGCGGCTGGCTTGACGGCTGCCTCAACGTCCTCGCGGGCGTCGAGGTGCTGCGGCGCATCGCCGCGGAGGGAACGCCTCCCGTGACGGTCCGGCTCGTCGACTGGGCCGACGAGGAGGGAGCGCGCTTCGGGCGCTCGCTCTTCGGCTCCTCGGCGGCCTCGGGGACGATGGCCGACCAGGACGAGCTGCGGCAGCTCCACGACCGTGACGGCATGGCCCTGCCCGACGCGCTCCGCGCGCACGGGATCGATCTCGACGCCGCGCTCGATGCACGGTCGCAGCTGGCGAACGCGGCCGCCTACCTCGAGCTGCACATCGAGCAGGGGCCGGTGCTCGAGTCGATGGACCTCCCGCTCGGAGCGGTGATCGGGACGTTCGGCGTCGAGCGCTCCCGGTTCACGTGGCGCGGGCAGGCGGCGCACGCGGGGTCGACGCCGATGGACCAGCGTCGCGACGCGCTCGCCGGCGCCGCGAAGCTCGCGCTGGAGATTCGCGAGATCGCCGCGCGCGCCGGTGGCGGTGCCGTCTGCACGTCGGGCGGCGTCGTCACGCGGCCGGGGATCGTCACGTCGGTGGTCGAGACCGCCGAGCAGCTGCTCGACCAGCGTCACATGGACGCGGACACGCTCGCGGCGATGCTGCGCGAGGCGCGCGAGGCGGCGGACCGGTTCGCGGCGGAGGAGCGGATCGAGGTCGAGTGGGAGCGGATCTGGAACATCCAGCCGATCCTGTTCGACGACGAGCTCGTGGCGATGGCGGAGGAGTCGATCCTCGAGGTCGCCGGCACGTCGCACCGGCTCCCGAGCGGCCCGCTGCACGACGCGGCCGAGGTCGCGCGTGCGGGCGTCCCGACGGTGATGGTGTTCGTCCAGTCGCTGCGCGGGCTCTCCCACACGAAGCTCGAGGACACGAAGCCCGAGCACCTGGAGCTCGCCGTGCAGGCGCTCGACCGGCTCGCGTCGAAGGCGATCCCCTGGGTCGCCGCCCGCGGCTAGACGACGCGCATCACCAGCAGGCCGCCTGCGACGAGCGCGAGCCCGAGCACCTTCGCCGGGGTCACCGGGCTCTCCGGGAACCCGACCCAGCCGAAGTGGTCGACGGCGAGCGCGGCGACGGCCTGCCCCGCGAGGATCGCGCCGATGAGCGCCGCGGCGCCGAGGCGCGGCGCGGCGGCGATGCTCGTGAACACGTAGAAGGCGCCGAGGAAGCCGCCCGTCCAGACCCACCACGGGGCGCCGCCGAGGTCGTCCGCCGGCCGGCCGCGGTCGGCGACGAGCGTGATCGCCAGCAGCGCGAGCGCGCCGACGGCGAAGGAGACGAGCGCGGCGCGCACGGGACCGTCGATCCAGCGCGCGAGCTGCGCGTTGATCCCGGCCTGGAGCGGGAGCATGGCGCCGCCGGCGAGCGCGAGCAGGAGGTAGCCCGTCCTCACGAGCCGTACAGTCTCGGCCGTGCGGAGGACGGACACGCGCGCGGCCGTGGCCGCCCTCGCACTCGGCGCGGGCGTGACGTGGAACATCTCCAACGTCGGCGCGGTCGCCGACCCGCTCGCGGAGGCGTACGGCATCTCCCTCGCCGGCGTCGGCCTGCTGACGACGGCGCTGTTCGTCACGCATCTCGCGGCGCAGATCCCCGGCGGCCGCGCCGCCGACCGCGTCGGCGCCCGCCGCGTCGGCTTCCTCGCGCTCGCGTGCTGTGTCGTCGGAAACGTGCTCGCACTGCTCGCGCCGGACCCGTGGCTCGCGGGAGCGGGGCGGCTCGTCGTCGGCGTGGGGAGCGGCTCGGGCTTCGTCGCCGGTGCCGAGTACGTGCGCGCGACCGGCGGCTCGACGTTCCTGCAGGGCCTCTACGGCGCGGCGACGATGGGCGGCGGCGGGCTTGCGATCGCGGTGACGCCGCTGCTCGTCGGGCCGCTCGGGTGGCGGGCGCCGTACTGGAGCGCCCTCGTCGTCGCGCTCGCGACCACGGTGGTGCTCCTCGCGGCGCCGCGCGATCCGCGGCATGCGCCCGCGAGGGCGCGGCTCGTCGTCGACCGTCGGCTCGCGCGGCTCGGGGTGATCCATGCGGCGAGCTTCGGTCTCTCGGTCGTCGCGGCGAACTGGGTCGTGCCGTTGCTCGAGCGGGAGGGCGTGCCGCGCGGCGTCGCCGGTCTCGTCGGGGCGCTGCTCCTCGTCGCGGGAATCGTGTCGCGGCCGCTCGGCGGCGCGCTGCTCCGCGGGCACGAGGAGCGGGGGCGGCCGGAGGTCGTCGCGGCGCTGGCCGCGCTCGCCGTCGCACTCGCCGCGCTCGCGCTGCCGCTCCCGCTCGCGCTCCTCGGCCTCGCCGCGCTGGCGGGCGGGCTCGCCGCCGGGATGCCGTTCGCATACGTGTTCACGCAGGCCCAGCGCACGCGGCGCGACGCACCGGGCGCGGCAATCGGGTTCGTCAACTCGTGGGCGATCGTCACCATCCTCGTCGGGACGCCGCTGCTCGGGCTCACGTTCTCGCTCCCGGGGGACGGCCGACTCGGCTTCGCGCTCGCCGCGGCGGCGGCCGCAGCCGTCGGGGCGCTCGTCTCCGCGCCCAAACCGGCCAAGTAACAGTCTGTTACTTCCCCGCTTTCGGCACGGAATCGGTGCTGTCGCGACACGGCGTCGCTGCTTCCATCGTCGGGTGGCCGTCTCCGCTCCCACGATCTCGCCCCGGCTCGCGGCGGTCGTCGCGCGTCGCGCGAGGCCGGGCGTCGTGTACGCCGACGTCTGGCGCGCCGTCGGGGCCGAGGCCGACCGCCTCGGGCTCGCACGGCCGAGCTACCAGCAGATCCGCCTGCTCGCGCACGAGGCGATCGCGCGGCGCCGCCGCCGCCGCGCGATCGGCGAACTCGTCGTCGGCGCGGCATTCGACCCGCTCGTCGTGCGAGGCCTCAGGACGTACGGCCGTGCGGCGGCGGCCGCAGCCGAGGAACTCACGCGACCCGACTGAAAGCGGACAAGTAGCAGACTGTTACTTGGCCCGTCTGCGTCCGCATTCGAGGCGCCGCCGGCTCCGCGGCGCCCGCCGCCCCGGTGGGCTCAGCGGACGGCGTCGACGATCTCGGCGCTCAGGCTCGCGTACTTCGACAGGTACTCGGCGCGCTCGCGCTTGAACTGGTCGACGTGGCGGGCGTACTCGTCCGTGCGTCCCGCGTGCTCGTACAGCCGGCGCGGCTGGAGGATGTCGCCGTCGGCCGCGTCGATGCCGGGCACGGACGAGGCGACGAGGTAGCCGAAGTCCGGGTCGCGCTCCCACTCGATCGTCCGCTCGGCGATGCCCTTCACGATCGCCGACGAATGCTTGATCTTGACCTTCTTGGATCCGGCGACGGACTCGGCGCCCCCCACCCGGCCCGTGTTCATGAGGAAGACCTCGAGCGGGTGGTCCTCGAGCAGCTCGAGGAAGCGGTTGCCCTGCAGGTCGTGGAGCGCGGGGAAGAACGGGTTCGTGCCGGGGACGCGCAGGAACTTCCCGGCCTCGTCGGCGCCGCCGGCGGACGTCCCCTGCGTCTCACCGAGCATGAAGAACGCCGCCGCCTGCGGCCCCTCGAGCTTCGCGACCGCCGGGATGATGTTCTCGTTCTTGTTCAGGATCAGGAGGAAGTCGGCGGCCTCGATCTCGTGCTCCGCGGCCGACTCGATCACCCGGAACGGGAAGGTCGCGCGACCGTTCTGGGTGTACGTGGTGTCGTAGAAGTCGACGTCCTCGCCGGTCTGCGACACGTTCTCGAGGTACGAGTCGGGCTGCGTCACCGCGGCGTAGATGGTCGGCTCGTCCTCCGGGTTGAGCCCGAACGTCTTCGCGAAACAGCCGTTCTCCGTCACCGTCACGCGGCCGTTCGGCATCCAGGCGACGAAGTCGTCCTGCACCGGCAGCGACCCGTTCTGGCGCGTGAACGTCGTCGTCGTCTTGCCCGTTCCGGAGAGCCCGACGATGAGGCCGACCCTCTGGCCGGCGTCGGTCGGGATGATCTTGCAGCCGGCGTGGAGCGGCAGCCCGCCGCGGTCGTAGACGAGCTTGTTCCACATCCGCAGCCCGCCCTTCTTCGACTCGCCGAAGTAGTCCGAGTTGAAGACGCGCGTGACCCCCGCCTCGAGGTCGACGGCGATGAGACGGTCGTCCGGATACCCCTCGGCCCGCAGGTTCGGTGTGTAGATGACGACGAGCTCGGGCTCGAAGCCGTCGTCCGCGTCGGCGGGGAAGTAGAGCTGCTGCTGCATCCCCGCGATGTTCGCGTTCGCGGCCTCGATGTAGAGGCGGGCGGCGACGCGGAACTCGGGGTCGTGGCCGATGTAACCGTCGACGACCACCATCGCCTGCCCTGCGATGTAGGCGTCCTGGCGCTCGGACCACGCGAGGTACTCCTCGCGCGTGATCGCCTGGTTCTGGCCGTCGGGCTCGTCCGTGACGACGAACGTCGAGCGCTTGGAGCGGCTCACGACCTCCGTCTGGACGTTGAGATTCCCGTACGCCGTCGGGGACGCGTTCGGCATCTTCGCCGCGAGTGCCTTCAGCTCCGCCGGGCCGGGGTTGTCGTACACCGCCGCCGCCTCCGGCAGCCTGAACTGCATCTTCGCCACGAAGTCTCCTCCCGTCGGGGTCTGGACCCGTGGACTATACCCGCCTCTTGGATCCGAAATCGCCGCGCGTCGATCGAGGTTTCCGGCGTTATGCTCGGTCTTTCCACCGTCTCGGCCCGGGAGGCTCCATGCTCAGCTTCGGCGTCACCGTCCTGCCCGACCCGCCCGCCAGCCGCTTCCTCGAGCTGATCCAGCTCGCCGAGGAGCAGGGCTTCGAGTACGGCTGGACGTACGACTCCCACGTCCTCTGGCAGGAGTCGACGCCGCTTCTGACGATGGCGATCGAGCGCACGAAGCGCATGCGGTTCGGCCACTTCGTGACGAACCCGGGGACGCGCGAGCCGACGGTGCTCGCGTCGATGTACGCGACGCTCCACGATCTCTCGGACGGGCGCATGGTGATGGGGATCGGCCGCGGCGACTCGGCCCGACGGTACATCGGCCAGAAGCCGGTCAAGGTGGCGGAGTTCGAGCGCCGCTGCCTGATGATCAAGGACTTCATGAACGGCCGACCGGTGAACTGGAACGAGAAGGAGCTCCAGCTGAAGTGGGTGCGGGAGGAGCTGCCGGAGATTCCGATCTGGGTCGCCGGCTACGGCCCGAAGGCGCTCGCGGTGGCCGGGCGCGTCGGCGACGGCGTGATCATCCAGCTCGCCGACCCGGACATCATCCAATGGATCATGGGCACCGCCCGCAAGGCGGCCGAGGAGGCGGGGCGCGACCCGTCGGAGCTGAAGTGCATCGTCGGCGCGCCGAGTCACGTCTCCGCTGACATGGCGGAGGCGCGGGAGCAGACGAAGTGGTTCCCGGCGATGGTGTCGAACCACGTGCAGGACCTGATCGACCGCTACGGCGCGGACGGATCCGTCGTGCCGCAGGCGTTGACCGACTACGTGCTGCAGCGGAAGTTCTACGACTACGACGACCACTCGCGGGTCGGTGCCGCCCACGGCGACTTCGTCCCCGACGAGATCGCCGACCGCTTCTCCGTCCTCGGCACTCCCGAGCAGATCACGACGAAGCTGAAGGAGCTGGAGTCGATCGGGGTCGATCAGTTCAACATCTACCTCATGACCGAGCGTCAGGAGGAGACGCTGCGGGCGTACGGGAGCGACGTCATCCCGCAGTTCTCGACCGTCGCCGCCTAGCCCGAGGCGAGGTCGACGAGGGCGACGAGGCCGAGCAGGAGCTCGGCGAGGCCGGCCAGCGCGGCGAGGCCCGTGCCCATCAGGTACGCCACGCTCACGAGCGGGAGCACGGGCGCGTACGGCGTGAGCGTCTCGCGGGCGCCCGCGCCCAGCCGCAGGAGGCGGAAGGGGAGCAGCACGAGCGATCCGGAGCGGCGGCGGCCGAGCAGCCGCTGCACGTCGTCGCGGTGCGTCCGGAGGTCGTCGGGCGCCCCGCGGACGCGCCCCGGGAGCTCGGCGAGCGCGAGGAGAGACGACGAGAACAGGTACAGCAGCACGGGCGGGATCGCGGCGAGCGACGCGACGAGCGCGACGCCGAGCCACTCGACCGCGCGGTCGGGCCCGTCGGCGAGGAGCGCGGCCACGATCAGCACCGCGGCGACCCCGACGGCGACGGCGTACGCGCGGACGGCACCCGCGGCGGCCGTGATCGGCCTCATCGACCGAGGAAGGCGAGCGTGCCGTCGCGCAGGCCGGCCGCCGCTCGGGCGCGGTAGCCGGGCGTCGCGAGCAGGCGGTCCTCGCGCGGGTTCGAGAGGAAGCCGAGCTCGACGAGCACGACCGGGACGTCGGCCCAGTTGAACCCCGTCAGGTCGCCGCGCTCCTGCAGGCCGAGGTCGCGCGAGCCGAGCCGCGCGACGAGCGCGCGCTGGACGAGCCGCGCGGCGCGCAGGCTGGGCACGGCGATGTCGTCCGTCCAGCCGCGGCGGAACGCGGGGTGGAGCGTGTGCGTCCCGTGGACGGCACGCGAAGGCGAGCCGTCGGCGTGCACGCGCAGCATCAGGGACGCGCGCGCCCGGTTGCACGTCCGTGCGCGCACGACGTTGCCGAGGCTGGGCCCGCTCGCGGTCGTGTGCGTCATCACCACGCGGATCCCTTCCCGCGCGAGGAGCGTCCGCAACCGGAGCGAGACGTCGAGCGCGAGCTCGGCCTCGCGCTGCCCCGTCGTCACGCCGCTCGCGCCGCCGCCGTCCTTCGCCTTCCGGGTCGCGGAGCCCGGTCCGATCGGCTCCGTCGCGGGGTTGGGGCGGCCGCCGTGGCCGGGGTCGACGCAGACGACGGGCGGCGTCGCGGTCGCGAGGGCAAGGGTGAGGAGCGCGGCGAGCACGCGGCTACAGTAGGGGCTCCGGCGCCTTGGCCGAGTGGCTAGGCACAGGTCTGCAAAACCTGGTACACCGGTTCGACTCCGGTAGGCGCCTCCTCGCTATCGACGCCGAAACCGCTGCAGATTGCAGGATTTCGGCCCGCGGCGGTCTTCGGCCACATCCGCTCGCCGTGCGAGGCCACGTCGGCCGCTGAAACCAGAACGGGGGGTCGTGCGTTGTAGGGAGGTCGGGACGCGCGACCTGCCGCCCGACGTGCTGCCAACGAAAAGGAGAACACCTTGGGCATCATCGCCTTCATCATTCTCGGCCTGCTCGCCGGCGCGATCGCGAAGGCGCTGCTGCCGGGCGACGACCCGGGCGGGTTCATCGTCACCGCGATCATCGGCGTCGTCGGAGCCCTCCTCGGCGGGTTCCTCGCGGGCGCCCTGTTCGGTGCCGACCCGATGGACGAGTTCTTCGACATCTCGACGTGGCTGACCGCGATCGTCGGCTCGATCGTCCTGCTGCTGGTCTACCGGATGGTCGTCGGCCGGCGCGGCGTCGCCCGCGCGGGCGTCTGACCGCAGCTCGTTCGCGTCGTGGGGGAACCTCGGGTTCCCCCACGACGCTCCCGTCCCCCGTCAACCGTGTTCCGCGAAAGGGATCGCTCATGTTCAGGCTTCGCACGATCATTCTGATGTGGCTCGCCCGCCGCGCCTGGCGGCTCGCGAGTTCGCTCTACCGCCGGCGCCAGGCACGCCGGCCCCGCACGGCGTACTAGGCCCCCGGAGGGCGCCTCCCTCGGGCGATCGAGCTCGTCAGGCCTTCGTGGCGGGCGGCAGGAAGATGCGCGACTCGTAGCTGTGCGTGACCGCGGTGACGTGCTGGGAGACGTGGGCGATCACCGACCCGACCGGGTTCGCGGTGGCGAAGGTCGGGATCGAGATGAGCACGTTGCCCGTCTCGGGCCGTGCGAGGCCGTCCTCGCGGTACTGCGGGTAGCCGAGGTGGTACGTGGCGGTGATCACCACGACGAGCGGCAGCGCGAGCGCGACGTACCGCAGCCGGCCGCCGATCCCGCCGATCCGGCCGTGGAGCATCCGGTACGCGATCATGCAGGGGAACGCCGTCAGGAGCAGCGCGTCGATCGTCCCGTACCCGACGCCGCGCCAGAGCAGCTCGAAGACGAAGTACGCGCCGTGGGGCCGCGCCGTCGCATCGGCGGTGTTGAGCACGTTGAACGCGAGCGCCACGCCGAGGATCACGCCGAGCCCGACGCTCCAGATCCATTGGCGCCGCACGAAGGCGAGGACGTCGACGTGCTCGACGCGTGCCCAGGCGCCGAGCAGCGACAGCGTGAGGCCGAAGTAGACGAGGTAGTACAGGTCGTGCTGGAGGTCGAGCACGGAGACGCCCACGTACGGGACGAGGAACGCGAGGGCCGATCCGAAGACGAACCAGGCCGGGTCGCGCAGGGCGTGCGGGATCGACATCGACAGCGGGTGCGTGTAGCTGGACATGGGAGCTCCTCTGTTCTCCGACGCTCCGATCGTCGTCCGCCGCCCTTCGTCCTGCATCGCGGGGACGGCGCAGCCGGCCTGCGCCGTTCTACGGAGCGACGGCGAGGCGGTGCCGCTGACGAGGTCCGGGAGCGGGACGCGCCGGTGCCGGTGCGCCCGTCGCCACGTCCGCCCGACCTCGGGGATCAGCTGCGGGCGCGGTTGGACGTGCACGCGACGTTCACGCACTGCGGCTCGACGCCGTTGTGCTTCGCCGCGTTGCCCCCGCCGTCGGTGAAGCCGTCGTCGCAGGGATTGCCGCCCAGGTCGTTGTACCAGCAGGCCTGAATGCCGTGTCCGCCGTTGTCGTCGGCCACGTTCCGCGCGATGACGTACAGCGGCGGGAAGGAGGGCGTGCTCTCGAGGATGCGGACCCCGTTGCCGCCGTTGCGGCTCGCGACGTTGTCGGTGACCGCCAACGCCAGCGACTCGGACATCTCGATACCGTCGCCGCCGTTCTCCGACACGTCGTTGGCCACGTACCGGGCGCCGTCGGCGTGCGGCCTGCCCGAGATGCCGTTGCCGCGGTTGCGGAAGACCTTGTTGCCGCGAACGGTCGACCCGTCGCTGTTGCTGAGGAGAACCCCGTCGCCGCCGTTGAACGCCACCGTCGAGTCCTCCAGCGTCTCGCCGACGCCGGAGAACACGACGCCGAAGCCGATGTTGCGACGGACCTTGACCCGGACGATCGTCGTCTCCGAGGGCCGGCTCACGGGGTAGTCGTTCGTCCAGATCCCCATGCCGAACCCCTCGACGCTGCCGTCTCGCACGACCACGCGGCTCCCGAGGATGCGGATCCCCGCACCCTGCCCGAGACCCGTGATCGCGTGTCCCGCGAGATCGATCGTCACGCCGTCGCCCGCCACGACCAGGCCGTCCCCCGGGCAGCCGAGGAGGTCGCGACCGAGGGTGGTGTCCGTGGTCACGGTGCTGCCGCAGCCGACGCTGTCGGCGCCGGCGGCGCGCGCGGTGGCAAGGAGGCCCGCCGCCAGGACGACGACGGCAGCCGCGTGGAGAAGTCGCATCACGGCGAGTGTCCCGCGACCTCCGTCAAATGACAACTAGCCGTCCGGCGAGGTTCCGCGCGGCGATCCCGCGATCCCCTGCCACGGTGTTGTCTCCGGGCACGACGACGAACTCCCCGATCGGCGGTGGTGCGGGACGTCGTCTCCGATTTCACTTACGTCCGGGGATTTTCGAACGCACGGGAGGATGACGTGAAGCGCGGAGGGTTCATTGCAGCAGCGTTGGCCGTCGCGGCGGTGGTGGTCGCACCGGTCGCGTTGCCGAAGGGTGGTCCGATCACGCAGCAGAACGGGCAGACGCCGGTGTTCTCCGACTTCACGTCGATCTGCGCCGTGCCCGGGTACGTCAACTACGGCAACTGCAACGGCGACCCGACGACGTACACGAACGTCCACGGCAAGGTGAACGCCGTCCAGGCGAAGCTCGGCATCTGGAACCTCGGGATCAGCTTCACCGGGCTCCAGCCGGGCGCGACGTACCGGCTGTGGGGCAACCAGGGCAACCCCGACTACGGCGACATCTCCGGGTTCTTCGTCGTCGGCACGACGGTCGCGGCCGAGGACGGGACGGCGAAGTTCAGCTATCGCACGGACAACGTCACGAATCTCGGCTTCGACCTGAATGTCCTCGTCGACGACGAGTACCGCGGGA
>JBLNEO010000013.1:0-11898 GCA_050262775.1 Pseudomonadota bacterium | reverse complement strand
CACGACGACGACCGCGCCGAGCGCGAGTACCGCGTGCGCGCCAGCCTCGTGTGGATCCTCGTGGGCGCGCTCGTCCTCGGAATCGCGGTCGTGCTCGAGCTGACCTAGGCCTCGGCCCGGTCCGGCGTCGGGCCGGGCGTGGTCTCGAGCGCACGCCGAAGCTCGTCGCGGGAGTGGATGCCGAGCTTCCGATAGACGTTGCGGAGGTGGTACTCGATCGTCTTCGGGCTGAGGAAGAGCGCCGCCGCCGTCTCTCGCGTCGTCCGGCCGCCGGCGAGCAGGAGCGAGATCTGCTGCTCCTGCGGGGTGAGCTCGTCGACGCCGCGGGCGGCGCGGCGTCGTGCGGTCTCGCCCGTCGCGGCGAGCTCGGCGCGCGCGAGCTCCGCCCACGGCTCGGCGCCGAGCGCGTCGAACGTCGCGAGCGCCTCGCGCAGCCGCTCGCGCGCGCGGACCCGCTGCCCGTCGCGGCGGAGGCGCGCGCCGTAGGCGAGCGTCGTGCGGGTGTGCTCGAAGACGTCGGCCGTCCGCGCGTGCAGCGAGAGCGCGTCCTCGAACGCGGGCGCGAACGCGTCGTCGTCGGCCACGAGCGCCGCGGCGCGTGCCGCGCGTGCGAGCGCCCACGGCTGACCCTTCGCGGCGGCCGCCGAGGCGTAGGCCGTCGCGGCGCCGGCGGCCTCGTCGACGCGGCCCAGGCGAAGGAGGATCTCCACCCGCTCCGCTCCGGGGAAGAGGTCGGCGTCGGCGATGCCCTGCTGTTCGATCGCGGCCGTCTGCTCTTCGACCCGTGCGAGCGCCTGCTCGAGCCGACCGAGGACGAGCTCCAGCTCGCCGAGCGCGGCCAGCGACCAGATCTCGCACAGGAGGACGCCACGCTCGCGCGCGATCGCCAGCGCCTCCTCGGCATGCGACCGGCACGACGCCTCACGGCCGACGCGCGCCTCGAGCCACGCGAGCCGCGACAGCGCGCCTGCGAGCACGACCTCCTGGCCGGTCTCCCGCGCGAGCCGGATCGCCTCGTCGAAGCCCACCTGGGCCTCGACCCACCGGTCGGTCGTCGCGTGAGCGATCGCGACGTGCAGCAGCAGGTGCGGGAGCACGCCGACGGCGGATCGCGCACGAGCCCGTGCGACGACGTCGTCGACGAGGTCGTGGGCCGCGCCGCCCTCCCGCAGCCAGAGCGGCCCGATCGCCGCCCAGACGAGCAGGCGCGGGTCGGTGCGCAGCCCGTCCGAGCGCTGGACGACCTGCATCGCGTCGCGGATCGACGCGGCGCCGCGACCGCCCTCGCCCGCGATCACCAGCGCCATCCCGTCGGCGATCGCGGCGAAGAACGCCGTGCGGTCGCTGCCGTCCTCCGCCGCCAGGGCGCTCGCGCGCGCCCCGCACTCGAGCAGCGCGGCGGTGTCGGCGGCGTAGAACGCTCCCTCGGCCGCTTCGGCGAGCATCACGACTGCGCTCGCCGGATCGGCACGCTCCGCTGCGCCGAGCAGGACGGCGTGCGCGGCACCCAGCGGGCCGCGTCGGAGGGCGATGTGGCCGCGCAGATGGTCGACCTCCGCCGCGAGCGGCCCGTTCCCGACGACGTGTGCCGCCTCGTCGACGAGCAGCACGGCGCGATCGGCCAGGCCGCCGAGCCACGCCGCGTCGGCGGCGGCGTGGAGCAGCGGTCCGCGTCGGTCCTCGGTCGGCGCGAGCCGCGCCGCGCGCTCGAACGCCTGCGACGCGACGTCGTACGCGCTCCGCCCGCGCGCACGCTGCGCGGCCTGCGCCAGCGCATCGGACGCGGCCTCGTCGGGTCCGACCGCCGCGAGCGCGAGGTGCCAGGCTCGACGGTCGGCGTCGGCGTCCGGGAGCTCGTCCGCGAGCGCCCGGTGGACGCGCCGCCGTTGGTCGGCCCGCGCCGCGCCGTAGATCGCGGACCGCGCGAGCGGGTGGCGGAACTCGAGGCGGCCCTCCCGGACCGCGACGAGACCGGCGTCCTCGGCGGGCTTCACGTCGGCGAGCGTCAGCTCGAGTCTCGCCGCCGTGCGCGCGAGCAGCGCGAGGTCGCCGCGGTCGGTCGCGGCCGCCAGCACGAGCGCCAGGCGCGTCCGCTCGGGCAGGCCCTCCGCGCGCTGCACGTACGCGTGCGCGACGCTCGTCACCACGGGAACCGGCGCATCCGGGACGAGGTCCGGGAGCGGCTCGTGCGCCAGCTCCAGCAGCGCGAGCGGATTGCCGCCCGTCTCGCGGTGGAGACGCGCGGCCGCGTCGGCGCCCGTGCCCGGCGCCTGCTCGTGCAGGAGCCGGGCGGCCGAGGAGGGATCCAGCCCCTCGAGGCGGAGGGACGGGAGCCCGACGCCGTCGAGCGGCGAGGGTTGCCCCTCGCGCGCGGCGAGGACGACGGCGATCGGCTCGGCCAGCAGCCGTCGGACGGCGAAGAGGAGAGCGTCGGCGCTCGAGCCGTCGAGCCAGTGGACGTCGTCGACGAGGACGAGCAGCGGCTGCTCCTCGGCGTAGGCGGCGAGAAGGCTCAGCGTCGCCGCCGCGACGGCGAACCGGTCCTCCGCCCGTGCCGGCCGGAGCGCGAGCGCCCCTTCGAGCGCCGCCGCCTGGGGGCGCGGGATCGCGCCGAGCGAGCCCAGCGCGGGCCGCAGCAGCTCGAAGAGCGCGGCGAACGGGATCTGCGCCTCCGACGCGACGCCGCGGGCACGGAGCACCCGCATCGCGACTGCGAGCTCGGCCGCATGGTCGAGCAGCGCCGACTTCCCGATGCCCGCCTCGCCGACGAGCACGAGCACCCCGCTCCGTCCGCTCCGCGCCTCGTCGAGCAGTCGTCCGAGCGCCTGCCGCTCGCGTTCGCGGCCGAGGAGCATCGACCGATTGTACGAGCAAGGGTGCGGACCAGGTGGGGGCCCCGAGGCGAACCGGGGCGCCGCCGTCCTAGCGTCGGACGCGTCATCGACCCAAGGAGCGATTCCATGGCGACCGTCGAAGCCCCGCTCGACCTCGAGAAGCTGAACGCCTTCGTCTTCCGCGCCGTCGACGAGGTCGGCGCGACCCTCAACACGGCGCTCGTCGTGATGGGCGACCGGCTCGGCCTCTACCGCGCGCTCGCGGGCGCCGGGCCGCTCACGCCGGCGGAGCTCGCGGGCCGCACGGGCACCGCCGAGCGGTACGTGCGGGAGTGGTTGAACGCGCAGGCCGCCGGGGGGTACGTCGAGTACGAGGCGGACAGCGGCCGGTACTCGCTCCCGCCCGAGCAGGCCGTCGCGCTCACCGACGAGTCGAGCCCGGCGTACCTGCCGGGGTTCTTCCAGCTCGCGCTCGGATCCGTGATCGACTCGCCGCGGATCACGGAGGCCGCGACGAGCGGCGACGGGATCGGCTGGCACGACCACGGCGAGCACGTGCACGAGGGCTGCGAGCGGTTCTTCCGGCCGAGCTACAACGCCCACCTGTGCGCGGAGTGGCTGCCGTCGCTCGACGGGGTGGTCGAGAAGCTCGAGCGAGGCGCGCTCGTCGCGGACGTCGGCTGCGGCCACGGCGCGTCGACCGCGCTGATGGCGCAGACGTTCCCGGCGTCGCGCTTCCGCGGGTTCGACTACTACGACGACGCGGTCGAGACCGCGGCGGCGCGGGCGCGCGACGCGGGCGTCGACGACCGGGTCGAGTTCGCCGCCGCACCGGCCGCGTCATACTCGGGCGACGGGTACGACCTCGTCACGATGTTCGACTGCCTCCACGACATGGGCGATCCCGTGGGCGCCGCACGACACGTGCGCTCGACCCTCGCGCCGGACGGGACGTGGATGATCGTCGAGCCGCGTGCCGGCGACCGCGTCGAGGACAACCTGAACCCGGTCGGCCGGGCGTACTACGGGTTCTCGACCTTCCTCTGCACGCCGTCGTCGCTGTCGCAGGACGTCGGGCTCGCGCTCGGCGCGCAGGCGGGCGAGGCACGGATCCGGGAGGTCGTCCTCGGGGCCGGCTTCTCGGGCTTCCGCCGGGTCGCCGAGACGCCGTTCAACATGGTGTTCGAAGCGAAGCCGTGACGGCGGCCGACGTCGAGGTCGGACGGGCGCGCGAGCAGTCGCGCGCCCGCTATCCCGACCGGGAGGGCTACGTCGAGCGCGACGGGGTGCGGATCTTCTACGAGGTCTACGGCGACGGCGACCCGACCGTTCTCCTCCTGCCGACGTGGTCGATCGTTCATTCGCGCCACTGGAAGATGCAGATCCCGTACCTGGCGCGGCACTGCCGTGTCGTCACCTTCGACGGCCGCGGGAACGGCCGCTCCGACCGGCCGGCGCGAGGCTACGAGGCGCGGGAGTTCGCGGCCGACGCGCTCGCGGTGATGGACGCCACCGCCACGGAGCGCGCCGTCCTCGTCTCCCTGTCGCTCGGCGCGCAGCGCGCGCTGCTCCTCGCGGCCGAGCAGCCGGAGCGCGTCGAGTCGACGGTCTTCATCTGCCCGGCGGTCCCGATCGGCGACCCCCCGGGCGACCGGACCGTCTACTCCTTCAGGAAGGAGCTCGACACCGACGAGGCGTGGGCGAAGTACAACCGCCACTACTGGCTGCGCGACTACCGCGGCTTCCTCGAGTTCTTCTTCTCGCAGATGTTCACCGAGCCGCACTCCACGAAGCCGATCGAGGACTGCGTCGGGTGGGGGCTCGAGACGACGCCGGAGACGCTCGTGGCGACGCAGCTCGCCGACCCGCTCGGGGAGGCGGAGGTGCGCGACCTGTGCGCGCGCGTGCGCTCCCCCGTGCTCGTGATCCAGGGGACGGACGACGCGATCACGGGGCCTGGGCGCGGGATCGCGCTCGCGGAGGCGACCGGAGGCGAGCTCGTGCTGCTCGAGGGCTCGGGCCACGGGCCGCACGTCCGCGACCCCGTCAAGGTCAACCTGCTCCTGCGCGAGCTCGTGGCGCCGCCGCCGAGGCCGGCACGCTGGGTGCGCGGCAGGTTCCGCCGCAAGCGCGCGCTGTACGTCTCGTCGCCGATCGGCCTGGGCCACGCGCAGCGCGACGTCGCGATCGCGGACGAGCTGCGGAAGCTCCACCCCGACCTCGAGATCGACTGGCTCGCGCAGCACCCGGTCACGTCGGTGCTCGAGGAGCGCGGCGAGCGCGTGCACCCGGCGAGCGCGTACCTGGCGAACGAGTCCGGGCACATCGAGAGCGAGTCGGCCGAGCACGACCTGCACTGCTTCCAGGCGATCCGCCGGATGGACGAGATCCTGCTCGCGAACTTCATGGTGTTCCACGACCTCGTCCGCGACGAGGACTACGACCTCTGGATCGGCGACGAGTCGTGGGAGCTCGACTACTACCTCCACGAGAACCCGGAGCAGAAGCGGGCGGCCTACGTCTGGCTGACCGACTTCGTCGGCTGGCTGCCGATGCCGGACGGGGGCGAGCGCGAGGCGTTTCTCACCGCCGACTACAACGCCGAGATGATCGAGCACATCGCGCGCTTCCCCCGCGTGCGCGACCGCGCGCTGTTCGTCGGCGATCCCGACGACGTCGTCTCCGACGCGTTCGGCCCGGACCTGCCGCTGATCCGCGACTGGACCGAGCAGCACTTCGCGTTCCCCGGCTACGTCACCGGCTTCGACCCCCGCGAGTTCGCCGACCGCGAGCGGCTGCGTGCCGAGCTCGGCTACCGGCCGGGGGAGGCCGTCTGCCTCGTCACCGTCGGCGGCTCCGGTGTCGGCGCCGCCCTGCTGCGCCGCGTGATCGACGCGTTCCCCGAGGCGAAGCAGCTCGTCCCCGAGCTGCGGATGGTCGTCGTCGCCGGCCCTCGGATCGACCCGCGCTCGCTGCCCTCCCACGACGGGCTCGAGGTACGCGCGTACGTGCACGAGCTCTACCGGCATCTCGCGGCCTGCGACCTGGCGGTCGTCCAGGGCGGCCTCACGACCGCGATGGAGCTGACGGCGAACCGGCGGCCGTTTCTGAGCTTCCCGCTCCGGCACCACTTCGAGCAGCGCTTCCACGTCCGGCACCGCCTCGAGCGCTACGGGGCGGGCCGCGTGATGGACTTCGAGGCGGACGGCGCGCCGGAGATCGCGCGCGCGATCGCCGAGGAGATCGGACGGGAGGTCGACTACCACCCGGTCGACCCGGACGGCGCGGCGCGCGCCGCAGCGCTCATCGCCGAGCTCCTGTAGGCCGCCTCGCCGCGCGCTACGGCAGGGCGAGGAGGACGTAGGCGTGAACCGCCTCGGCCTTCCCCTTCATGCGCAGCCCCCGCCTGGCCTCGACGACGACGCCGGGCGGCAGCCGCTCGTAGGTCTCGGGGCCGATCAGGACGCCGCCGGGTGGTGCATGGCTCTCCAGCCGCGACGCGGTGTTGATCGTGTCGCCCACGACGGCGTACGCGACGTGCCCTTCCCCGCCGACCTCGCGGAGCACGGCCTCGCCGCTGTTGACGCCGACGCGCAGGGGCGGCCACTCGGGGTGTGCGGCGACGAGCGCCGAGACCTCCTGCTGCAGCGCGAGCGCCGCCCGCGCGGCGCGGAGCGCGTGGTCGGGCTGGTCGCCGCGGCTGTTGAACGTGGCGACGATCCCGTCGCCGATGAACTTCTCCAGGTCGCCGCCGTGCTCGCGCGTCAGAAGGGGCGCCGCCACGCTCCAGTACGCGTTCAGCATCGCAGCGACCGAGGCCGGCGAGGCGCGCTCGGAGAAGCTCGTGAACCCGACGAGGTCGCCGAAGAGGACGCTGACCTCCTGCTCGCGCTCGCGCGTCGTCGGGAGGTACAGGTGGCGGAAGCGCTCGTCGCGCCACTCGCGGTGCGCGGCGAACGCGATCACGACGTACGCGACGAGGATCAGGCCGTGCCACTCCCACCAGCTCGCATGCCACTCGCGCTCGCCGGTGACGGCGACGCCGATCATCGCCTCCGACAGCAGCAGGAAGCACGCGACGACGGCCGCCGGCAGCAGCTTGCGGCCGTGGCGGAAGATCTTCCAGTAGCCCGCCGCGCTGGCGGCGTAGACGCCGGTCGCGACGACCGCCATCGCGGCGAGGAGCGTCCCCCGTCCGGCCTCGCTGTCGGGCCCGTGGAGCGGCGGCAGCTTCGCGATCGTCCAGACGAGCCACGCGGCCATCGTCAGCAGCACGAGGGCGCGGAGCAATCGGCGCCGGCGCATCAGCCACGGACCGAGCCCGGGCCGGACGTTCACGAACGCCGACGCCGCGGCGAAGATCGCGCTCACGAGCAGCCCGACCGGGATCGCGATCTTGAATCCGGGATAGTCCTCCGAGAAGAGGACGCCGGGCGTCCCGTAGGCGTGGATCATCAGGAATCCGCCCGTCGCCATGAACGCCAGCGAGAGGAGCAGGACGCGGGCGTCGCCGCGGCGGTTGGCGGCCTCTCCGGCGGTGTGGCCGAGGATGTACGCCACCGTGCCGACGACGCCGAACACGACGAAGTGCGCGCGGTAGTTCTCGATCTGCGGATCGAGGCGCGAACGCAAGAGCAGCGAGGCCAGGCCGATCAGCGGCAGCGAGGCTGCGACCACGGCGGCGACCACGACCGCGGTCGAGCGCCGCGGCCTCCTGAGCGTCAGCCTCGGGCCGCCCGCGTGGACGTGAGGAGGCTCTCCGAACGCGATCGAACCCTCGGTCATCACGAGAAGGTACGTGCCGATCGTGGCGAGCAGATCGGGCGGGAGGACGACGTCACGTCATCCTCGAGGAGGACACGCCGTCGTCCGGTCGGCGCCGCGGCGGAAGCCGCGTAGTCTCTCCCCGACGTGGGAGACGTGCGCGCGGCGACGGGCAGCATCGACGGCGAGCAGCTCTACGGCGCGTTCGCCTCGGGGCTGCGCGGAATCGAGCGCGAGCGGGACTACCTGAATCGCATCAACGTCTTTCCGGTCCCCGACGGCGACACCGGGACGAATCTCGTCGTCACGCTCGCGTCTGCCCTGGAGTCGGCGCACGTGTCGACGTCGGCGGGGGAGACGATGTCCTCGATCGCGGATGCGGCGCTCGTCGGGGCGCGCGGGAACTCGGGCATCATCTTCGCCCAGTTCCTGCGCGGGCTCTCGGAGGCCTTCCACGACGCGCCGCGCGTGACGAAGGAGCGGTTCGTCGACGCCGCCGAGCATGCCGCGGGGCGCGCGCGAGACGCGGTCTCCCACCCGAGGGACGGCACGATCCTGTCGGTCATGCGCGCCTGGGCAGAGGCGCTCCGCCGCGAGGTCGACGCCGCGCAGTCGATCGGCGAGCTGCTGCGCAAGGCAGCGCCGACCCTCACCGAGTCGCTCGGGCGGACGCAGGAGACCCTGCCCGAGCTGAAGGCCGCGGGCGTGGCCGACGCGGGCGCGAGCGGATTCGTCGAGTTCGTGACCGGCGCCGAGCGCTTCATCGACGGCGGCGTCGCGGCGCCGCCGCGCGTGAACGCGGAACACGTGCCGCCGCTCGGCGACGCGTTCGACCTCCACGAGAGCGGCGGCGGTCGCTTCCGCTACTGCGCGGAGGCGCTCGTGGCCGGCGATGCGATCGACCACGACGCGCTGCGCCGGACGCTCGAGCCGCTCGGGGACAGCCTCATGGTCGCCGGAGGCGGACAGCGGGCGCGCGTCCACCTTCACACGGACGAGCCGGCGAGGGCATTCGCGTCGGTCGCGGTGACCGGCCGGGTCGTCCAGCAGAAGGTGGACGACATGCGCCTGCAGTACGAGGTCGCGCATGCGCGGAAGTACCCGATCGCGATCGTCACGGACTCGATCTGCGACCTGCCGCGCGCGCTGCTCGACCGCTACCAGATTCACGTCGTCCCGCTCCATCTGCGAATCGACGAGCAGGAGTACCTCGACGGGCTCACGATCGAACCGACGCTGTTCTTCGACCTGGCCGAGCGCGCACGCGAGTTTCCGACCTCGTCGCAGCCCTCCGGCGACCTCTTCGCCCGCCTCTACTCGTTCCTCTCCACCTACTACGACTCGATCATCGCCGTCCACACGTCGGGGCAGCTGAGCGGGACGGCGGCCGCAAGCGCTCGGGCGGCGGCGGCGCTTCCGGACGCCGAGCGCATCTCGGTGCTCGACTCGCGGCACCTGTCCGCGTCGCTCGGGCTGATCGTCCTCCGGGCTGCCGAGGCGGTCGCGGCGGGTCGGAGCCGCGAGGCCGTCGTCCGGGAGATCGAAGCCTCGACGCGCAAGGCCGAGATCCTCGTCAGCGTCCGCACGCTCCGGTACATGGTGAGGGGCGGACGCGTGAGCCCCGTGGCGGGCGTGCTCGGGAAGGTGCTCAACGTGAAGCCGATCGTCTCGCTCGACGCCGACGGCACGTCGGTCCTCCACGGCAAGGCCCTCAGCGTGCGCCGGAACGTCGAGAAGATCGTCGCCATGGTCGCGCGCAGGCACGCCGAGACCCCGCTTCGCTGCTACGCGGTGGTGCACGGCCACGATCGGGAGGCCGCGGACGACCTCGCGGCGAGGCTCGAGCGCGCGGTCGGCTTCCCGCCGCTCTACGTCGAGGAGATCTCCGCGATCGTCGCGCTGAACGCCGGGCGCGGTGCCGTCGCCGTCGCCACGATGGTGGAGTAGCCGAGCGCTCCCCGGCGCTAGCCGCGCGGCGGCAACGGCACGAGGACGCTCGTGCGCCGCTTGTACTCGCGGTATGCGGGGTCGTCGCCGTACCTGGCCTCGGCGCTCCGCTCGAGCGGCGGGATCCCGCTGACGAACAGCAGCAGCAGGGTGATGAAGACCGGCCCCACCACCACGGCGAACGCCGCACCGTCGAGCGAGGGGACGGCAAAGAGGAACAGTCCCCACCAGACGAGCATCTCGCCGAAGTAGTTGGGGTGGCGCGAGTACCGCCAGAGGCCGCTCGTGATGAAGCGGCCCCGGTTCTCGTCGTTCGCCCGGAACGCCGACTTCTGCGCGTCGGCCACGGCCTCGATCACGAGGCCGACGAGCCAGATCGCCGCGCCCGCGATCGCCCAGCCGCCGAACCCGGGTGGGTCGTCCTCGCCGAGGAGAACGGTGACCGGCAGCATGATCACGGCGACCGAGATCGCCTGCAGGAGCCAGAACCGGGCGAAGCGAAGCGGCTCGTCCCGCATGCCGTCGAACCGGTGGTCAACCTTCATCCGCAGGATGCGGCGGAACAGGTACCCGCCGAGACGGACGGCCCAGACGAGCACCAGCAGCGAAGCCACGAGCTGGACGGGCTCGCGGGCGCCCGCGAAGGGGAGCGTGACGGCGAGCAGCGCGAACGAGAGGCTGTAGGAGAGATCGGTGACGACGTCGGTCTTGCGCGCCGCGGCGACCGCGAAGAACGCGGCGTTCACCGCGAGCGCGATCGCGAACGAGAGGAGAATCACCACGGCGCAAACGATCGCACAACGTCACAGGCGAGCGAGGCGCCGAACCGGTCTCATCCCCACCGCACGATGCACGCGCGGCAGGAGTCGCCGATCCTGATGCCCGTGGACGGTCGCGAGGACGACACGAGACGTTCGAGCCTCGCCGATGCCGTGGGCGACGCGGCGATGTACCCGGCGCGAGCCGCGGCGCGCGCGTGGCGCGGGCGGCTCGAGTCGGCGGCGGAGGAGGTGCTGTCGGCGCCCGAGTTCGCGCGGATCGTCGACGGCGCGCTCGCCGGACCGCTCCCGGAGGAGCTGGCCCGGTCGCTCGTCCGGCACCGCGTGGTCGAGCGTGTCGTGCAGGAGCTCGCGGACGCAGGGGAGCTCGAGCGTCTGCTCGACGAGGCGCTCGCGAGCCCGCGCTCGCTCGAGCTCGTCGAACGGGTGCTGGCGAGCGACGAGATGCGGCGGGCGCTCGTGCGCGTCGCCTCCGGGCCGGAGGTCCGCGGCGCGCTCGCGTCGCAGTCGACGAGCCTCGCCGGCGAGGTCGCCGAACGCATCCGGGCGGCCGCCCTGAGGCTCGACCGGCGAGCCGATCGCGCCGCGGAGGCGGCACGCCCGGCGTCGCCGTTCGCCGGCGTGGGCACCCGGGGCGTCGCGCTCGCAATCGACGCCGCCGTGACGATCGCGGTCTGCGCCGGCGTCGGCGCGGTGGCCGGGCTGATCGCGTCGCTCGTCGGCGGCATCAGGCCGCACTGGCTCGCCGCGACCCTCGCGGCGCTCGGCTCCGCGCTCATCACGGGCGGGTACTTCACGCTGTTCTGGAGCGCCGCCGGGCAGACGCCCGGGATGCGGCTGATGCACGTGCGCGTGCGCTCGGCGAACGTGGACGCGGTGCCCGGCGTGGGCACGGCCGCGGTGCGCACGATCGGCGTCGCGCTCGCGATCGTCCCGCTGTTCCTCGGCTTCCTGCCGGCGCTCTTCGACGCGCGGCGCCGTGCGCTCCCCGACCTCCTCGCCGGCACCGTCGTCGTCTACGACGAGACCGTCGCGCGCGAGTAGCGACGATCATCCTCGCAGGGTGATGCTCGGGGACGGCGCCTCGGCGACGGTGTCGTCAGCGCGGCACACCGCCGCGCGTCAGGCTGGAAGGAGCCTCGTATGCCAGAGACAACGGAGACCCCCGTCCTCGACCTGCTCGCGAGCATGACGCTCGAGTCGCTCGAGGCGTCGAGCCTCGAGCCGGACAAGCTGATGCTCGTGCGGATCGCGGCGCTCGTCGCGGTCGACGCGCCGCCCGCGTCGTACTTCCTGAACCTCGGCGCGGCGAGCGAGCTCGACCTCGACGTCGACGACATCCGCGGTGTCCTCGCGGCGATCGCCCCGATCGTGGGCACGGCACGCATCGCGTCCGCGACCGGGAACATCGTGCGCGCGCTCGAGGTCGGAATCGAGGTCGCCGAGCTCGAGGCGGGCAAGGCCGTCTGAGCCGTTCCGGAGTCGTCTCCACCCCCGCCGGGGCGACCACACCCACCACCAAACCCCCGCGCGCGCGGCGGCCCGCCCCCGCGACGAAGGTGCCCGGGCGGCGC
>JBLNEO010000012.1:0-10240 GCA_050262775.1 Pseudomonadota bacterium | reverse complement strand
GCACAGCGGCTCTGCAACGCGAGCGGCACGTTCGTGAAGCGGATCGTCGGGCTCCCCGGCGAGACGATCAGCGACCGCGGCGGCTACCTCTACGCCGACGGACGCAGGCTCGACGAGCCCTACGCGCACAGCCGCGACCTGACGCACGACGGCAAGGAGTGGAAGCTCGGGCAGGACCAGTACCTGATGGTCGGCGACAACCGGTCGAACTCCTGCGACTCGCGCGTCTGGGGCCCGGTCCCGCGCGCGAACCTGATCGGGCCCGTGTTCGCCACCTACTGGCCGCCGGATCGCATCGCCCTCGGCGCGTAGGCTGCGCGCCCGGTGCAGCTCGACGTCTTCACGCTGATCCCGCACGCGTTCGCGTGGATGACGGAGCAGCGGCCGCTCGCCGCGGTGCTCGGGACGGAGCTCGACCTGCGCCTGTTCAGCTACCGCGACACGACGCCGCTGCGCGCCGGGCAGGTGGACGACGAGCCGTACGGCGGGGGCGCGGGGATGGTGCTGCGCGTCGACGTCGTCGCGGCGGCGCTCGACGCCGTCTACGGCGGCGTCCCGGCGCACCGCGTCGTCGCCCTGACGCCACAGGGCCGCCCGCTCGACCAGGCGCTCGTCGAGGAGCTCGCCCGCGAGGAGCGGCTGACGCTCCTGTCCTCCCGCTTCGAGGGCTTCGACGAGCGCATCGTCGAGCACCTGGCCACCGACGCCGTCTCCATCGGCCCGTACGTGCTCTCGGGCGGCGAGCTGCCGGCGATGGTGCTGGTCGACGCGGTCGTGCGGCGTCTCCCCGGCGCGCTGTCCGAGGGCTCCGGCGAGCACGAGAGCTTCTCCGCGGAGCTCGGGGGCGGGCTCGAGTACCCCCACTACACGCGGCCGGCGGAGTTCCGCGGCTGGGCCGTGCCGGACGTGCTCGTCTCGGGGGACCATGCCCGGGTCGACGCGTGGCGGCGTGAGCAGAGCCGCGCGCGGACCGAGCGCGCGAGGCAGGCGTGAGGAACCCGGTCGACCGCGCTGCGGCACGGCTGCCGCACCGGTGGCGCGTCGCCGTCGACTGGGTCGTCACCGTCGGCGCCGCCGTCGCCCTGGTCCTCGCGCTCAAGGCGTGGGTCGTCAACCCCTACCGGATCCCCTCGCCGTCGATGGAGCCGACGCTGCACTGCACGGGGGAGAGCGGCTGCGAGGGGACGCGGTTCTCCGACCGCGTGCTCGCGAATCGGCTCGTCTACCGTGCGCACGACCCCAGGCGCGGCGACATCGTCGTGTTCCGCACGCCACCGCTCGCGCAGGCCCGCTGCGGGCCCGGTGGCGACGTCTTCGTGAAGCGGCTGATCGTGCTCCCCGGGGAGACGTGGCGGATGGAGAACGGCGTCGTCTACATCGACGGCAAGCGGCTCGTGGAGCCGTACCTCTCGGAGGCGCGACGCGGCCACGACATCCAGCAGCCGCGGAAGGTGCCGCCTGGGCACTACGTGATGCTGGGCGACAACCGCGACCACTCGTGCGACTCGCGCCAGTGGGGCCCGGTCCCGCGCGGGAACCTGATCGGCAAGGTGATCGCCACGTACTGGCCGCCGACACGCCTGTCGTTCCACTAGCGGGCGACGCGCACCGGGCGCCGCCATTCGCTACCATCCCGCCTCGGCCGATCCGCGGCCCTCCTCCCATGAGCAAGGTCATCGAGCAACTCGAGCGGCGCCAGCTGCGGTCGGTTCCCCGCTTCAAGGCCGGGGACACGGTCCGGGTCCACTTCCAGGTGATCGAGGGCCAGCGCCGGCGCGTGCAGGTGTTCGAGGGGATCGTGATCAAGCGCCAGGGCGCCGGCGTACGCGAGACGTTCACCGTCCGCAAGCAGTCGTTCGGCGTCGGCGTCGAGCGGACGTTCCCGCTCCACTCGCCGAAGATCGAGCGGATCGAGGTCGCCGCCGTCGGCGACGTCAACCGCGCGAAGCTCTACTACCTGCGCGAGAAGGTCGGCAAGAAGGCGCGCGTCCGCGAGAAGCAGATGACGCCCGCCGACCGCCAGCGCCTCGCCGAGAACAACGCCGCCGCGACCGGGCAGCTGACGCAGGTCGCCGACGCGGAGGCGGCCGACGAGGCGCCCGAGGAGACCGCTCCCGTCGAGGCGGAGGCAGCGGCCGCACCCGCCGAGGAGACCGACGTCGACGGAACGCCCCTCGAGGAGCCGGGCGAGGAGCCCGTCGCGGCGGGCGAGCCCGTCGCGGCCGAGACGTCCGACTAGCGCGCTCCGCTCGACGCGTCGCCGAGCCTGTGTCAGGCTTCCGGCGGTGCATCTCTCACGCCGTGCGGTCGCCGCGGTCGCCCTCGGGGCCGTCGCGCTCACGGCCGCGCTCGTCGCGAGCCCGGCGAGCGACGGCGGCCGGAAGGCGTCGGTCGCGCCCAGGCTGCGTACGCTCGCCCCGGGCCGCCGGGTGCCGGTCCTCGTCGTCCTGCGTCCGGCCGCGGCGTCGTCGTCGCCGCGGCGGCTCGCGCGCGCCGGCGGCGCCGTCGCGCTGGTGGACGGGCTCCGGCGGCAGGCGAGGGTCGCGCAGGCACCGCTGATCGCGCGCCTCCGGCGCCTCGGCGTTCCCTTCCGCTCGTACTGGCTCGCGAACGTCGTGGCGCTCCGCGCCGACCGCTCGCTCGTGCAGGCGCTCGCACGCCGCGACGACGTGTCCGCCGTCGTCCCGGACGCGGCGGTCCGGGAGCGGCTCGAGCCGGTGCGCCGGACGGCGGCGCGTCGCACGGCGATCGAGTGGGGGGTGGAGAAGATCGGCGCGCCCGTCGTGTGGGCGCGAGGCGTGGAAGGACAGGAGATCGTCGTCGGCGTCCCCGACAGCGGCTTCGAGTGGGAGCATCCGGCGCTGCGCGCCCAGTACCGCGGCACGGGCGCCGACGGCGCCGTCGTCCACGACTACAACTGGCACGACGCGGTCCACGCCGACATCGACGGGAACGGGGCGAACCCCTGCGGATTCTCGACGCGCGCGCCCTGCGACGACGACGGCCACGGCACGTTCGCCGCGGGCCTCGCGGTCGGCCGCGACGGCGGCGAGGAGATCGGCGTCGCACCGCGCGCGCGCCTGGTCGGCTGCCGGACCATGGACAACGGCGTCGGACGCCCGAGCACCTACCTCGAGTGCCTCCAGTTCTTCCTCGCACCCACCGACCTGACCGGGTCGAACCCGGATCCGAGCCGCCGCGTCGACGTGGTCTCGAACTCGTGGGTGTGCCCGCCGGACGAGGGCTGCGACGCGCTCGTGCTCCAGCCGGCGGTGGACGCGATGCGGGCGGCGGGGATCTTCATGGCCGCGGCGGCGGGCAACGACGGACCGGCCTGCGCCAGCATCCGCTACCCGCCGCCGATCTACGACGGCGTCTTCACGGTCGGGAACGCGCAGGCGGACGACACGATCCGCGCGTCCAGCAGCCGCGGGCCCGTCACCGTGGACGGGAGCGGCCGCCCGAAGCCCGACGTGGTCGCGCCGGGGACGAACGTCATGTCGGCGAGGCCGGGCGGGACCTACGGGACGGGGAGCGGCACCTCGTTCGCGTCGCCGCACGTCGCGGGTGCCGTGGCGCTCCTGTGGTCGGCGTTCCCGTCGCTGCGCCACGACGTCGACCGGACGGAGCGCCTCCTGCGGGAGAGCGCCGTCCCGATCCGGACGACGGACGGCTGCGGGGGCGACGCGCTGACGCAGGTGCCGAACGAGACCTACGGCTCGGGCCGGATCCAGGTCGAGGCCGCGTACGAGCGGGCGGCGGCCGAGGCGCCCGACACGACGGCGCCCGTGGTCTCGGGGCTCGTCGTCTCGGCGACCGGGAAGGGGGTGCGGCGGGTCGTCGCCTTGCGGTTCCGGCTGTCCGAGGCGGCGCGCGTCACGGCGCGGCTCGAGCGCCGTGCCGGGTCGCGCTGGGTCGCGGCGGGAGCGCCGGTCGTCGCCGACCGCGCAGCCGGCGCGGCCGCCGTCCGGGCCGTGCGCGCGCTGCGCCCCGGGAGCTACCGCGCGACGGCCCAGCCCCGGGACCGCGCGGGCAACGTCGGAGCCACCGTCCGCGCCGGCTTCCGCGTGCGCGCCTGATCGGCTCTGTGCCGATTCCGTGCCGGCCGGAGGCGCACGCCGGGACGGGCGGTATCCTCGCGCCGTGCCCGCCGCCCGCACCGGCCAGCGCCTCCTCCGCTTCGACCGCAAGCTCGGCGCCCGCTTCGTCGCCGGCGTCGACGAGGCCGGGCGCGGGCCGCTCGCGGGACCGCTCGTCGTCGCGGGCGTCCTCCTCGACTACGGGACGCTGCGCGACCACAGGGTGCGGCCGCTCGGGCTGCTGAACGACTCGAAGCAGTGCCCGCCCGGGCGCCGCGAGGAGCTCTTCCGCGCCGTCCTCGCCTGTGCGGAGCGCGTCGTCGTCCGCGTCGTGCCGGCCGGCGCCATCGATCGCAACGGCCTCCACCGCTCGAACCTCGAGGCCATGCGCTCGTGCCTGCGCGAGCTCGCCCCGCCGGCGGAGGTCTGCCTCGTCGACGGCTTCCGCCTCGGCCCCTCGGCGCCCGAGCACCGTGCGGTCGTGGACGGCGACGAGAAGAGCGCGGCGATCGCGGCGGCGTCGATCGTGGCGAAGGTGACCCGGGACCGGTACATGCGGCGCGCCGACGCGCTCTACCCGCAGTACGGGTTCTCGTCGCACGTCGGCTACATCACGCCGGGCCACTCCGCCGTCGTTCGCGAGCGCGGCCCCTGCGAGATCCACCGCCGCAGCTTCCAGGCGCTCTGCTATGCCCAGGCGGGGGACTGACGCCGAGCGGCGCGCTGCGAACCACTACCGCCTGCGCGGCTACCGCGTCCTCGACCGCAACGCGTGGGTCGGCGGCTACGAGCTCGACCTCGTCGTCCGGCGCGGGCGGCGCCTCGTGTTCGTGGAGGTGAAGGAGAAGACCGGGGACGGGTACGGCGACCCGCTCGAGATGATCGACGACGAGAAGCAGCGCCGCGTCGCGCACGCCGCGGAGAGCTGGCTGGCCCGGCGGCCGGAGCTCGCGCGCCTCGCGGTGGCGCTCGAGGCCGTGGCGGTCCGGCCCGACGGCGTGCGCCGCGTCCCGTTCTGATTCCCGCCGCGACCGCCATGGCGCACGCTACGATCTCGCTTGCCGGAGGGCACTATCCCCGAACGGGCGCGCTCGTCAGAACGGCCTCCACGGCCCGGGCGCGTCGGCCTCCTGGGGCGGGAGAAACTTCCGGCTGAACCCGACAACGATTCAGCCGGAAAGGACTACCCCCATGTCGATCACGCGTACCAGCTACGCCACGCGGGCGCGCACCTGGCTGCTCATCGCGGGGCTCTCCGCCCTGCTCGTGGGCATCGGCGCGCTCATCGGCGGGACGAGCGGGATCATCCTGTTCGCAGGGATCGCGGTCGTCTTCAACCTCGTCATGTACTGGTTCTCGGCGGGCCTCGCGCTGAAGACGAGCCGCGCGAAGCCGCTCGCCGAGGGCGACGCGCCGCAGCTCTACGCGATCGTGCGGGAGCTCGCCGGCAGGGCCGGCGTGCCCATGCCGAGCCTCCACCTGATCCCGTCCGAGCAGCCGAACGCCTTCGCGACCGGACGCAGCCCCAAGCACGCCGCGATCGCCGTCACCGAGGGCCTGCTGCGCCACCTGCCGCAGGAGCAGGTGCGGGGCGTCCTCGCCCACGAGATGGCGCACATCGCCAACCGCGACGTGCTCGTCCAGACGATCGCCGCGATGATCGGCGCCGCGATCGCCGCGATCGCGAACATCCTCCAGTTCTCGCTGCTCTTCGGCGGGAGCGACGAGGACAGCGGTCCGGCCGGCATCGTCGGTGCGCTCGCCGCGATCATCTTCGCGCCGATGGCCGCGATGATCCTGCAGCTCGCGGTCTCGCGGCAGCGGGAGTACCTCGCCGACGCGACCGCCGCCAGCTACATCGGCGAGGGCGAGCCGCTCGCGCGCGCGCTCGAGACGCTCCAGCGCGGCGTCGAGGCCGTGCCGATGCAGGTGAACCCGGCGACCGAGGCGATGTACATCGCCAACCCGCTCAGCGCGTTCAAGGGCAAGGGGATGACGTCGCTCTTCTCGACGCACCCGCCGATGGAGGAGCGCATCCGCCGCCTCCGGGCGCTCGACGCCGCGAGCGGCATCCACTACGCGTAGCCCCTGAGGAGTCGCGGTCCCGCCGTCGAACGACGGTGGGACCGTGGCCCCGACCCAGGACGTCCTCTACGCCGACATCGACCTCGCGCTGTCGTGGTCGGAGTCCGACCTCCCGCAGCGCGAGCGGACGAAGCACGTCCACGCGCTGCATCCATACCTGGGGAAGTTCATCCCGCAGCTCGTGGAGGTGCTGCTCGAGCGGTACGTCCCGCCCGGCGGGCACGTGCTCGACCCGTTCGGCGGCTCCGGGACGACGCTCGTGCAGGCGCTCGAGAGCGGCCGCGACGCGACCGGCTCGGACGTGGCCGCATTCAACGTCCTGCTCGGGCGCGTGAAGACGGCGGAGTACAACCCGTTCTCGCTCGAGCGCGACGTCCGGGACGCGCTCCGCCGGCTCGAGGACGCGGAGCCGGCGCCGGGGACGCCGTACGTCCGCCGCTGGTACGCGCCGCGCGCCGCCCGGGAGCTGCTCGCGTTCCGCGGCCTCGTCGACGAGTACGCGCACGCCGACGTGCTGCGCGTCGTGCTCGCGCGCGCGGCCCGCTCGGCCCGTCTGACCACGCACTTCGACCTGGACTTCCCGCGCGCGCCGCAGCGCGAGCCGTACTGGTGCCACAAGCACAAGCGCGAGTGCCGGCCGGTCGATCGGGCCTCGCACTTCCTCGCGCGGTACGGCCTCGACACGGTGACGCGGATCAAGGCGTTCGCCCGCCTCCGTGCGCGGGGCCGGACGGCGAGCGTCGTCCACGGCGACGCGCGCGAGCTCGACTACGGCGCGCGGTTCGAGGGCGTCGTCACCTCGCCGCCGTACCCCGGCCTCATCGACTACCACGAGCAGCACCGCTACGCGTACGAGCTGCTCGGGCTGCCGGACCTCGGCTCGCTCGAGCTCGGCCGCGGGTCGTCGAGGGCGGCGCTCGCGGCGTACGTGGAGGGCATCGCCGCGGTGCTTGCGAACGCCCGCGAGCACCTGCGCCCCGGCGCTCCCGTGTGCGTCGTCGTGGCCGACCGGCGCGACCTCTTTCCCGAGATCCTCGAGCGGGCAGGGCTCCGGCTGGAGGAGCGGCTGCGCCGCCACGTGAACCGCCGCACCGGCCGGCGTGCGGGCGAGTTCTTCGAGGACGTCCTCGTCGCGCGCGCCTAGGGCTCCGCCCGGAGCCGGTCGAGCGCCAGGTATCCCGGGCCGACGTCGGTGCAGCGACCGCCGCGCAGGTGCTGCCGGAACTCGTCGACGGAGACGAGCACGACCCCGAGCTGCGCGTCCTCCGCCGTCGGCTCGGCCACGCGCTCGCACCGGCGCGCGACGAAGACGTGCCGGACGCGCGTCGAGTAGGCGCAGTCGAGCATCGACCCGACGCCCTCGAGCTCGCCGCGGTAGCCCGTCTCCTCGAGGAGCTCGCGCGCCGCGGCCGCGAGCGGCTCCTCGCCCGGGTCGATGCCGCCGCCGGGCAGCTCGAGCAGCACCTCCTCGACGCCGGGCCGGAACTCGCGCACCAGCACCACCCGGCCGTCGCTCGTCAGCGCGACCACGACCGCGGTCGGCGGCTCGACCTTGACCTCGAACGCGCGCTCGCTCCCGTCGGGCAGCCGGTACCGGCGCTCGACGAGGCGCCGGTAGCCGTCGTGGACGATCCGTTCGCCGAGCCGCTCCCACGCCACGCGCGGCAGGCTACGCGACGCGCTGCCGGACGTCGTCGCGGCGGAGGGGCACGAGGTGCTCGGCCGCCTCGACGAGCGCTCCCGACGACCTTCGCCGCGGGGTCGCAGCCGAGCTAGCTCGGCGACGTGCTCGTCGCGATGACGAGCAGCACGACGAAGGCCGCGATGCTCACCCAGAAGAGGGTGCGCACGAGCGAGGACGCCTTCGCAGCTTCGGCAATGTCGCCGCGTGCGAGCGCAGGCCCGACCCTGGCCGCGCTGACGATCGCGAAGACCCCCACCGGGATGAAGACGAAGGCCGAGATCACGGCCATCGGCCAGCGCGGGCTGACGTGCGCGGCCGGCGGGACGCCCTGCGCCGCGCCCTCGCGCTCGGCACGACCGGTGACGGCGGCCTCCGTCACCGCGGGCTCGCGCGTGTCCGGCGGCTCGCGCGGTCGCTCGACCGCGACGGGGCCCGACGCGTGCGCGGGCCGCGATGTAGCCGCCGCCACGCGGTCACCGGCACCGTCGGAGGCCGCCCGGCTGCGCGCGACCGCGATCTCCGCCAGCGTGCGGTCGACGTCGGACCCCACCACCGCGAAGAGGTCGCGCCGCGCGCGGAGCTCGTGCAGGAGCGCCTCCGCCGCGTCCAGGTCGTCGGGCTGCTCGATCGCCCCGCGGAGCTGGGCGGCGATCGCCAGCTGGTCGTCGAGCGTCAGCGTGCCGTGCGGTGCTCGCACCTTGTCGCCGAGCGCGACGAGGTACGAGAAGGGCACCGGCGGCGGCTCCGGCAACGGGTCGGGCAACGGCGGCGCGCCGTGCATCGACTCGAGTGCCCGGGCCAGTCGAAACGCGGATTCCGGCGTCGCCTCGGAGTAGTTGACGAACTGGAGGCCCGCGAGGTCGCCGGGAAGCGTCGACGGCGGAACCCTCTCCAGCGCCACGGGAAGGATCGGCTTCCCCAGCGCGGCCGCGTACCGGCGTTCGCTCTCGCACGGCGGTGACTTCAGCGCGGCCGTCGACAGCGTCTGCACGAACACGTCGCACGCGCGGATGTGCTCCAGGATCTCCTCCCACCACGCCTCGCCCGCGACGAGGCTCTCGTCGAGCCACACGTCGGCGGCGAGGAGCCGGAGGCCGTCGACGACCTGGCGGACCCGTTCGTGGTCTTGCCGGGCATAGGACACGAACACGGACGTGTGCGCGCGCCCCCTCCCGTCGCGCGCGGAGCCGTCGTCGGTCCGTCGCGGGGTCGTCATCCGCCCCGACGGCTCGTCGACGCGCCTGCCGCAGGTACGTGCTGGCCGCTCGTCATCCACGCTCCTCCGCCGTACCGCCGACCATCTTTGACCTCGGTGGACACCGTGTCAACGACGTTCCCGCTGCCAATTCGGCGCAGGATCGGCACAGAGCCGTGCGTTCCGGCGCCGTACCGTCGACGCCGTGCTCGCGCGCGCCGTCACCCACGCCGTCGTCGGCCTCGACGCGCGGCGCGTGGAGGTGGAGGCCCACGTGCGCGGGAGCGTCCCTGCGCTGTCGATCGTCGGCCTCGCGGACCGCGCCTGTCAGGAGGCGAAGGAGCGCGTGCGGAGCGGGATCGCGTCGGCGGAGCGAACCTGGCCGGTCGCGCGCATCACCGTCAACCTCGCGCCGGCGAGCCTCCGGAAGGAGGGCTCGGGATTCGACCTCCCGATCGCGCTCGCGATCCTCGCCGCGTCCGGGCAGGTCTCGCCCGACCGGCTCGCAGCGCACGCGTCGCTCGGCGAGCTGTCGCTCGACGGGCGGGTCCGGCCCGTCGGCGGCGCGCTCGCCGTCGCCGAGGGCGCGCGGCGTTCCGGCCTCGAGCGGATGCTGTGCGCGCCGCAGTCGGCGGCCGAGGTCGCGCTCGCGGGCGTCGAGCCGGTGCCCGTGCGTCATCTCGCGGAGGCCGCCGCGTACCTCTGCGGCGAGCTGGAGCTGCCGCCGTGGGAGCCGTCCCCCGAGGCCGACGCGGAGCCGGTCGAGCGGCCGCCCGATCTCGCCGACGTGCGAGGGCAGGAGCGCGCGCGGCGTGCGCTCGAGGTCGCGGCCGTCGGCGGTCACAACCTCCTCCTCGCGGGGCCGCCCGGCACGGGCAAGACGATGCTCGCCCGTCGACTGTCCGGGATCCTGCCGCCGCTCGCGGACGACCAGGTGCTCGAGG
This sequence comes from Pseudomonadota bacterium, assembly GCA_050262775.1. GTDB lineage: Bacteria > Actinomycetota > Thermoleophilia > Gaiellales > Gaiellaceae > DATHTC01. The sequence continues at coordinate 253 of JBLNEO010000012.1, read as the reverse complement.
TGACGCGCATCCACTCCGTCGCCGGGCTGCTCGCCGCGGATCGGCCCGTCGTACGGTCGCGGCCGTTCCGCGCGCCGCACCACAGCGCCTCGACGGCGGCGATCGTCGGCGGCGGCCCGGGCCCGCGCCCGGGCGAGGCGAGCCTCGCCCACAACGGCGTGCTGCTGCTGGACGAGCTGCCGGAGTTCGCTCGGCCCGCGCTCGAGGCGCTGCGGCAGCCGATCGAGGACGGATCGATCAGCTTCGCGCGCGC
>JBLNEO010000011.1:0-5782 GCA_050262775.1 Pseudomonadota bacterium | reverse complement strand
GGTCGCCCACGAAGGCGGCGTACTCCGCGTCGCGGTCGGCTCCGTCGGCGCGCAGGATCGTCGACGGGTGGACGGTCGCGAGCGCGACCGGCGCGAGCTCGGTCTCGACCGGCTCGCCCCGCCGGCGCGTGACGCGGAAGTCGCGTCCGAGGAGTGCCTGGGCCGCCGTCGCGCCGAGGCAGACGAGGACGTCCGGGCGCACCACCGCGAGCTCCGCCTCGAGCCAGGGCCGGCACGCGGCGATCTCGCCCCGGTTCGGCTTCTGGTGGATCCGGCGCTTGCCGCGGGGCGTCCACTTGAAGTGCTTGACCACGTTCGTGACGTAGGCCAGGGAGCGGTCGATCCCGGCCTCCTCGAGCGCCTCGTCGAGCAGGCGTCCGGCCGGCCCGACGAACGGCCGCCCCTCGCGATCCTCGCGGTCGCCCGGCTGCTCGCCGACGAGCATCGCGCGCGCCGTCGCGTCCCCCTCGCCGAAGACGGTCTGCGTCCCGGTGCGCCAGAGGGGACACGCGCGGCAGCTCCCTGCCGTCTCGCGGAGCGTCGGGAGTGTCGGCTCGGAGGGAACGAGCGCGGCCGCGGAGTCGGAGGTCACGGGTCGGATATGACGCGGGGACGGCCGTGCGAAACCGTGCAGTTCGCCGGTCCCGAGCCGTGCTCTGCGTCAGGTGACGCGCGCGCGCTCGACGGGGAACGGCTCGTGCTCGCCCGCCGCGACGAGGCGTGCCGTGCGGTCGACGGCGTCCCACACGTCGACGAACCGCGTGTAGAGCGGCGGCAGCCCGAAGCGGACGACGTCGGGGCCGCGGAAGTCCGGGACGACGTCGGCCCGCGCGAGGAGCGCCTGGCAGATCTGCCAGGCCTGCGGGTGCCGCAGGGCGACGTGGGCGCCGCGCCTCGCGGGGTCGCGAGGTGTCCCGAGCTCGAACCCGAGCGGCGCGAGGCGCTCGCCGGCGAGTTCGACGGCGAGCGTCGTCAGCGCCGCGGCCTTGGCCTGGATCGCGGCGATGCCGGCCTCCTCGACGAGCTCGACGCCCGCCTCGACCGCGGCGATCCCGAGGATCGGCGGCGTCCCGGCCGCGAAGCGCCCGATCCCGGGGAGCGGCTCGTACGCGGGGCCCATGGCGAACTGCTCACGCTGGCCGAACCAGCCCTGGATCGGCGACCGGAGCGCTTCCTGCAGCCCGCGGCGCACGTAGAGGTACGCGGGCGATCCGGGCCCGCCGTTCAGGTACTTGTACGTGCAGCCGACGGCGAGGTCGGCGCCGCTCGCGTCGAGTTCGACCTCGACCGCGCCCGCGGCGTGCGAGAGGTCCCAGAGCACGAGCGCTCCCGCGCGATGTGCCGCGGTCGTGATCGCGCCGACGTCGGCGAGCGCGCCGGAGCGGTAGGAGACGAGCGAGAGGCAGACGAGTCCGACGTCGCCGCCCGCGCACGCGTCGGCGACGTCGTCCGGCGTCGGGCCGTCGACCGGGTCGGCGTCGAGCAGCCGCACCTCGCCGAGGCCCTGCAGGACGTAGCGGTCGGTGGGGAACTCGCCCGCGTCCGTGACGAGCACGGGCCGTCCCGGTCGCGCGGCGAGCACGGCCGCCGCGAGCTTGTAGAGGTTGACGGTCGTCGAGTCGGCGACGAGCACGGTGCCCGGGGCCGCGCCGAGGCATGCGCGGGCGAGGTGATCGCCGGCCCGCAACGGCGCGTCGATCCAGTCCGGCCACGCGGTCACGAGCCGCTCGCCCCACTCGTCGACGAGCCGTGCGATCCGGTCGCGGGCCGCGAGCGGTAGGCGGCCGAGCGAGTTTCCGTCCACGTAGACGCGGTCGCCCTCGTCGAGCACGAAGCGTTCGCGGAACGCCGCGAGCGGGTCGTCGGCGTCGAGTGCCGCGGCGGCGGCGCGGGAGCGAGGTTCGGCGGTCGTCTCGTCGGGCGCGCGTGCCACGCCGCCAACGTACCGGGACGCACGGGTCAAGCATGCGGCCGTCGCCGCCGATACCCAACCCGTGTCCGCGCCGACCGGCCTCCGCGCGCTCTGCGCCGCGCTCGTCGACGAGCTCGACGCCGACGCCTGCGTGATCTCCCGCGTCCTCGGCGACGTGCTGATCCAGATCGCCGAGCACGTCGTCGACGGCTCGACGCTGCTGCTCGGGCAGGGATGGCTCGTGTCCGACTTCCCGCTGACGGCGGAGACGGTCGAGGAGCAGCGGTCGATCCGCGTGTGGACGCGGGATCCCGCCGCCGACCCGCACGAGAAGCGCCTCCTCGGGCAGCTCGGATTCGAGGGGCTGCTCATGCTCCCGCTCGTCGTCGACGGCGCGACCTGGGGTCTCGTCGAGGCCTACCGGCGCGTCGGCGCGTTCTCGGCGGACGACGTCGCCGCGGCCGAGCGCCGCCTCGAGCGCACCGTCGCGGCGGCCGCGGCCTAGCCGACGCCGTTCCGCCCCCGCGCCGACGGTCTACGATCGCGGCGTGCCGAAGCGGCCCGACGCGCCCACGACGCTCGACCCGGCGCTCGAGCGCGCGACGGCCGTGGACCTCTACAACTACACGTGGACGCTCCTCGAGCGCGAAGGGCGCACCGAGGAGAAGGACGAGCTGATGGCGCACGCTGCCCACGCCTCCCGCTTCCACTGGGAGCGGGTCGGCGAGCCCGTGAACCGCGCGCGGGGCGAGTGGCTGCTCGCGCGCGTGTACGCGACGCTCGGCCGGTCCGAGCCGGCGCTGCACCACGCGCGGCGGAGCCTTGCGCTCGCGGAGGCACACGGCCTCGGCGGGTTCGACCTGCCCTTCGCGCTCGAGGCCGTCGCCCGCGCCCACGCGATCGCCGGAGACGCCTCCGAGGCCCGAGGGTTCCGCGAGCTGGCGGCGGCGGCCGCCGCGCGGATCGAGGACGACGAGGACCGCGACGTCGTGCTCGCCGATCTCGCGTCGATCTCGCTCCCAGGGGACGCACGGGAACCTCCCAGCACCGGCCCGTAGGGTCGTGGCCATGGACGATCACACCGACACCGAGCGGCGCCTGACGCGCCGCGGCACGCTGCTGAAGGCCGGCGGCCTCCTCGGCGCCGTCGTGGGCGCGGGCGCCTGGCGCGCTCGAGGACGACGACGCCTCGGCCGGCGGTCTGGCCGCCGTCGCCACCGGCGCGGTCAGCTGCGTTCTCGCGCCGGAGCTGACGGAGGGGCCGTACTACGTGGCGAACGAGCGCGTCCGGCGCGACATCACCGAGGGCAAGGCGGGTGTCCCGCTGACGCTGCGCCTCCGCGTCCTCGACGTGTCGACGTGCAAGCCGATCCGCGGCGCCGCCGTCGACCTCTGGCACTGCGACGCGCTCGGCGTGTACTCGGGCGTGGAGGGGAACGGCGCGAACTTCCTCCGCGGCGTGCAGCGGACGGATGCGAACGGGCTCGCGGTCTTCAGGACGGTCTACCCGGGCTGGTACCGGGGCCGGGCCGTGCACATCCATGTGAAGGTGCACGTCGGCGGCAACGTCGTGCACACGGGTCAGTTCTTCTTCCCGCCGGCGATCACGAGCGCCGTGTCGAGGCGCGCGCCCTACAGCCGGCACGGTCTGCCCGACACGCCGAACGCGGGCGACTCGATCTTCCGCAACGGCGGCAGCCGCTCGATGCTGAAGCTGACGCGGAGCGGGAAGGGCTACGTCGGCGCGATCGCGATGGGCGTGCAGCGCTAGCGCGGGCGGCGCTGCTGCTCCTGCCGCCACCGGTGCAGCGTCCTCGACTTCGACGCGGCCTTCGGTGCCGCGGGCGGCGCCGCCGGGTCGTGCTCCGCGAGCCAGCGCGCGGCGGCGTCGTCGGGGTCGAGCCCGGCGGCGCGCTCGCGCTCGCTCATCCGCTTCGCGCCCTCGCGACCGATCGGCTTCCGCGGTGCCACCCGCGGCAGGCTACGCGTCGCGCCGGGCGGCCGCGAGCGCCCGCTGCACGCGGTCGCCGAGCAGCGCCAGGCGCTCGACGGGCTCGTTGCTGAAGACGAACCGGACGTGCCGGTCGGCGACCGCGCCGCCCCAGCCGCGCATGGGCGTCGCGGCGACCTTCTCCTCGAGCAGGCGGTTCGACACCTCGACGCAGTCGAGCCCGAGGGCCGCGACGTCGAGGAGCAGCGCCCAGGTGCCCGACGGCCGCGTCACCGGGAGCCCCTCGAGCTGGCGCAGGGTCTCGTCGCGGCGCCGCTGCCACTCCGCGTTCGCCGCCCCGAGGCCGTCGTCGGCGAGCTCGAGCGCCACCCGCGTCCCGATCTGCGCGAAGCCGCTCGGCACGAGGCCGTTGTAGATCTGGACGCGCGAGACGTCGTTCACGAGCCCGCCCGGCGCGACGACCCAGCCGACGCGCCAGGCGATCATCCGCTGCTCGAGCGACGGCGCGCCGACGGTGATCGTGCGGTCGCGCATCCCCGGCAAGGCCGCGGGGTGGCGGACGGTGCGGCCGTCGAAGAGGACGCCCTCGAACCCGGCCCAGTAGAGGAGGCGCAGGCCGTGGTCGCGGCAGACCCCTGCGATCTCGTCGAGCTCGTCCTCGTCGGCGACCCACCCCGACGGGAACGAGGCGTTGTTGACGAAGACGACGCGCGTGCGCGGGCCGACGCTCGCCCGCAGGGCGTCGAGGTCGAGCCGCCATTCGCCCGCGTCGACGTGGAGCGGCACGAGCCGCGGCACGGCGCCGACGAGCCGCACGCGGTTCAGCATCCCGGCGTACGTCGGGTCGGTGAGCACGACCTCGTCGCCCGGGTCGGTCAGGCAGAAGAGCGCGTCGAGCATCGCGTCCCCCTCGCCGGAGGTGATCACGATCTCCCGCCGGCCGTCGTAGCGCGGCCCGCCGCGGCGCTCGACGAACGCGGCGACCGCCTCCTTGAGGTCGTCGCGGCCGGTGAACGGCAGCCAGCTGTTGGCGTCGTCGGTGCCGACGGCGGCGCGCGTCGCCTCGACGGCCTCCGCCGGCGGCGGCACGTCGGTGTCGAGGTTCTCGAGGCGCAGGACGTCGGGATCGTCCCCGGCGGCGGCCGCCACGCGGTCGATGTTGAAGCCGGGAATGGTCTCGAGCCGCGCGACCGACATCGCGCGAGCCTACTGCGCCGCCGCGCCACGGGTACGGCTGGCCCCACCGTCGGTCGCGGGGTCGCCGTACGGCGCGCCGACCGTCGGGCGCGATTGACTGGGCCCACCGCCCGACGACCGAGAGGAGCACGCAGATGTACGCCACCGACCCCGCCGCCGAGCTCGCCACGATCATGCTCGAGCGGCGGCGCCTCCTCCGGGTCGTCACCGGGACCGTCGGCGCCACGGGCGCGGTCGCGCTCGGCGCGCTGCTCGCGCTCCTCGTCTGACGCGGTTCCCTCGGCCGGGGGATGCAGGACGGCACGACGTCCGCCACGCTGCGACCCGGAAAGGAGCTCGCATGCTGCGGCCGTGGCCCGTCGTCCCTCTCTCGCCGGCGCGTCCGACCAGTCGCCGGTAACGCCCGCCCCGCCCCTCGCGCCCCCGAGCGCGAGGGGGCGGGAGCAGCTCGTCTCGGGCGACGCGCTGGCGGTGAGCGAGAGCTCCGCGGCTCGCGGTGCGGGGGGCTGCGCAGCCGTCGCCTTTCACGCGGCCGCGTCCGTCGGCGTGGTCGACGGGGAGGTGCGGCCGTGGCGCTTCCGCCGCGCTTCGACGTCCAGTACGTCGGCGCCGTGTCGAAGCCGGCCGTTTGATACCCGACGGCGTCGGTGGTAGCGGCGGCGCGCGGAGATGGTGGCCGCGGCCCGGGGGCCGGGTGGCCGACCGGAGGACTCGGTGCGGCG
>JBLNEO010000010.1:0-31692 GCA_050262775.1 Pseudomonadota bacterium | reverse complement strand
GTAGAGCGAGTGCGCGTCCTGCACCGCGTACGCGAACGAGGCGTGCCGCGCCCACCAGCGCTCGTACGAGGCCGCCCCGCCGCCGTGGAGCGGCGCGTCCGCGAACTCGTCGACCGCGGCGGCCCAGAACTGCCAGCGGCCGCTCCCGTTCACGGCCGAGAGGTGCGCCTGGGCGTAGCCCGGCGTCCCGAGAGTCGGCCCCGCCGCGGGCAGCCGGCGGAACTCGTCGAGCCGGCGACCGGGGTCTCCTGCCGCCGCGCCGACGAGGACGGCGGCGGCGACGAGCGCGAGCGCGACGACGCGTGCCGCCCGCGGCGGCGCCGGCACGCGCGACCCGGCACGCAGCGCGACCTCGTGCACGGCCGCGGCGGCGAGGCACGCGACCGCGATCAGCAGGGCCGCGCCGCGGCCCTCGGCGCGCGCGGCCGCGGAGCCGACCGGGCCGTCGACGAGCGCGTCGCGCCGCAGCAGGACGCCGACGACGACCGCGCTCCCGGCGAGGGCCGCGGCGGCCGAGCCGGCGGCGACCCACCGCCGGCCCGACGCCGCAACGAACACGACGATGCCGACGAGGAGGGCGAGCGCCGCACCGCGCGACGAGGTGAGGTAGACGACGCCGGTGAGCGCAGGAATCACTCCGACCGCCGCCGCCCGGACGGGCCAAGCGCTCCGCGCGGCCAGTGCGAGGAGGAGGGGCACGCCCAGCGCCGCGAAGACCCCGAGCGCGTTCCAGTACTCGAGGGGGAAGCTGAGGCGCGGCGCCGCCGCCGGGAGGAACGTGGCGAGCGGACGCCCGGGCATCAGCCCGGGGAAGAGGCGACTGGCGAGGGCGAGCAGGCAGATCCCGGCGATTCCGGCCGCGACGCCCCCCGACCAGGCACGGAGGGTCGCGCGGCTTCCGGCGAGCACGCCGAGCGCGAACACGCCGACGTACCCCAGTGTTCGTGCGCCGTCGGCGAACGCGCCCTCGCTGCTCGGCGCCCACAGCGCCGACGCGAGCGTCCACGCCGCGAAGGCCGCGAACGTCCCGAGCGCGGCGACGGGCCACCGACCGATTCGTCCGGCCGGCCACAGCCCGAGCGCGACGCCGAGGAGCAGCAGCCACCACACGCCGAGCGCGAGCGTCGTCCGGCTCTCGACGGCGAAGCCGCCCCGGTCGTACGCCGTCGCCGCGACGACGGCCGCGGCGGCGGTCGCGAGCGCGCCGGACGCGAGCCGTCCCGCGTGGTCGCGTGCGCCAGTGCTCGCCGACACCCCCGCTAGCGTAGGGGCGTGATCGGCGAGCGCCCGAGCCGGATCGCAGCGGCAGCCGCCGTCGCCGCCCTCGCGGTGGCAGCGCCGGCGGCGGGCGGGACGGGCGCGCCGCCGCCGCCGGATCCCGGGATCGTGCAGTACGTCCCCGTCGTGCCGACCGCAGCCGGGGGCCGGCCCGTCCGTCGCGGCGAGGGGACGAGCCCGGCGGCGCTCCGCGTCACCGTCGCCCCTCGCGCCGTCCCGCCTGCGCCGGCACCGTCGTCGGCCGCCGGGACACGCACGCCCGTCGCCGCCGGGACGCCGGCCGCCTCCCCCGGGGCCGTGGCCCCCGCGCCCGCGTCGCGTGCCGGAACGTCGGCCGCGCCCGCGACCGCGGTGGAGGTCGCGGCGGGCGACCGCCATGTCGTCGCGCTCGTGGCCGTCGCGATCGCCGCGTCCGCGGCCCTCGTCGTCGTGGCGGCGCGGCGGCACCGGACGCGCGGCGCCGTCGACTGAGCACCGACCGCTGCCCGGCCTGCGGCGGCCCGCTCGTGGCCTGGCGGAGGGCGACGGCCGCCCCCGAGGCCCCGGCGGCGGCGTACCGGCTCCTCCGTTGCACCGACTGCGGCTCCGCGGTGACGGTCGGTCCCCCCGCCGGCACCGACCTGTACGAGGGCGGCGCGTACGCACCGCCGCACCCCCGCGTCGACCGCCTCCTCGAGCCGCTGCGCCGTGCGGCGCTCGCGACCCACGTCCGCGCCCTGCGGCTGCCGACGGGTGCGACAGTCCTCGAGATCGGGGCAGGTGACGGCCGACTCCTCGAGGCGCTGGCCCGCCGTGGGCACGCGGTGGCGGGGATCGAGCCGTCGTCCGCCGCCCGACGGGCACGTGCACGGGGGCTCGACGTGCGCGAGGCAGCGCTCGAGGACGTCGACCTCCCGCCCGGGAGCGTCGACGCGGTCGTCCTCTGGCACGTGCTCGAGCACCTCTCCGATCCCGGGGCGGCGCTGGCCGCGGTGGTCCCGGCGCTCCGGCCCGGGGGCCGCGTGGTCGTGGCCGTGCCGAACCTGGACGGTCTCCAGGCGCGGCTCGGGCGCGACCGGTGGTTCCACCAGGACGTCCCGCGCCACGCGACGCACTTCACCGCCCGCGGCGTCGAGCGTCTGCTCGCGCGCCGGGGCCTGATCCCGGTCCGGCGTCGCGCGCTCGTGCTCGACCAGGACCTGCTCGGAATGGCGCAGACGCTCCTGAACCTGGCGACACGCGAGCGGGACGTCGGCTTCCGGATGCTCAAGGGCGCCCGGCCGTCGCGTCGCGACGCGGTCGCGACGGCGCTCCTGCTCCCGGCGGCGACGATCGCCGCGCTCGTCGCCGAGCCCGTCGCCGCGGCCACGGGGGCGGGCGGGACGCTCGTCGTCGAGGGCCTGACGGGGAGCGTCGACCGGGTCTCCCACTAGGCTCGCGTGATGCGCGTGGTCGGTGCAAACGGTGCGGCGGCGGGCGCGGTCGCGACGCGGCGGGGCCTCGGGATCCACCTCGTCCACGAGCTCCGCGAGCTCGTCCGCTACCGGGAGCTCGTGCGCCACCTGGTGCGCGCCGCGCTCGCGAAGGAGAGCACCGGCACCGTCTTCGGCGCGCTCTGGTGGCTCATCGACCCGCTCGTCCTCGTGGGCGTCTACGTCTTCTTCGTCGACGTGATCCTGCAGAGCGGCGGCGAGGACTTCGCGCTCTTCGTGCTCGTCGGCGCGCTGATCTGGAAGCACCTCTCGTCGGCGACGATCGCCTCGATGACGACCACGCTGGCGCGCGAGCAGACCATGCGCCAGGTCGCCTTCCCGCGGGCCGTGCTGCCGCTCGCGGCGGTGCTCGCCGAGACGATGCACCTCGCCCTCGGCCTGCTCGTCTACGTCCTCGCCGCGATCGTGTTCGGCGTGCTCGTGACGCCGACGTTCCTGCTCGTCGTGCCGCTCGTCGCGATCGAGGTCGCGCTCGTCCTCGGGCTCAGCTTCGCCCTCGCCGCGCTGAACATCCTCTACCGGGACGTGCAGAACCTGACGAGCTACGCGCTGCGCATCGGGTTCTTCCTCTCGCCGGCGCTCTACGCGATCGAGCAGATCCCCGAGCGCGTGCGCCCCGTGTACCTGCTCAACCCGTTCGCGACGCTGATCCCGGCGTTCCGCGACGTGATGCTGTACCACCGGCCGCCCGACTGGGAGGCCGTTGCCGTCGTGGCGGTCGGCTCCCTGGTGACGCTCGTCGTCGGCTTCGTCGTCTTCGTCCGCCTCGAGCGGTCCTTCGCCAAGGTCTCGTGAGCATCTACGCGGACGCGATCGTGGCGCGCGGGGTCGGCGTCGAGTACGACCTGCGGCTCACCCACCGGCGCACGCTCCGACGGACGCTCGGCGAGAACATCCAGGCGCGCGGCCGTCGCGAGCAGACGAAGTTCTGGGCGCTCAGCGACGTGACGTTCTCGGCGCGGCAGGGCGACGCGATCGGCGTCATCGGCCAGAACGGCGCCGGGAAGAGCACGCTCCTCCTGGCGATCGCCGGCATCCTCAAGCCGGACCGAGGCACGATGCAGACGTTCGGCCGTGTGTCGACGCTCCTGACGCTCGGCGCCGGCTTCGACCCGGACATGACCGGCCGCGAGAACGTGTTCCTGAACGGCGCGTTCCTCGGCTTCGACCGCGAGAAGATCGAGCAGGCCTTCCCGGCGATCGTCGAGTTCTCGGGGCTCGCGTCGTTCATCGACGTCCCGCTCCGGAAGTACTCGGCGGGGATGCAGGCGCGCCTCGCCTTCGCGGTCGCCTCGCACGTCGACCCGGAGATCCTGCTGCTGGACGAGCTCCTCGGCGTCGGCGACGAGGAGTTCCGCCAGCGGAGTCGCCAGCGCATGCTCGAGCTCATGGCCGCGGCCAACGTGATCGTCCTCGTCAGCCACGATCTGGCCTTCGTGCGCGAGACGTGCACGAAGGTGCTCTGGCTCCACGAGGGTCAGACGGCCGCGTTCGGCGACCCGGCGTCGGTGGTCGCGCGCTACCAGACGCACGCGGCCGACGCGCCGCCGCGCCTCCGGTCCGTCGCCTCGTAGGCCGCGACGTCGCCCGATACGGGAGGACGAGCCCGGACGCGTAGACCTGCCCGCGCGGGTGTGGGATGGTCGCGCGCGAGCTTGCGCCCGCGAGCGCGCCGCGGATCCGTGACTCCCTGCCACCGAACACGGCCGCCTGGGTGAGGGCGCCGGAAGGAGCGACACGATGAAGACCTCTCTGGGCATCTGGGCATTCGGCACGATGGCGACGCGCTTCGTCCCCGGCGGCTACAAGCCCGAGCTCGCCGGCGAGACGACGGTGCAGCGCGTCCGCCGCGCCGTCGAGGGCCTGGGCGACCTGATCGACGACTACGAGTTCCACTACCCGCAGGAGCTCTCGCCGGAGAACCTCGGCGAGGTGCGCGACGCGCTCGACGGGCACGGGATCTACACCGTCTGCACCGGGCTCCATCTCGACCCCAGGTTCGGCAAGGGCGGCCTCGTCTCGCCCGACCCCGCCACCCGCGCCGAGGCGCTGAAGCGGACGCTCGAGGCGGCCGACTTCGCCGGCGAGGTCGGCGCCAACTTCGTCGTCTGGCCCGGGATCGAGGGCTACAACTACCCGTTCCAGACGCCGTACGCGGAGAGCTGGGCCTGGTTCGTCGACGGCATCGGCCGGGCGGCGGAGCGGTGCCGCGAGCACGGGATCAAGCTCTTCCTCGAGCACAAGAACTCGGAGCCGGCGATGAAGATCCTGATGCGGAACATCGGGATGACGCTGCACGTGATCCACAAGCTCCGCGCGCGGGGGATCGACAACGTCCAGGTCAACATGGACTGGCAGCACCTGATCATGAACCGCGAGAACCTCGCCGAGTACGCCGCGATGCTCGCGGCGGAGGGGCTGCTCGGGCACCAGCACGCCAATTCCGGCTGGGGCGACTTCGACGACGACAACATGGTCGGCGCGACCGCGTTCATGGAGACGCTCGAGCTCGCCGTGGAGCTCCGCCGCGCGCGCTACGGGGAGAACGGCGAGCGGCTCGGGTTCGACCTCTACCCGTACACGGAGGACGCGGTCGAGGCGGTCCGGCGGTCGGTGCTGCAGTGGCGCTTCATCGACGGCGTGGCCGCACGGATCGACGACGCCGCGCTCCGCGAGGCCCAGGCACGGAAGGACGCGGTGCGCGCGTACGAGCTCGTCTACGCGGCGCTCGGCGCGTGACCGGGACGGCGGCGTGACGTCGCTCGTCGGGCTCGACGTCGGCACGAGCGGCGTCAAGGCGCTGGCGATCTCGCCGGACGGCGAGGTCGTCGCCCGGGCGGAGCGCCCCTACCCCCTCTCGACGCCTCGGCCCGGCTGGGCCGAGCAGGACCCCGACGCGTGGGCGCGCGCGACGGAGGACGCCCTCGCTGCGCTCCGTCTCGAGCCCTCGTCGATCGGCTACTCGGGCCAGATGCACGGGCTCGTCGTGCTCGACGGCGACGAGCGCGTGATCCGGCCGGCGATCCTCTGGAACGACCAGCGCACGGGCGCGGAGTGCGCGCAGATCGAGGAGCGCATCGGGCGCGAGCGCCTCGTCGCCCTCACGGGAAACCGGGCGCTGACGGGGTTCACCGCGCCGAAGCTCCTGTGGCTCCGCACGCACGAGCCCGACGCGTACGCCCGGATCCGGCACGTCCTGCTGCCGAAGGACGCCGTCCGCCTGCGCATGACGGGCGAGCGCGCGATCGACGCCGCGGACGCGTCCGGGACGCTGCTGTTCGACGTCGCCCGCCGCCGGTGGAGCGACGAGGTGCTCGAGGCGCTCGAGCTGCCGGGCGAGTGGCTGCCGCCCGTGTCGGAGTCGACGGAGGTCGCGGGCGCGGGGGACCAGGCGGCGGGGGCGCTCGGCGTCGGCGTCGACCGGCCGGGACCGCTGTCGGTCGTCCTCGGCACGTCCGGCGTCGTCTTCGCCGCGCTTGCCGGGTACTCGCCGGAGCCGGAGGGACGGCTGCACACCTTCTGCCACGCCGTGCCCGGCACGTGGCACGCGATGGGCGTCATGCTCTCGGCGGCGGGGTCGCTCGGCTGGCTCCGGCACGCGCTCGGCGGCCCGCCGTACGAGGACCTGCTGCGCGAGGCGGCTGCGTGGCCGCCGGGGTGCGAGGGGCTTCGCTTCCAGCCGTACCTCGCGGGTGAGCGCACGCCCCACGCGGACCCGAGCGCGCGCGGTGCCTTCGTCGGGCTCTCGCTGCGTCACGACCGCGGCGCGCTCGTCCGTGCGGTGCTCGAGGGCGTCGCGTACGGCCTGCGCGACTCGCTGGAGCTCCTGCGCACCGTCGGCGTGGACGCGACCGTCGGCCGGATCTCGGGCGGCGGGGCACGCAGCCCCCTGTGGACGGAGATCGTCGCCTCGACGCTCGGGCTCCCGCTCGAGCGGACCGCGGCCGAGGAGGGCGCGGCGTTCGGGGCCGCGCTCCTCGGCGGCGTGCGGGCGGGCGTCTTCGCCGACGCGCACGAGGCGGTGAGCTCGTGCGTCCGCGTCCGTGAGCGCGTGGAGCCGAACGCGGAGTGGCGCGAGGCCTACGACGCCGGGTACGGGCGGTACCGCGAGCTCTACCCGGCGCTGCGGGAGCTGCAGGGGTGAGGGCGAACGGGCACGCCGGCTCCGACCCGGGCGGCACGGGGACGGAGAGGGACGACCGCGGCCAGCCGGCCCACCCGTCCCCATCCGGCGACTCAAGCACGCCGGGGCCTTCGTTCCGACCGTCCCCCGACTGGACCGGCATCCCCCGTTCGGGGGAGATCGGCCGGCGTCCTACGGACGCTCGTCGAGGACGCGCTGCGCGACCGCGAACGCCGAGTTCGCGGCCGGGACGCCGCAGTAGATCGCGCTCTGCAGCAGGACCTCCTTGAGCTCTTCCTCCGTGAGGCCGTTCCGAAGCGCAGCGCGGACGTGCAGCTCGAGCTCCTCGAGCCGCCCGCCGGCCACGAGGGCCGTGATCGTGATCGCGCTGCGCATCCTCCGGTCGAGGCCGGGGCGCAACCAGATCTCCCCCCACGCATAGCGCGTGATCAGCTCCTGGAAGTCGCGCGTGAACCGGGTCGTGCGCTCGACCGCGCCGTCCACGTGCTCGTCGCCCAGCACCTCGCGCCGCACCCGCATCCCGTCGTCGAGCGTCATGCGACGAGCACGCTATCCGTGAACTCGTCGGGACGCTCGACGTTCGCGAGGTGAGCGGCATCGAGCCACGTCACCGGGCCGAGACGGGCGAGCAGCGCCGCCGCCGCCTCGTCGACCACCGGGTCGTGTCTTCCGAGGATCACGGTCGTCGGGACGTGGATCCGCGCCAGGTCGGGACGGAGGTCCATCGCCGCGATCGCCTCGCAGGCCCGCGCGTAGCCCTCCCGCGGCGTCGAGGCGAGCACGTCGCGCCAGCGGTCGCGGTCGGGGAAGCGGTCGGTGAACCAGCGTCCGACGACGGCGTCGGCGACGGCGCCCACGCCCTCGCGTCGCACGGTGGCCGCGCGGTCGAGCCACCCCTGCGGCGGCGGCAGATGCGGTGCCGTGCAGCAGAGGACGAGCCGCTCGAGCCGCTCGGGCGCGTTCGCGCCCAGCCACATCCCGACCATCCCGCCGAGCGAGAGCCCGCAGAACGCGAAGCGGTCGACGCCGACCTCGTCGGCGACCGCGAGCGCCGCCTCCGCGAACCCCTCGAGCGTCCGAGGCCCGGCGTCCGACGCGCCGTGCCCCGGGTGGTCGTAGCGGATCACGGTGTGCCGCCCGGTGAGGCGCGCCGTGTTCGCGTCCCACATCGCGTGCGTCGTTCCGAGCGAGCCCGAGAGGAGGAGCGGCGGTCCGTCTCCGTCGACGACGTGGTGGAGCGTCACGCGCCCCCGCGGCGAGCGAGCGCGCGGTCGACGAACGCCGACGCGGCGCCGAGGTAGTCCTCCGGCGCGACCGTGCCGCCCGCCTCCGAGGTCGTCTCCGCCAGGAGGTTGGCCCGCATGCGCTCCGCGTCCACCTCGAGGGTCTCGAGCGTCCGGCGGACGTGCGCGGCGGCCGCGCCCGTCAGCGCGAGCGCGTCCGCGAGCGCCTCCCACTCGGCGTGCCACGCGCCGGCGGCGCGCTCGTGCTCGTGCTCGCCCGTGAACGTCGCCGCCAGTGCCTCGACCCGCCGCGCACACGCGCGCGCCAGGACGGCGGGCACCGGGTTCCGCTTGTGCGGCATCGTCGAGGAGCGCCCGTCGCCGACGCGCACCTCCCCCACCTCCGTCTGCGTGAGGAGCAGCACGTCGAGCGCGATCTTCGCGCAGGCGCCCGCGAGCGCGACCAGCGCCGCGACCAGGCCGCGAACCGGGCCGCGGGTGGCGTGCCACGGCACGGCCGGCTCGTCGAGCTCGAGCTCGGCGGCGAACGCGCGCAGCACGTCGACGCCGCCGTCTCCGAGCACGGCGAGCGTCCCGGCGGCACCGCCGAGCTGCGCCGTCGGACGCCAGGCAGCGAGCAGCTCGTCCGCGTCGGCGAGGGCGTCGAGCCACGTCGCCGCCTTCAGCCCGAACGTGATCGGGACGGCCTGCTGCAGGAGCGTCCGCCCGGCCATCACCGTCGCGCGGTGCGCGTCGGCGAGGCCGGCGCACGCGGCGGCCGCGGCCGCCGTCTCGGCCCGGATGAGCTCGCGGGCGTCGCGCGCGACGAGCATCGCCGCCGTGTCGAGGACGTCCTGCGAGGTCGCCCCGACGTGCGCCTCCGCGACGCCGCTCCGCTCGCGGAGCGCGCGGACGAGCGGCTCGACCGGGTTCCCCGCGGCACGCCCCTCCCGCGCGATCGCGTCGAGGTCGTACAGCGCCGGGTCGCACGCGTCCGCGACGCCGTCGAGCCCCCGTGCGTCGGCGAGCGCGCGCTCGGCCGCGAGCATCGCGGCGAGCCAGGCGCGGCCGGACGTCGCGTCTCGCAGCTCGTCCGGCACGAAGATCGGGGAGAAGAGATCGTTCACACGCGCTCCAGCCCGACGTAGTTCTCGGCGAGGCTCGTCGCGCCTGCCCTCGACGTCGTCACGTACCGCAGCTGCGAGAGCTGGAGCTTCAGGTCGAACGGGTCGCCGCCGGGCTGGAGGTGGAGCATGGTCGTCATCCACCACGAGAAGTGCTCGCAGCGCCAGACACGGCGGAGGCACTCCTGCGAGTAGCCGTCGAGCCGGCTCCGGTCGCCGTGGCGAACGAGCCGGACGAGCCCCTCGGCGAGCACGCGCACGTCCTGGATCGCCAGGTTCAGCCCCTTCGCGCCCGTCGGGGGGACGATGTGCGCCGCGTCGCCCGCGAGGAAGAGGTTGCCGTGCTGCATCGGCTCCGCGACGAAGCTCCGCATGCCCGTGACGCCCTTCTCGAGGATCGGCCCGTCGCGGAGCGTCCAGCCGTCGACCTCCGTCCGCCGCGCCAGCTCCTCCCAGATGCGGTCGTCGGACCAGCTCCCGACGTCCTCGTCGTGCGCGACCTGCAGGTAGTACCGCGAGAGCTCCGGCGAACGCAGCGAGAGGAGCGCGAACCCGCGCTCCGTGTGCGCATAGACGAGCTCGTCGATCGACGGCGCGACGCGCGCGAGGATCCCGAGCCAGCCGAACGGGTACTCGCGCTCGAACGTCCGCAGGACGCCCGCCGGGATCGAGGGCCGGCAGACGCCGTGGAAGCCGTCGCACCCGGCGACCACGTCGCACTCGAGCACGCGCTCCTCGCCGTCGTGGCGGTAGCGGAGGCGCGGCCGGTCGCTCTCCGGCTCCTCGACGCGGACGTCGTCGACCTCGAAGTGGAGCGGCAGGCCGGCGTCGAGCCGTGCGGCGATCAGGTCCTTGACGACCTCCGTCTGCCCGTAGATCACGATCGAGCGCCCGGTCAGCTCGCGCATCGGGACGTGGTGCCGCTCGCCGTCGAACTGGAGGTGGATGCCGCCGTGGACGATTCCCTCACGGTCGATCCGTCCGCCGACGCCGGCGTCGCGCAGCAGGTCGGCCGTCCCCTGCTCGAGCACGCCCGCGCGGATCCGCCGCTCGACGTGGTCGCGCGTGCGGTCCTCCAGCACGACCGACTCGATGCCCTCGCGGGCGAGCAGCTGGGCGAGCGTGAGCCCGGCCGGCCCGGCGCCGACGATCCCGACCTGCGTCCTCACGCCCGGCCTAGAACGGGAACGGGTGCGGCGCGCTCACCGTCACCCAGTGCACCTCCGTGAACTCGTCGATCACCGCCGAGCCGCCGAACCGCCCGAGGCCGCTCTCCTTCACGCCGCCGAACGGCATCTGCGGCTCGTCGCCGACCGGCTGGTCGTTGACGTGGACGATGCCCGCCTGAATGCGCTGCGCGAGCTGGAGTCCGCGGTCCGTGTCGCTCGTGATGATCCCGGACGCGAGCCCGTACCTCGTCGCGTTCGCGCGCTCGACGGCCTCGTCGGCGCTGTCCACGACCTCGATCGTCGCCACCGGGCCGAACGTCTCGCGGATCGCGAGCTCCGAGTCGTCGGGGACATCCGCGACGAGCGTCGCCCGGTAGACCGAGCCGACGGCCTCGCCGCCGGCGAGCACCGTGGCGCCGTTCGCGACCGCCTCGTCGACGCGCTCCTTCACGGTTCGGAGGGCGCTCTCGGTGATGAGCGGGCCGATGATCGTGTCGGGCTCGCCGGGGTCGCCCGCCTTCAGCCCCTGCGTCTTCTCGACGAGCCGGCGCGTGAACTCGTCCGCGATCGGCCGCTCGACGATGATGCGGCGCGCCGACATGCAGATCTGCCCCTGGTGCAGGAACGCGCCGAACGTCGTCGCGTTGACGGCGTACTCGAGGTCGGCGTCCGCGAGCACGATCAGCGGGTTCGAGCCGCCGAGCTCCAGCACCACCCGCTTGAGGTTCCGCCCGGCCGCCTCCGCCAGGCGCCGCCCGGTCTCGGTCGACCCCGTGAAGTTGATCACCCGGACGCGCGGATCCTCGACGAGCCGGTCACCGATCGCGCCGGCCTCGCCGGGCGCGTGCGTGACGACGTTCAGCGCGCCCGCGGGCAGCCCGGCCTCGGCGAGGATCTCGCCCCAGAGGAGCCCGCCGACGTAGGGCGAGAGCTCCGACGGCTTCAGCACCACCGTGTTCCCGAGCGCGAGCGGCGCCGCGATCGAGCGGGCGGAGAGGATCAGGGCCGCGTTCCACGGGGCGATCGCCCCGACGACGCCGACCGGGCGGCGGACGCCCATCGAGAACGCGCCCGTGTCGGACGGGATGATCTCGCCGAGCGGCGCATAGGCGAGCGCAGCGGCCTGCCGGAAGAGCCCCGGCACGAAGTGCACCTGGAACATCGCGAAGCCGAACGTCGAGCCGGTCTCGCGCGCGAGCCACGACACGACCTCCTGCTCGCGGCGCTCGAGGATGTCCGCCGCCCGCAGGAAGACGCGCTGCCGCTCCGCCGGCGGGGTCTGCGACCAGCCCGGGAACGCCTCGGCCGCCGCGTCGATCGCCCGCTCCGCGTCCTCCGCGCCGCCCGCCGCGACGCGGGCGACGACGTCGCCGCCGAAGGGATCGCGGTCCTCGAACGTCCGCCCCTCCGACGGAGCGACCCAGTCGCCTCCGATGAAGTGCTGCGTCTCGCGGATCTCGGTGGCCTGCGTCGTCGCCATCTCGACCTCCTCCTCGCGTCACGTGCGGGTCGCGGTGATGTACGTCCAGCAGCAGCGGAACGTCGGTCGTCCGCCGAAGATCGTAGTGAGTGCCCGGTGCAGGAGCGAGAGACGGTCACGCGCCGCGTCCTCGTCGGCGGGGGCGCCGTCGACCTTCGCGGAGCCGCCCACCCACCCGAGCACGGCGTCGGCGTAGGCGGCCAGGAACGCGTACCACTCCTCGACGTCGGCCTCGATCGTCCGCTCGGCCACGTCCTCGATCGCGAAGCCGCCGCCCCGGAGGGCGTCGAGGTAGAACGCGAGCGGACGCGGGGCGAGGAACACGCGGTCGCGCCAGTCGAGGTACGCGCGCATCCGCTCCGCGTCGTCGAGGACGGGCCGGTAGGCGGCCCAGCGCTCGTCCGTGCGGACGAGCCCCGTCGCGACCTCGTGGACGACGTACACCGTCTCGTCGATGATCCACTCGTTCTCGCCCGCGCGCGGGTTCCGGATGTTCCCCGAGTTGATCCGGACGCGCGCGCCGGGCCGCAGCACGCGCGACCAGCCGCGGAGCGTGCCGTCGAGGTCGTCGTACAGGTGGATCGCGTTCGTCGACACGAGGTGGTCGGCGCCCGGGAAGGCGTCGCCGAGCGCCTCGTCGACGTACTGGAGCCGGCGCGCGTCGCGGAGGTAGCGCAGGCGGCGGAAGGCGACCCGCTCGTCCGCGCGGAAGCGGTCGAGCGCGACGCGGAGGAACTTCGGCGAGCTGTCGACGATCGCCATCCCGACCTGGCGGTCGAAGACCCGGAGGCGCAGACGCTCGAGCAGGATCCCCGTTCCGCCCGAGTAGTCGATCAGCACCTCGCCGTCGCGCAGGTCGCGTGCGAGCTGCTCGACCGTCAGGTCGAGGTTCCGGTACCAGCCGTGGTTCTCGACCGTGTCGTAGTGGAGCCCGAACGCGTCGGGCGGCCTGGCGACCCAGTCCTCCTCCGGGATGCGCGGGAACCCCGGCGGCCACGCGAAGAGCGGGCCGCGCTCGGCCACCGGATCGGCGACGGCGCGGCTGAGACGGACGTGGCGGGCGACGAGCTCCGGCACGAGCCGCGGCGCGAGGCGGCCCCAGCCGCACGGCGTCGCGACGCCGAACGTCTCGAGCGCGCCGTGCGCGACCTCGATCCGCGTGCGCGCCTCCGCCTCCCGCTCCTCCGGGTGGAGCAGGCCGAGGTAGACCTCCGTCCCGGGCTGCACGCGCAGCCGTGCGAGCGGCGCGACGAAGGCCGCGTCGTCGGGCGCCGCGGCGAGCGGGAGATGGAGCCAGTCGAGCGAGCGCGCAAGCCCGGCGGCGAGCGCGTTCGCGAGCTGGACGGTCCCGCCGAGGTCGGCGGGCACGTGCCGCGGCGCCCCCTCGTCGTGGCCCGAGCAGAAGTGGTACCCGAGCTCGACCTCGGGCGGGATCGCCGCTCCGATCCGGAGCAGTCGCCGGAGGATCTCCTCCGCGACGTCGTCGAAGGGGGCGGGCACGTCCTCCCCGAGCATCCCGAGCTCGAGGTTCGTGTCCCACTGGACCGCGAGCTGGTCGTGCGGGACGGCGTCGAGGATGCGCTCGAGCTCGAGCAGCATCGCGTGCTCGTACGCGGGCTCGACCGCCGCCTGGTCCTCGAGCGCGACGAAGGCGCTCACCGGCGCGAGCGGCGTCGGGAGCGAGACCTGGAAGCGGCAGGCGCGCGGGACGACGCCGTCGCGCTTCAGCACGGCGAAGGCGGCGTACGACGCGGCTGCGGCGTCGGCGTAGCCGAGCGAGCCGAAGTCGAGCGCCGATGCGTCCTCCCCCTCCCGCACGCGCAGGCGCGGGAGCGCCCGGTAGGACCGGGGCGTGGGCGGCGCGACCTCGAACTCGGGCCGTGCGCTCAGCACCGGGTACTGCCAGACGATCCAGTCGGCGCGCGGGCCCGTCTCGCCGTCGGGGATGCGCCGGACCCGGCCCCCGAGCTCGCCCGCGACGAGCCGGAACACGGCCTCGGCGCTCGCGAGGGGCAGACTCCCGACGAGGTGCGCGCCGAGCGGGAGGAACGCCGCCTCCGAGCTCGCCGGCTCCGTCCTCGTCGCGACCACGTCGGTCGACCCAGCCTACACCGGCGCCTCGCGCAGGTCGGCGTCCCCGACCGTCCAACGCCGCCGCGGCGGGCCGGACCGGGACGCGGCAGCGCGCGATCATGGCGGGTCGGGGGCCCCGGCGGCGATGCGGTATACATCCGCCCATGGCGGCACACGGCGAGGCGGCGCCCGGCGCCCGGCCCGTCGCGGCAGCGGCTTCCGCCGCCTCTTCGCGCCGCCTCTCACCGGCCGAGATCGTGCTCCCGCTCGTCTCCGTCGGCGCCTCGCTCGCCCTCTGGGAGCTGGTCTCCCGCACGGGCCTCGTGTCGCAGACCGACCTGCCGTCGATGACCGACACGGTGCAGGAGCTCTGGGCGCTCGCGCACACGGCCGCGTTCTGGAGGGACGTCGCCTACACCGTCCGCGGCTGGGGGCTCGGCCTGCTGATCGCCGCGGTCTTCGCGATCCCGATCGGCATCGCGCTCGGGTCGAGCGACACCGCGGCGCGCGCGTTCCGCGTGCCGATCGAGTTCCTGCGCCCGATCCCGTCGGCGGTCCTGATCCCGCTGCTCTTCCTGACGCTCGGGACCTCGCTCGAGAGCGAGCTGCTGCTCGCCGCGTTCGGCGCCTTCTGGCCGCTCCTCGTCCAGACGATGTACGGCGTGCGCGACGTCGACCCGGTCGCGATGGACACGGCGCGCTCCTTCGGCGTCGGACGCATCGAGCGACTCGTGCGGATCACGCTGCCGAGCTCGCTCCCGTACATCGCCACGGGCCTGCGCATCTCCTCGACGGTGTCGCTGATCCTCGCGTTCACCGCCGAGCTCTTCATGGGCACGCCCGGGCTCGGCCAGGCGGTGAACTACGCGAGCTCCTACGCGCTCACCGACCAGCTGTATGCGCTCGCGCTCGCGACCGGCCTTCTCGGCCTCGCGATCCACTTCGCGACGACGGCGCTCGAGCACCGGATGCTCCGCTGGCACCCCTCGCAGCGGGGGCTGACGGCGTGACCGCCGCCCGCTCACGTGCGCTGAAGGTCGGCCTCGAGATCGCGGTCCCGGTCGCGATCCTCCTCGCGTGGCAGCTCTGGACGGTGCAGAACGACTCGCAGTACTTCCCGCGCCTCTCCACGATCCTCGTCGAGTTCCGCGAGCGGTGGCTCTTCGCGCAGTTCGGACAGCACGTCGTCCCCAGCCTCGAGCGGATCGTCCTCGGGTTCGGGATCGCGACCGTCGTCGGCGTCGCGGTCGGGGTCCCGATCGGCCTGTCGGCGTGGACGCGGCGGCTCGCGATGCCGCACATCGAGTACTGGCGTGCGATGCCGCCCCCGGCGCTGCTGCCGATCTCGATCGTCCTGCTCCACGACATCGGGAACAGGCAGAAGGTGGCGTTCATCGCGTTCTTCTGCGTCTTCCCCGTCCTCCTCAACACGATCGACGGCGTCCGCTCGATCGACCCGACGCTCGTCGACACGGCACGGTCGTACGGGATCCCGAGGCACGCGCGGATCCGGCGGCTCGTGCTCCCGGCGGCGCTGCCGCAGATCTTCGCCGGGATGCGCACGAGCCTCTCGCTCGCCGTGATCATGATGGTGCTCGCCGAGTGGTTCTCGAGCACGGACGGCGTCGGCTACGTCCTGCTCGACTCGAAGAACACGTTCCAGATGGCGCCGATGTGGGCGACCATCGTGCTCATCGGCCTGCTCGGCTACCTGCTCAACGTCCTCTTCCTGCTCGTCGAGCGGCGCGTGCTCGCCTGGCACCGCGGCTGGCGCGCGGCGACGCCGCAGTAGCTCCCACCGATGCTCGAGATCCGGAACCTCTCGAAGACGTACGGAACGGGCGCGCGGGCCACGCGCGCGATCGCCGACGTCTCGTTCACGGTCGCCGACCGCGAGCTCGTCTGCGTCGTCGGCCCGTCGGGGGGCGGGAAGACGACGCTGCTCAAGTGCGTCGCCGGCCTGCTCCGGCCGACGGAGGGCGAGATCGTCCTGCGGGGCCGGGCCGTCACCTCGCCGCCGGAGGAGATGGCGCTCGTGTTCCAGGAGTACAGCCGCTCGCTGATGCCGTGGACGTCCGTGCGGAACAACGTGATGCTCCCGCTGCGCCACAAGGACCTGCCCCGGTCGGAGCGGCGCGCGCTCGTCGAGGAGGCGCTGGAGGCGGTGGGGCTCGCGCGGTTCCTCGACTACTACCCGTGGCAGCTCTCCGGCGGGATGCAGCAGCGCGTCGCGATCGCGCGGGCGCTCGCGTACCAGCCGTCGATCCTGCTGATGGACGAGCCGTTCGCGTCGGTCGACGCGCAGACGCGCGGCGACCTCGAGGATCTCGTGCTCCGCGTCCGCGAGGAGTTCGGCGTCACGATCCTCTTCGTCACGCACGACATCGACGAGTCCGTCTACCTCTCCGACCGCATCGTCGTGCTGACGCACGCCCCGGCGGAGGTGAAGGAGATCCTGCGCGTCGACCTGCCGCTCCCGCGGGACCAGATCGAGACGAAGGAGCTGCCCGACTTCGCCCACCTGCGCGCGCACGTCTACCGGCTGATCAAGCGCCGGCAGGAGCCGGAGGCGGACGCGCTTTCCGGCGCGCCGGCCCCGGCCGAGGCGTAGCGGCGGACGCCCTTGGCACGGATCGTGCCGCGATCCATAATCGCCATCCGAACCCGGACCATCGCCCGACCTGAGAGAGGATGCACATGACACGAACGACCGCCGGCGCCGGCCGCCGTGCACGGGTCCTCGGGCTCGCGGCCTTCGTCCTCGTCGCCGTCCTCGCGAGCGTCCCCGGCACCGCCGGCGGCGCCCAGGAGCGGGCCCGCGCGACGGTGACGATCACCGTGAACACCCTCCCGATCGCGAACGCGCTTCCGATGGACCTCGGGATCAAGAAGGGGTTCTTCGAGGAGCAGGGGATCCAGATCAACAAGAAGACGCTGCAGAGCGGCAACGACGTCGTGCTGGCCGTCGCGGCGGGCAACGGCGAGATCGGCTACCTCGGCTACGTGCCGATGTTCATCGCGCGCACACAGGGGATCCCGCTCACGCTGGTGGCGCAGAGCGAGGTCGAGGGGACGAACGAGACCGACAACTGGCAGAACGTCCTCGTCAAGGGATCGAGCTCCATCCGCACGCCCGCGGACCTCGCGGGCAAGACGATCGCCGTGAACGCGCTGAAGGGCGTCGGCGAGGTGATGATCAAGGCCGCGCTCCAGAAGCGCGGCGTGAACCCGAGCTCGGTGCGCCTCCTGGCGCTGCCGTTCCCGGCGATGCGGACGGCGCTCCAGAACGGGCAGGTGGACGCGATCTGGACGCCCGAGCCGTTCCTCTCGCTCGCGATCAACGTCGACGGGGCGCGCACGGTGCTCGCGCCGGGACCCGTCCTCGGGCGCTACTGGCCGATCGGCGGCTACGCCGCGCTCGCCGACTGGACGCGGAAGAACCCGGGCCTCGCCGCGCGCTTCCGCACGGCGATCAACAAGTCGCTGACGTACGCGCAGACGCATCCGGACGAGATCCGCGACCTGCTGCCGGCGTCGCAGCGCAACGTCCGGCTGCCGATCTGGGACCCGCTCGTCGACCGCGACAAGCTGCTCCAGCTCGCGCGGTACGCCAAGCAGTACGGCGTGATCAGCACGCTCCCGAACCTGACGCTGCTGATCCCGAGCACGATCGCCGGGGGGAAGACGCTCCAGGGCGCCGTCGGCAACCGCTACATCCTGCTCCGCCAGGACGGGAAGGCGGTGACGCGGCTGCGGGCCGGCCGCTACACGTTCGTCGTCACCGACACGTCGAAGACGCAGAACTTCCGCCTGGTCGGCCCGGGCGTGAAGCGGAGCACGAGCGTCAAGGGCACGGGCCGGAGCACGTGGACGCTCACGCTGAAGCGCGGCACGTACGTCTGCTCCTCCAGCGCGCGGGCCTCGCTGAAGAAGACGTTCAAGGTCACCTAGCGACGCCGTCGGAGGGCGCCCGTGCGGGCGCCCTCCGCTACGGCGCGAAGTGACGGGTCGGCGCGATCACGACGTCGAGCAGGAGCGGCGTCCGGCGCGCGGCCAGCGTCGGCAGCACGGCGTCGAGCGCCGCGACGAGGTCGTCGTGCGCCTCGATCCGCCGCGCCTCGCACCCGAAGGCCCGCGCGATCGTCGCGAGCTCGAGCTCGCCGAACGACGGCCACGGCGCGTCGCCGCCCTGCCGCTCCGCGAGCCGGTCCATGATCGCGTAGCCGCCGTTGGCGAGGATGACGTAGAGGACGCCGGCGCCTTCCCTCGCCGCGCTCCACAGCCCCTGGATCCCGTAGAGCGACGACCCGTCCCCGACCACGGCGACGACGGGACGCTGGGGCAGCGCCATCCGCAGGCCGGCGGCCGCGGGCACCGCGAAACCGAGACCGCCCATGGCGGCGCTGAGGAAGCCAAGCGGGCGCCGGGCGGGCAGCCGCTCGTGCAGCTCCGGCCGGTCGACCGGCGCCTCCTCCACGACCACGGCGTCGGCCGGGAGCCGCTCCGCGAGCGCGGCGAGCACGTGGCTCGCGGTCAGCGGCTCTCCCGCCGCCGGCGGCTCGGGCGGCGACGGCGGGGCGAACGGCCGGGGCGGCCCGGCGGCGCGCTGCGGGAGGCGCTGCGCCAGGGCGCGGGCGACCGCGGCCGGCGGCGCGAGGAGGGCCAGGTCGGCCGGGCTGCGGTGCACCTCCGCCGGGTCGTCGCCGACGACGGCGATCCGCGTGCCCGGCTCCGTGAGGCGCCCCGGCGCGTACGGCGACTGCCGGAAGACCGGGGCGCCCACGACCAGCACCGCGTCGTACGGCGCGAGCGTCTCGCGCAGCCGCGTGCGGTCCGCGGGCAGGAACCCGGCGAACTGCGGATGATCCTGCGGGAAGCCGGCGCGCGCACCGAACGACTCCTGGTAGACGGGCGCGACCAGGCGCTCCGCGAGCGCGACGAGCGCCGCCCACGCGTCCGCGCCGTCGACCGCGGCGCCCACCACGAGCGCCGGCGACGCCGCGTCGCCGAGGAACGCCGCGAGCTCGTCGACCGCCGCCGCATCGACGCCGCCCGCGCGGACGAGCCGGTCGGGCGACGCGTCCTCGCGGTCCTCGTCGGCCGGCTGGAGCCAGTCGTCCATGGGCACGATCACGATCGCGGGGCCGCGCGCGGTCGCCGCCTCGTGCCAGGCGCGGTCGATCGCCCCCGGGACGTCCTGCGCGCGCACCGGCGCCTCGCTCCACACCGGGTAGTCGCCTGCGAGCCCGGCGAGCCGACCCGCGAGGAACGGCTCGAACACCAGGTGCCGTCGGTCCTGCTGGCCGACGACGACGACGAGCGGCGCGCGGTTGACGCGGGCCGTCGCGATCGCGCCGACGGCGTTCCCGAGCCCGGCCGTCGTGTGCAGCAGCGCGAGCGCCGGCTCGCCGCGGCCGATCGCGTACCCCGTCGCGAGTCCGATCACGGAGCCCTCGTGCAGCCCGAGCACGAACCGGAGGTCGTCGGGCATCCCGGCGAGGAACGGCACCTCCGTCGAGCCGGGGTTCGAGAACAGCGTCGTCAGGCCGCGCCGACGGAAGACGTCGTAGGCGCGGTCGCGGACGGTCGCGCTCACCCCCAGACGTCCTCGGCGACCTCGACGATCAGGCGCAGCTTGGCCCACTGCTGCTCCTCGGTGAGCAGGTTCCCCTCGACCGTCGAGGAGAAGCCGCACTGCGGCGAGAGGCAGAGCTGCTCGAGCGGCGCGAACCGCGACGCCTCCTCGATCCGCCGGAGCAGCAGGTCGCGGCTCTCGAGCTCGCCCGTCTTCGTCGTCACGAGCCCGAGGACGACCTGCTTCTCGCCCTTCGGCAGGAAGCGCAGCGGCTCGAAGCCGCCCGAGCGCTCGTCGTCCCACTCCATGAAGAAGCCGTCGACCTCGAGCTCGTTGAGGAGCGCCTCGGCGACGAAGTCGTACCCGCCCTCGGCGGCCCAGCCGGAGCGGAAGTTCCCGCGGCACATGTGGGTGGTCACGCGCATCCCCTCCGGCCGGTCCGCGAGCGCCTCGTTGATGTGGTGGATGTACTCGACGTGCTGGCGCTCGGGGTCGCCTCCGATCGAGGCGATGTACTCGCGCTGGTGCGGGTCGTTCATGTAGGCGAGGCTCGTGTCGTCGAACTGGAGATACGTGCAGCCGAGCTCGCCGAGCCGCCGCACCTCCTCGCGGTACGCCGCCGTCAGGTCGGCCCAGAACAGGTCGAGCTCGGGGTAGACGCGCTCGTCGATCGCCGCCTTGCCGCCGCGGTAGTGGACCATGCTCGGCGACGGGATCGTGAGCTTCGGGACGGTGCGCGCGACCGTGTCCCGCAGGTACGCGAACGCGTCGCCGAAGATCGTCGTCGAGACGCCGAGCTTGCCGTCGACGTGGAGCGCCGCGGGCGTGAACTCGATGTCCCCCTGCGGGTTGTGGAACTTGACCGTGATGTGGCCGGCCTCCTTCGTGATCCCGTCGAGCCGGTAGATGAAGTCCATGTGCCACGACTCCCGGCGGAACTCGCCGTCCGTCGCGGAGCGAAGGCCGATCTCCTCCTGCGTGCGGACCGCCTCGGCGATCGCCTCGTCCTCGACCGCGCGCAGCTCCTCCGCGTCGATGCGGCCGGCCGCGTGATCGGCGCGCGCCCGGAGGAGACGCTGCGGGCGCAGCAGGCTGCCGACGTGGTCGGCGCGGAACGGCGGTGCGGTGCGGACGCTCATCGGTCGGCCTCCTCGGGCGCGGTCAGAGCAGGAAGAACGCGGTCGCGCGATCGCCCTGCAGGTGGACGTCGAAGCGGTAGCCGTCGCCTTCCCGCCTGGCGACCATCGTCTCGTCCTCGGCGCCCTCGCCGTCGAGGTAGAGCCGCGTCAGGCCCGGTTTCAGCAGGCCCCGCGCGAAGACGAGCACCTCGACGCGCCGCGCCTGCTCCGGCAGGAGGAACGAGAAGCGCCCCTCGCGGTCGGTGCCGCAGCGCCCCCACCCCACCGCGGGATCCCAGAGCTCGAGCAGCGCGTCGTCGATCGGGACGCCCTCGCCGTCGAAGACCTGCCCCTCGACGCGCACGGTGCCGCCGGCGAGCTCGTTCTGCGGCGCCACGCAGAGGCCGATCGCGAGGTACGGCCCGACGGTCTGCGACGGCGTCCTCACGTCGTTTCCTCGAACGGCGTCCGCCGCAGGACGATGTCCCAGGTGAAGCCGAGCGCCCACTCGGGCGTCGTCTCCCCCAGGTCGAACCGGGCGATCAGGCGCTCCCGGGCCGCCTCGTCCCGGACGGAGTTGAAGATCGGGTCGTAGGGGAAGAGCGGGTCGCCCGGGAAGTACATCTGCGTCACGAGTCGCTGGGTGAACGCGCGGCCGAAGACGGAGAAGTGGACGTGCGCCGGCCGCCACGCGTTCGGGTGGTTCTGCCACGGGTAGGCGCCGGGCTTGATCGTGACGAAGCGGTAGCGGCCCTCGCCGTCGGTCAGCGTGCGCCCCGCACCGTCGAAGTTCGGGTCGAGCGGCGCGGGGTGCTGGTCGACGTCGTGCCGGTAGCGGCCGCCCGCGTTCGCCTGCCAGATCTCGAGCAGCGCGCCGCGGACGGGCCGCCCGTCCTCGTCGAGCACGCGGCCGGTGACGACGATCCGCTCGCCGAGCGGATCGCCGGCGTGGCGCGTCGTGAGGTCGGCGTCGCCCGGGGTGACGGCGTCCTCGCCGAACACCGGCCCGTGCAGGTCGTGCAGCTCCTCCGGGAGCGGCAGCAGCGCACGGGACGGGGCACGCGTGACCGTCGACCGGTAGTCCGGGTACAGGTACGGCGGGTCGATCTCCGTCACCGCGCTCCTCCCGTCCGCAGCCCGCGCAGGGCTGCGAGCTCGTCCTCGCTCGGAGCGCGAGTCTCGCGCAGATCGTCGGCGACGCGCAACGGCCAGCCCGTCGCCCGGCGCGCCTCCTCCGGCTCGATCCCGGGATGCACGTGCGTGAGCGTGAGCTCGCGGTCGTCGCCGCGCGGCTCGAGCAGGCCCAGGTCGGTGACGACGACGGTGACGCGATCGCCGACGCTCGTCCGGAAGTCGAGCTCGGGCACGAAGGCGCGCGGCGTCTGGCGCAGCATCACGAACACCTCGCGCGCCGCCGTCGCGATCTCGGGTGCGCCGCCCGCCCCCGGCAGCCGCACCTTCGGGCGGGCGTAGTCGCCGATGACGGTGCTGTTGAGGTTGCCGTGACGGTCGATCTGGGCCGCGCCGAGGAAGCCGACGTCGATGCGCCCGCCGCCCAGCCAGTACGCGAACATCTCGGGCACGGAGACGACCAGGTCCGCCGTCTCCGCCAGCTCGCCGTCGCCGATCGAGAGCGGCAGCTCGGTCGGCTTCGCGCCGATCGTGCCGCTCTCGTAGACGAGCACCGTCCGCGGCGCGTGCGTGGCTCGCGCGAGGTTCGCCGCGAGCGACGGGAGCCCGATCCCGACGAAGCACACGGCCCCGTCGTGGAGCCGGCGCGCGGCCTCGACGGCCATCATCTCGTCCGGCGACCACGTCATGCCGCGGCCCCGGCGTCGCGGAGGCTGCGGTGGTACTCCTCGACGTCGCGCGTGCCGCGCACGTGCCGGTCGAGCCACGCGGTGAAGCGGTCGCGGTCGCGGCTGAGCTCGTCCCAGCGGACGTAGAAGGCGTTGTCGCGCCGGTAGTAGCCGTGGGCGTACGACGGGTGCGCCCCACGCGGCGCGACCGCGATCGCGGTGACCACCCACGACGGGAGCACGACGGCTCCCGGCCGCGGCTCGAGCGCGTCCACGACCTCCTCCACCGTCACGAGCGAGCGCGCCGAGGCGAGGACGACCTCCTTCTGCACGCCGGCGATGCCCCAGAGCTGCACGTTCCCCGCTCGGTCCGCCTGCTGCGCGTGGACGATCCCGACGTCGGGCCGATGCGCGGGGACCGCCGCGAGCTCCTCGCCCGTGAAGGGGCAGGCGAGCGTCGCGACGCGCGTGTGCCGCGCGAGGTCGGTGCCGGCGTAGCCGCGGAGGACGCCGAACGGCAGGCCCGACGCCCCGGCGGCGTAGGCGGCCGCCATGCCCGCGTGCGAGTGCTCCTCGAGCTCGAGCGGCGCCGGCCAGCCGTGCTCGACGGCGTCCCGCAGGCGGTGCAGCGAGCCGACGCCGGGGTTCCCGCCCCACGAGAACACGAGCTTCCGCGCGCAGCCCGCCCCGATCAGCTGGTCGTAGATCACGTCCGGCGTCATCCGCACGAGCGTCAGCTCGCGGCGGCCCTGCCGGATCACCTCGTGCCCCGCCGCGTGCGGGATCAGGTGCGTGAACCCTTCCAGCGCGACCGTGTCGCCGTCCTGCACGAGCTCCGCGACGGCGTCCGCGAGCGACACGATCTCGGCCACGGGCGGATCGTAGTCCGCACACCTCCGGAGCCCCGCGCCGACGGTCAGCGTCGGCACCGATGCCGTCCGTCGCGCGGCGCGACGACGATGGCTGACGAACGGTGTCGATCGTCCACCCGCCTCCCGCCCGCGCGCCGGCACCCTCGCGCCGGCGGCCGCGACGCGTCCCCGTCGCGCGGCGCAACCTGCTCGCGGAGAAGACGCGGCTGCTGATGTCGGTCGGCGGCGTCGCGTGCGCCGTGCTCCTGATCCTCGTCGTGGCGAGCCTCTACCGCGGCTGGAGCGAGGCGGCGGGCGTCTTCGGCGACCTCCCGGGAGACGTGTGGATCTCGCAGGCGGGGACGTCGGATCCGCTGCGGACGAGCTCGTTCCTCCCGGGTGACCGGCTCGACGAGCTCGCCGCCCTCCCAGGCGTGCACGCCGTCGCCCCCGCGTTCGCCCGCCGCATCGCGCTCCGCCCGCGGAACGCGGAGCTGAACGTCTACTTCCTCTCGCTCGCGATCCCGGCGCCCGCGGCCCGGCCGCCGAGCACGCGCCGCTTCGTGCCGCGACCCGGACACATCGCCGTCAGCCGCGTCTTCGCGGACGAGGCGGGCCTCGAGGTCGGCGACGCGCTCGACGTGCTCGGCCGGCGCCTCGTCGTCGAGCGCATCGACCCGGGAGGGAACCCGCTGTTCGAGATCGCCTTCATGAACGCCGCCGACGCGCGCCGCCTGCTCGCCGTCGACGACTTCGTGAGCTTCTACCTCGTCGAGGCGGAGCCGGGAGCCGACGTCGGGCGGATCGCGACCCGAGCGGTGCGGGCCGTTCCGGGCAGTGAGGCACACACGGCGACCGACTTCGCCGCCGCCACGCGCGACCTCGTGCACCAGGGCTTCCTGCCCGTCGTCGGCGCCCTGATGGGGATCGGGTTCGCCATCGGCGGCGCCGTCATCGCCCTGACGATCTACACCGCCACCGTCGAGCGGGCGCGGGATTTCGGCGTCCTGAAGGCGATCGGCGCCGACGACGGGTTCCTGTACCGGATCGTCGTCCGCGAGAGCGTCGCCGTCGGGGTGGTCGGCGCGGCGGTCGGCGTGGCGGCATCGAGCCTCGTCCCGACGCTGATCCGGCGCCGCGTGCCCGAGTTCGTGACCGACCTCCGCCCGCGCGACGCGCTGGCGGTGTTCGCGATCGCCGTCCTCGTGGCGACGGTGGCCGCGGTCGTGCCCGTCGCGCGGATCAGCCGGATCGACCCCGCGGAGGTGTTCCGCGCGTGACCGCGACGCTGCTCGACGCGACCGGCCTCGTCAAGGTGTTCGGCAGCGGCCGGACGGCGGTCCGCGCCGTGGACGGCGTCGACCTCACCGCCGACGAAGGCGCCGTGACGCTGATCATGGGACCCTCCGGGTCGGGCAAGACGACGCTCCTGACCATGATCGGCGGCCTGCTCCGCCCCACGGAGGGACGGGTCCTGCTGGACGGGACGGAGCTCGGGCGCCTCGGGGCGCACGCGCTCGCCGCCGTCCGGCGGCGGTCGGTCGGCTTCGTGTTCCAGAGCTTCAACCTGCTCGAGACGCTCACCGCGCAGGAGAACGTCGAGGTCGCGCTCAACGTCGCGGGCGTCACCGGCGGCCCGGCGCATGCGCGCGCCGCGCAGCTCCTCGTCGCCGCCGGCCTCGCCGAGCGGCTCGACTTTCGCGCGCGCGACCTCTCGGGCGGCGAGAAGCAGCGCGTGTCGATCGCGCGCGCACTCGCCAACCGCCCACGACTCCTGCTCGCCGACGAGCCGACCGCGAACCTGGACTCGCGGCACGGCCTGGAGGTGATGGAGCTCCTGCGGGCGCTCGCGACGGAGCAGGGCTGCGGCGTCGTCGCCGTCTCGCACGACGCGCGCCTCGAGCGGATCGCCGATCGCGTCCTGCACATGGAGGACGGGCGCTTCGTCCCCGCGGCCGACCCCGTCCTCGCAGTCCGGTGACCGACGGGCACGTCACGCTCGCCCTCGCCGGCGACACCATGCTCGGCCGCCGCGTCGCGGCTGCCCTGCGCGAGACGCCGCGCGCGCCGCTGTTCTCGCCGCGGCTCGTCGAGCTCCTCCGGGAGGCCGATCTCCTCGTCCTCAACCTCGAGTGCTGCGTCTCCGACCGCGGCGAGCCGTGGCCGGATTCCCGCAAGCCGTTCTTCTTCCGGGCGCCGCCGGTCGCCGCGGACGAGCTCGCGGCGCTCGGCGTGCGGTGCGTGACGCTCGCGAACAACCACGCGCTCGACTTCGGCCCGCTCGCGCTGCTCGACACCGTCGAGCACCTCGAACGGGTCGGGATCGCGGCCGTCGGAGCGGGCGCGGACGCGGTCGCCGCGCGGCGCGCGGCCGTCCTCGAGGCGAAGGGCCTGCGCGTCGCCGTCGTCGGCGTCACCGATCACCCCGCGGCCTACGCGGCGACGGCCGACCGCCCCGGCGTCGCATTCGCCGATCTCCGCTGGCAGGTGCCGCCGTGGGTGGGCGACGCCGTCGCGGCCGCCGCCGCCGACGCGCACGCCGTCGTCGTCCTCCCGCACTGGGGCCCGAACATGAACCCTCGACCACTCCCCTTCGTGAAGGTGGCGGCCGGCGCGCTGCGTCGCGCCGGGGCGACGGTGGTGGCAGGCACGTCGGCGCACGTGTTCCAGGGCGTGGAGGACGCGGTGCTCTACGACCTCGGCGACTTCGTGGACGACTACCGCACCGACCCGGTGCTCCGGAACGACCTCGGGCTGCTCTTCTTCGTCACCCTCGACGCCGCCGGAGGGCCGGTGAGGATCGAGGCGGTGCCGATCGCGCTCGACTTCTGCCACACACGGCTCGCGTCCCCGGACGAGGCGCGCTGGATCGAGCGTCGGTTCCGTGCGGCCTGCCGGGAGCTCGGGACGGCCGTGCGCGGGGAGCGCGGCCGCCTCGTCGTCGAGGCGGAGGACGCGGCCGGCCGCCCGGACGGCGTCAGAACAGCTCGTTGAGGCCGGCGAAGAGGGCGGAGACCGAGCGGCCGCCGAAGACGCTCGCGATCGTCGAGGCGAGCAGGTCCGCGACGGAGAGCACCGTGATCCGCTCGCCGGCGCTCTCGGGCGGCGGCACGGTGTCGGTCACCACGAGCTCCTCGAACCGGCCGGCGAGCGCGTCGGCGGCGCCGGCCGCGAAGAGCGCGTGCGTCGCGAACGCGTGGACGGCGGTCGCGCCGGCCTCGCGGAGCGCGTCGCCGGCGGCGGCGAGCGTGCCGCCGGTGACGATGATGTCGTCGCCGATCACCGCCGTCTTGCCGCGAACGTCGCCGATCACCTCCGCGGCGACCGCGACCTCGTGCGCCGGCCGGGTCTTCGCGACGACGGCGAAGTCGCACGCCAGCATCTGGCTGACGCGCCGCGCCTGCTTGACGCGCCCGAGGTCCGGCGAGACCGAGACGACGTCGCTCCCGCGCAGGCCGCGCCGCGCGAAGTGCTCCGCGAACAGCGGCAGCGCGGTCATGTGGTCGACGGGGATGTGGAAGAACCCCTGGATCTGGCCCGCGTGCAGGTCCATCGTCAGGACGCGGTCGACGCCCGCCGCCTCCAGCAGGTCGGCCACGAGCCGCGCCGAGATCGGCTCGCGCGGCGCCGACTTCTTGTCCTGGCGCGAGTACGCGAACCACGGCATCACGGCCGTGATGCGTCGCGCGGATGCGAGGCGTGCGGCGTCCACCATCACGAGGAGCTCGACGAGCCGGTCGTTGACGTTCGGCCAGCACGACTGCAGCAGGAACACGTCCGCGTCGCGCACCGACTCGGCGTAGCGGCAGTAGACCTCGCCGTCGGTGAAGGTCTCGAGCTCGACGCGGCCGAGCGGGATCGACAGACGGCCGGCGATCGCGGCGGCGAGCGCGGGGTGCGAGCGCCCGGCGAAGACCATCATCCGCCGGCCCGCGCCCGCGCGCGTCTCGGGCTCCGTGGCTGCTCCTCAGTCCATCGGCCAGGCGCCGGAGGCGCCGGGCGGCGCGGCCTCGCCGCGGCCGAGCCGGAGGCCCGCCTCGCCGAGCTGGTCGGCGATCCGCAGGTGGTCGAGCTCGGCCACGCGCGCCACGGCGTGCGCGATCGCGTGGACGCTCGGGACGCCGCCTTCGGCGCGCATCGCGCGAACCAGCTCCTGCTCGAGCTCGTCCCGGTACTCCTGCTCGCTCAGACCGAGCATCGGTGCTGTCTCGGTCATCGCGTCCTCTCCTCCGTCGCTGCTCCGCCCCTCCCCAGGTGGTCGCGGAACCACCCCGATGCCAGCGCCGCGACCTGCTCGAGCGCACCGGGCTCCTCGAAGAGGTGCGTCGCGCCCTCGACGACCTCGAGCGCGGCCGCGCACCGGAGCTCCCGGAGCGCCCGGCGATTCAGGCCGAGCACGACGTCGTCCCGGCCGCCGACGACGAGGAGCGTCGGAGCGAGCACCTCCCCGAGGCGTGCGCCGGCCAGATCCGGGCGACCCCCGCGCGACACCACCGCACCGATCGCCGCTCCGAGCTCGGCCGCCGTCCACAGCGCGGCCGCGGCGCCCGTGCTCGCGCCGAACAGGCCGAGCGGGACGTGGCGCGCCTCGGGCTGCCAGCGCAGCCACTCGACGGCGGTCGTGAGGCGGTCGCCGAGGAGCGGGACGTCGAAGACCGTCCTCCGGTCGGCGGCCTCCCCGGGTGTCAACAGGTCGAAGAGGAGCGTTCCGAGGCGCGCCTCGTTGAGCCCGCGCGCGACCTGCACGTTCCGCGGGCTGAGGCGGCTGCTGCCGCTCCCGTGCGCGAATGCGACGACGCCGAGCGCGTCAGGCGGAACGGTCAGCGTCCCGGGCAGCGCGAGGTGGTCCGCCAGGATCGTCACGGCGCGGCCGGCCGCCGGACGGTCGGTCCGGCGACGGCGCATCGGCACCGCGGTCCGCGGCCGTGCTCCGACCGCCGTCCCGACGCCGCCCGGCGGCGCCGAGAAGGCACGGCCGGGGCGGCCGTCCGTGCGCGCATCGTTCTCCATGGCTCCTCCGCCCTGGACCGCGAGCATCGCCCGTCTCCGCGCCGCGCGTATCGGGCGGGTCGCGGACCCGCCGAGCGGAATCTACGGATTGCCGCGTGCGGCGCTCAGTGCAGGGTTCTCGCCCGCGAGCGGCGCGCAGCGGGATGGGCCGCGAGCGCCCACGTCGACCCACCGCACATCGGACAGCGCGGCGGCGCGACGGGCGCGACGGCGCCGAATCCACAGCGTTCGCAGCGGAACTCGCTCCGGGCGAGCGGGACGGGCGACACGGGCAGCGCGGTCGGGGACATCGGCTTCCGCCGACCTTGCCGGGCCGCCGCGTGGCCGGCATCGGACCGCGCCACGGGCGCGATCAGCGAATTCCCTGATCCTGCACGTCGTTCCGCGTTTCCACCGACGGCGGCCGGCGGCGACCCGACGACGCTTCGGCCATGACGCAGCTGCTGGGAGCGCCGCTGTTCGCCGACCGTGCCGATGCCGGTCGCGTCCTCGGGCAGCAGCTCGAGGCGGAGCGGGACGACGCCGTCGTCGTCGGGCTGGCGAGGGGCGGCGTCGTCGTCGCGGCCGAGGTGGCGACGAGGCTCGACGCCCCGCTCGACGTCGTCGCCGTCAGGAAGGTGCGGCACCCGTGGCAGCCGGAGTACGCGATCGGCGCGGTCGCTCCGGGCGAGGGCGCGTACGTCCGCGACGTCGAGTCCGTGACGCGCGCGCAGCTCGACGCCGCCGTCGCCCGTGCGCGGGCGGAGATGGAGGTACTCGACCGCGCCCTGCATGCTGCGGCGCCGCAGGTTCCGCTGGACGGGAGGACGTGCATCCTCGTGGACGACGGGCTCGCAACCGGCGCGACGATGGTCGCGGCGGCGCGGTGGGCGCGCGGTCGGCAGGCGCGGCGGGTCGTCGCAGCGGTGCCGGTGGCCGCCGCCGACAGCCTGTCGGTCCTGGCGGGCGCGGTCGACGCCGTCGTGTGCCCGCACCCCGTCACGACCTTCATCGCGGTCGGCCTCTGGTACGGGTCGTTCACCCAGGTGGACGACGAGGAGGTGCGGCGGCTGCTCGCGGCCGGCGCCCGCGCCGCGGCCGGCGCTCCCGCCGAGACGCTCCGGTAAGCGCTACGCGGCGCGCGCGCCGGCGTCGTCGCCGTTGTCGCGCAGGGCCTGGAGCTCGCGCTCGACCGCGAGTCGCTGGAGCGCGCCCTTCTCGACCGACCGCACGCGGGCGGGCGACAGCTCGAGCTCGCGCGCGACGTCGGCGACCGTCGCCGGGCTCCGTCCGAGCCCGTAGCGCCGTTCGAGCACCCGGCGCTCGAGATCCGGCAGCGAGGAGACGGCGGCCCGGAGCCGCTCCGCACGGAGGCTGACGTAGAGATCCTCGAGCGGCTCGGCGTCGTCGGCCGCCACCATGTCGCCGACCGTTGCGTCGTCCTCGCCGAGCGGCTGGTCCAGGCTCGTCACCGTTCGCGCCGCCGCCCGCACGCCGCGGACGGCGCGCAGGGTCAGGCCCGCCGCCTCGGCCAGCTCCGCGTCGCTCGGCGGACGGCCGAGCTTGGCCGCGAGCTGCGTCTCGACGCGCGCGAGCCGCCGCTCGCGGTCGGCGACGTGGACGGGCAGCCGGATCGTGCGCGAGCGGTTGCCGATCCCGCGCTGGACCGCCTGCCGGATCCACCAGGTCGCGTACGTCGAGAACTTGTAGCCCCGGCGCCAGTCGAACTTCTCGACGGCGCGGATGAGGCCGAGCACGCCCTCCTGGATCAGGTCGATCAGCGCGAGGTCGTGCCCCTGGTAGCGCTTCGCGATCGAGACGACGAGCCTCAGGTTCGACGTGATCATCCGGTGCTTCGCGGCCGCGTCCCCGCGCTCGATCCGCTTCGCGAGCGCGACCTCCTCCGCAGCCGTCAGCAGCGGGTAGCGCGAGATCTCGTTCAGGAACAGCTGGAGCGAGTCGGCCGTGACGCCGGCGAGCTCGCCGCCGGCGATCGCGGGGGCGTGCGCCTCGCGCCTGCTCGTGTCGTCCTGCACCTCCACGCCGTGCTCGTCCAGCGCCTCGAGGAACGCGTCGACATCCTCGTCGGCGAGCGACAGCCGGTCGGCGACCGCCTCGACCTCCGACAGGCGCACGCGGCCGTCGTGGGCCGCGGCCTCGAGGAGGGCGCGCAACTCGGGTGCGTCGAGCGCCGTGGTCACGCTCGGCCGTCCTCTCCGTCGGCGAGCAGCTCGCGCAAGGTGTCGGCATACGCCTCGAGGCGCGCCTGCACGCGCCCGTGAACGGTGTCGTCGGGGTAGCGGCCCTGCGCATCCGGGACGCCGGCCGGGCACCCCGTCAGCAGCTCGATCCCCTCCTCCACCGTGCGGATCGCCCACACGTGGAAGCGGCCGTCGCGCACCGCCTCGACGACCTCGTCGTCGAGCATGAGGTTGCGCGCGTTCACGGCCGGCACGATCACGCCCTGGTCGCCGGTCAGGCCGCCCGCCTTGCAGGTGGCGAAGAAGCCCTCGACCTTGTGCGTGACGCCGCCGACGGCCTGGACCTCCCCGTGCTGGTTGACGGAGCCCGTGACGCCGATGCCCTGGGCGACCGGCAGGCCCGACAGCGCCGAGAGGAGCGCGTAGAGCTCGGTGGACGAGGCGGAGTCGCCCTCGACCTCGTCGTAGGACTGCTCGAACGTCAGCGTCGCGTCGAGCGCGAGCGGCTCGCTCGCGCCGTACGTGCCGGCGAGGTAGCCGTCGACGACGAGCACGCCCTTCGAGTGGATCGGCCCCGAGAGCTCGATCTCCCGCTCGATGCTCTTGGCGCCGCCGCGGCCCGGCGCGACCCGGGCGGAGATCCGGGCCGGCCGCCCGAAGACGTGGTCGCCCAGGTCGAGGACGGAGATGCCGTTCACCTGGCCGACCCGGCCGCCGTCGGTGTCGATCATGATCGTGCCGTCGGCGATGAACGCGCGCACCCGCTCCTCGACGAGGTTCGCGCGGTACTCCCGCTCGGCGATCGCACGCTCGACGTCCTCGGCCGCGACGACGGCGCGGCCCGCGACGCCCGCCCAGTGGCTCGCCTCCGAGATCGCGTCCGACAGCTCGATCAAGCGCGTCGAGACCTTCCGCTGGTCCTCCGTCAGGCGCGCACCGTGCTCGACGAGGCGCGCGACGGCGCCGCGGTCGAGGTGTCGCAGGCCCTGGTCGCGGACCCACCGGCTCGCGAACGCCGCGTACGCGTCGCCGGCGGCGTCCCAGTCGAGCTCCGGCGTGAAGTCCGCCTTCACCTTGAACAGCTCGCGGACGTCGTCGTCGAGCAGCCACAGCAGCCGGTACTCGAGCGGCGAGCCGATCAGGACGACCTTGACGTCGACCGGGATCGGCTCCGGCCGCAGGCTCGCCGTCGGGAA
>JBLNEO010000009.1:0-2522 GCA_050262775.1 Pseudomonadota bacterium | reverse complement strand
TCGTCGTGCGCGCCGTCCGGCCGCCGGTCGAGCCGCGCGTCGTGGTCGAGCTCTACCCCCGCGCGCCCGCCCCCCAGCTCGCGCCCGGCGCCGAGCCCGTCGCCGCCCCCGGCCCCCGGCCCCGCCGGCGTGACCGCGGTGTCGATCCGCAGCGCGCGCAGGAGCGTCTCGACCGCGCCCTTCGCGCGCGCGAAGGCCCGCTCGCCCGACGCGGCGCGCACCGCACCCGCCACGTGCCACCGTTCCTCCGGGAGGCCGCCGCCGCGGGGCAGGTACACGCGCGCGAGCTCGAACAGCGCGGGGTCCTCGTTGCCGACCGCCTCGTTCGCGCGGACGGCCGCGACGACCCCCGGAAGGACGTGGGTCCGGAGGACGGCCGACTCCGGCGCCGGCGGCTCGGGGAGCCGCAGCGCGTCGGGGTCGTCGTCGGCGGCGACGAGGGTCGGCGTGTACGCCTCGGACAAGCCCGCGCCGACGAGCACGTCCTCGACGGTGCGGCGGAGGCGCTGCGCGGGCGTGAGCCGCCCGAACATCGCGCGTCGACGCGGGAGCGTGAACGGCACGTCGTCGAGCCGGAACCGCGCCACCTCCTCGACGAGGTCGATCTCGCGGGAGACGTCGCGCGCGCGCCACGTCGGCGTCGTCACCGTCTGCGCCGGGCCGAGCTCGAACCCGAGCCGGCGCAGGATCGACTCCTGCTCGGCGTGCGGCACGTCGAGGCCGATCAGCGCGGACGCGCGATCGGGCCGGAAGCGCACGACCGGCGGCGGCGGGAGCTCGGCGCGGACGTCCGCCTCGCCGGTCCACCGTCCGCCGGCGGTCTCGGCGATCAGCTGCGAGCAGAGCCGGGCGGCTGCGGGCGCGAGGTGCGGGTCGACGCCCTTCTCCCAGCGGTTCGACCCCTCGGTGCGGAGGCGCAGGCGATGCGACGACCGGAGGATGCCGACCGGCTCGAAGTTCGCGGCCTCGAGGAGCACGGTCGTCGTCGTGTCCGTCACCTCCGTCTCCTCGCCGCCCATGATCGCGGCGACCGCGACCGCCCGCTCCCCGTCGGCGATCACGAGCTCCTCGGCGCCGAGCGCGCGGTCCTGTCCGTCGAGCGTCGTGAGCCGCTCGCCCCGGCGCGCGTAGCGCACAACGATCCGGCCGTCGCGCAGGCGGTCGAAGTCGAACGCGTGCAGCGGCGAGCCGAGCGCGAGCATCGTGTAGTTCGTCGCGTCGACGACGTTCGAGATCGGGCGCATTCCCGCCGCCGTCAGCCGGGCGCGCAGCCATGCGGGCGAGGGGCCGATCCGGACGTCGCGGAAGAGCCTCCCGAGGTACACGGGACACGCGCCGAGCTCCTCGACGGTGACGGAGACGTCGTCGCCGCCCGAGCAGTGCGGGTCGCTGCCCGGCAGCGGCGCGAGCTCCGTCTCGACGAGCGCGGCGACCTCCCGCGCGAGCCCGTAGATCGAGAGGAGGTCGGGCCGGTTGCCGGTCACCTCCACCTCGAGCACGTCCTCGGCCAGCGGCAGGACGTCCGCGAGCGGCGTCCCCGGCTCGTAGGGCCGGTCGAGCACGAGGATCCCGCTGTGGTCCTGCCCGAGCTCGAGCTCGCGCTCCGACAGGATCATCCCGCGCGACAGCTCGCCGCGCAGCGTCGCCTCCCCGAGCGGCTCGTCGGCCCCGGGGAGGACGGCGCCCGGGAGCGCGACCGCGACCGTCGCGCCGGCGCCGAAGTTCCAGGCGCCGCACACGATCTGCCGCGGCTCGCCCTCCCCCACGTCGACGCGGCAGAGCTGCAGCCGGTCGGCGTTGGGGTGCTTCCCCGCCTCCACGACGCGGCCGACGAGGAAGCGGCCGAGGTTGCCGTCGACGTCGGGGACCCCCCGTCTCGTGATCCGCTCGACCTCGCACGTCGTCACGGCGAGCCGCTCCGCCAGCTCGCGCAGCGGGAGGTCGAACGAGACGTACTCGCGCAGCCACGAGACCGGGACGCGCATCAGAACTGCCCCAGGACGCGGAGGTCGTTCTGCCAGAGCAGGCGGATGTCCGGCAGCCCGTGCCGGAGCAGCGCGATCCGCTCCAGCCCGAGCCCGAACGCGAAGCCGGACACCCTCTCGGCGTCGTACTTCTGCGGGTCGACGAACTCGAACAGGGCCGGGTCGACCATCCCCGCGCCTCCCACCTCGATCCAGCCGGAGTGGCGGCAGACGGGGCAACCGGCTCCGTCGCAGACGTGGCAGGAGACGTACGCCTCGATCGACGGCTCGGTGAACGGGAAGTAGTGCGTGCGGAACTCCGTGCGCCGCTCCTGACCGAAGAGCGCCTTGAGCAGGAAATCGAGCGTGCCGGTGAGGTCGGCGAGCGTGATCCCTTCGTCGACCGCCAGTCCCTCGACCTGGTGGAAGATCGGCGTGTGCGTCGCGTCGGGGGTGTCGCGGCGGTAGACGCGGCCGAGCGAGACGATGTAGACAGGCGGCTGCCCGGCCTCCATCGTGCGGACCTGCGAGGGCGACGTCTCCGTGCGGAGGAGGGTG
>JBLNEO010000008.1:0-27816 GCA_050262775.1 Pseudomonadota bacterium | reverse complement strand
TGCGCGTCGGCATCACTCGCCCGCGCGCTCGTCGTTGTCGTCCACGGGGTCCGTCGCCGCGGCCACCGCCTCGCCCTGGAGCTCCTGCGCTCCGTCCACGACCTCGTCGACCTCGGCCTCGTCGTCGCCGTTGACCGAGGGGCCGCCGATCTGGACGACCTGGCCGACGAGCTCCTCCGGCGGCTTGCTGGCGAGCTCCTGGTGGGCCGCGATGCCGCAGAAGCGGGTGCCGGGCAGCGAGGCGTTCGGGCAGCGCTTGCCGTTGGCGAGGATCGCAGCGCAGCGGCCGGAGAACTCCTCCTCCCCGCCCTCGCCGCCGCCGAAGGCCGCCTCGGCCTCCTGCTGGGCGAACTCGACGTCGGAGGTGATGTCGATCTTCCAGCCTGTGAGCCGCGTGGCGAGGCGGGCGTTCAGGCCCTCCTTGCCGATCGCGAGCGCCAGCTGGTCCTCCGGGACGATCACGGTCGCCTCGCGCGTGTCGTCGTCGACGAGCACCTCGCGCACACGCGCGGGCGACAGCGCCTTGGCGATGAAGCGCGCCGGCTCCGTGTTCCACGGGATGATGTCGATCTTCTCGCCGCGGAGCTCCGACACGACCATGCGCACGCGCGAGCCGCGCGGGCCGACGCACGCCCCGACCGGGTCGACGCCCTGCGTGTGCGACTCGACCGCGATCTTCGAGCGGTAGCCCGGCTCGCGGGCGACGCCGCGGATCTCGACGAGGCCGTCGGCGATCTCCGGCACCTCGAGCTCGAAGAGCGTCTTGATCAGCTCGGGGTCGCGCCGCGAGAGGATCACCTGTGGGCCCTTCGTGCCCGACCGGACCTCGGTGATCACGGCCTTGATGCGCGAGCCCTGCTCGTAGCGCTCGCCGTCGACCTGCTCGGACCGGGGCAGCAGCGCCTCGACCTTCCCGAGGTCGACGAGCACGTTGTTGCGGTCGCCGGCCTGCTGCACGATCCCCGTCACGACCTCCGTGACGCGGTCGATGTACTCGTCGTACATCATCGCGCGCTCCGCCTCGCGGATCCGCTGCTGGATCACCTGCTTCGCCGTCTGCGCGGCGATACGGCCGAAGTCGTGCGGCGTGACGTCCTCGAACTGCACCTGCTCCTCGGGGACGTCGGACCAGTCGATCTCGAGGTCGTCGTCGTTCAGCAGGACGTGCGACCGCTCGCCGTTCTCCGCCTCGAGGCGCTCGAGCTCCTCGAGCGCGCGCTCGCGCGCCTCGTCGAGGAGGCGCTCCTCCACGTCGGGCGGCAGGTGGACGGCGTAGACGCGGAAGTCGCCGTTGTCGTCGAGCTCCACGACGGCGTGGCGCGCGGCGCCCGGCGTCTTCTTGTAGGCGGCGAGCAGCCCGTCCTGCAGCGCGTCGATGAGGGTGCCTCCCTCGATCCCCTTCTCGCGCTCGATCTCGCGGACCGCGTCGATGATCTCCTGGCTCATTGCTCCCTACCCCTCGTCGATGAGGTTGCTCCGCACGATCGCGTCGTACGGGATGGTGAAATCGGACTCGTCGGCGGTCCGGACCGTGAAACCCCGTTCGCCGGCCGCCGTGACCTCGCCGCGGAACCGCTTCCGGCCCTCGATCTC
Organism: Pseudomonadota bacterium; assembly: GCA_050262775.1. GTDB lineage: Bacteria > Actinomycetota > Thermoleophilia > Gaiellales > Gaiellaceae > DATHTC01. The sequence continues at coordinate 26,223 of JBLNEO010000008.1, read as the reverse complement.
CCCCGCCGTCCGCACGGCGACGCGGCGGCCCACGGCGTTCGCGAAGTGCGCCTGCTTGCGCAGCGGCCGCTCGAGGCCCGGGGACGAGACGTCGACCGTGTAGCGGTCGAGGTAGCCGCGCAGGAGGTCGGTGACCCGCGCGCAGAGCGCGTGGTCGACGCCGTGCGGGTGGTCGACGAAGACGGTGAACCGCTCGGGCCCCGAGAGCTCGACCGCGAGCACCTCGACCCCGGGCAGGCCGGACTCGACCGTGCGCGCGATCTCCTGCTCCAGCGTCTTCTCCCTGTCGTGAACCTCGGCCATCCGCTCCCCTCAAACAAAATGGGCGCCCCGAGCGCCCATTTCGCCAAACCGGTGAAATGTGGTGTTGCCAGGATAGCAGCGGCCTCGCGGACAGGGCCTACGCCGAGAGGGCCAGGACGCCCACGACGACGAGCGCCGCGCCGGCGATCCGGACGCGGCCGACCGGCTCCCGGAGCACGGGTGCCGCGAGCAGGACGGCGAAGAGGACGCTCGTCTCGCGCACCGCGGCGACGGGCGCCGCCGGCGCGAGGCGGAGCGCGGCCAGGACGAGCGTGTACGCGAGGAACCCGGCACAGCCGGCGACCACGGTCGCCGTCCGCAGCTCGCCGCGCATCCGGCGCGGCCCCGCGAGCAGCGCCGCCCCGACGGCCGTGGGGACGAGCGCGAGCAGGAGATACGGAACGGGTGCCGCGTGACGGATGCCCTGGTTGTCGACCAGCGTGTACGCGGCGATGAACGCCGCGATCACGAGCCCGAGCACCACGCCGACGCGGTCGCCGTGCCCGAGGCCGCGGACGAGCACGACGCCGGCCGCCACCGCGAGGACGCCGGCGATCTCGGGGGCGTCGAGCGCGGCGCCGAACGCCAGCGACCAGCAGAGCACCAGCACGGGCGCGCCGCCGCGCGCGAGCGGGTAGACGAGCGAGACGTCGGCCCGCTGGTACGCGGCCGCCAGGAGGACGAAGTAGACGAGCTCGAGCGCGCCCGAGGCGACGAGCCACGGCAGTGCGTCGCGGTCGACGTCCCACGTCGCCGCCGCGAAGGGCGCCGCGACGACGAGGCTGGCGGTGATCGCAACCGCCGTCGCGGCCAGGACGTCGCGCGCGCCGCCGAGGAGGAGGTTCCAGCCCGCGTGGAGGACGGCCGCTGCGAGCGCGAGCGCGACGGCGGCACCGGTCATCGCAGCATCATCCCCCCGTGAGCGGCTGGGAGTGGCTCCTCCTCGCGTTGGTCGTCTGCGTCGCGCTGTACGCGGCGCTCGTCGCCTGGCTCGTCGTCGCCGGCAGGCGCGAGGACGCCCGCGCAGCGGCACGGTTCGTGCCGGACGCCGTCGTCCTCTTCCGGCGGCTGCTCGGCGACCCCCGGGTGCCGCGCCGGCGCAAGCTCGTCCTGCTCGCGCTCGTCGCCTACCTCGCGTCGCCGATCGACCTCGTCCCGGACTTCGTGCCCGTGGCCGGGTACCTCGACGACGCCGTGCTGGTCGCGCTCGCGCTCCGCTACGTGCTCCGCGGCGCCGCGGCCGAGCTCGTGGACGAGCACTGGCCCGGGCCGCCGTCGTCGCGGGACGCGGTCGTCCGCCTCGCGGGCCTCGACGGAACCGGGGTCAGACGTCGAGGACGATCGTGACCGGCCCGTCGTTCACGAGCTCGACCTCCATCGCAGCGCCGAAGACGCCGGTCTCGACGGGCACGCCCAGCGCCCGCAGCCCGTCCGCGACGCGGCGGTAGAGCGCCTCGGCCGCCTCGGGCGGAGCCGCCTCCGTGAAGCTCGGCCGGTTGCCCTTCGTCGTGTCTCCGAGGAGCGTGAACTGGCTGACGACGAGCGCCGCGCCGCCCACGTCGAGGAGGCTCCGGTCGAAGCGGCCGCCGTCGTCCGCGAAGACGCGCAGCCGCGCGAGCTTCGCGGCGAGCCGCGTCGCCTCCGCCTCCCCGTCGCCGCGGGCGACGCCGACGAGGACGCAGAGGCCGTGCCGGATGCGCCCGCGGACCTCTCCGTCGACGCGCACCTCCGCCCGACGCACGCGCTGGCACACCGCACGCATCGCCGCGGACTCTGCCATGCCCGGCGTCGTCAGCGCAGCGGCAGCCGGAAGCGCAGCGCCGGTCCGAGCGGCTGCGTGCCGAGGCGCCACGTGACCCGGTAGACGCCCGGCTGCCCGACCGGGAACTGTCGCCGCAGCCGGACGGAGCTGGCCCACGTGCCGCCCCCCGCCCGGAAGACCGGGAAGGTGCCGCAGCGGCGGGCGCTCGCCGCACTGGCGCCCGGCGGCGGGTCGACGCACAGCCCGTACCGCCCGAAGTAGCGCGCCGCCGTCGTCAGCTCCAGGCGTACGCCGCCGCCGCGGTCGACGACGCCGTAGCAGAGGTCGCCGCTCGGGCTGCAGAAGCTCGCGATCGTCCGCACGCCGCCGCCTGCCGCCGAGGCGCTCGCCGCGACGAGCACGACGCAGACTGCTGCGGCGATCGCCGCTCCTCGTCGCACGCGCACCTCAGTCGAGGTCGAGGACACGCTTCGCATAGTGCTCGCTGCCCGGTCGGAGCGAGCGCGCGAGCTTGTAGTGGCCGTTGGCCTCGTGCGCCCGCCCCTGCTTCTCGAGGCAGCGGCCGAGCGCGTAGTGCGCGTAGTCGTCGACGGGCGCGAGCTCCAGCATCGCGCGGAACTCGGCCTCGGCGTCGTGCCAGCGCTGGAGGCGGAAGTAGGCGATCCCCAGGGCCTCGCGGATCGACGCCTTGTGCGGCTCGCGGCGCTTCGCCTTCTCCAGCGGCACCGTCGCCTGCGCGGCGCGCCCCTGCTTCAGCCGCGCGCGCCCTTCCTGGAAGAGGTTGTACGTCTCGGTCACACGAGTCCCCGGAGGTAGGCGAAGTTCTCCTCCACCAAGTCAAGCGGATCCGTCAAATCGCGCGTCTTCCCGATCTCCACGGCCCGAATCGCCGCGCCGTCGTCGATCGCGGCCTGGAACGCACTGGCGAGCTCGTGCGGCTTCGCGTCCTCGCACAGCCGCGCCGCGACCCGCTCGCCGAGCGCCCAGAGCGGCGCGCCCGCGAGCTCGCTCGCCGGGTCGTCGTCGAGCACGCGGTGCACGAGCCCGTCGCGGATCCCGAGCGGATGCCGGTGCGGCGGCGACGGCGGCGGCTCGCGCCGACCCGCGATCGCGCCGTCGCACCCCGAGGCGGCCGCGACCACGCGCGCGACGTCGCCGGCCGCATAGACGGTGTCGGCCGCCGTCACCAGCACGGGCGGCACCGCACCGGCGCCGAGCGCCCGCCGCACCGCGTCGGCGGATCCCTCCGGCGTCGGCTGCTCGACGAACGTGACGGCGACCCCCGTGCCCGCGCCGAGCGCACGCACCTGCTCCCCGAGGTGGCCGACGACGATCCACACGCGCTCGAGCCCGGCCTCGTGCAGTGCGTGCAGGAGGGTGACGACGACGGGCCGGCCGTCGATCGGGAGGACGGCCTTCGCCCAGCGTCGCGTCACCGGCCGCAGGCGCCTTCCTTCGCCGGCGGCCATCACGACCGCCTCGCGGATCACGCGGCGGCACCGAGGCCGAGCGACCGGACCGACACGAAGCCGCGTGCGCGCTCCGCGTTCGTGAGCCGCTTGCGCAGCAGCCGCTCGATCGAGCGCAGCTCGCGCCGCGCCTCGGACGCGGCGTCGCCGGCACGGTCGGGCGGCCCGTAGCGGGCGGCGCCCAGCGCGTCCGCGAAGCGGCGCCCGTCGACGCGCAGCTCGCGGTACAGGAGCTCGGCGAGCTCGTGCGGCGTCGCGCTGCGCGGGACGGAGAGACCCTGGTCGAGCAGGAACTCCGCGAGCTCCGCCCTCGCCGCCGCCGCGAGCCGCCGCGGGTCGCGCGTGAGGTAGCGCGCACGGCGCCGGCCGAGCTTCGCGGCCGCGACGAGCGCGAGCGCCAGGAGCGCCACGAGGCCGAGCAGCTTCAGGAGGCTGCCGCTCTTCCGCGCTGCCGCGCCGACGCGTCCGCCGAAGTCGCCGGGGACGTCGCGGCCGCCTTCCGACTGCGCCGACTCGGCCGGCCCCGTCGGCGCCTGGCCGCGACGCAGCGACTGGCGGAGGATCTGGTCGATCTGGCTCAGCGCGGTGGGGTTCGACGTCGCGTTCGAGTACGGGCTCGCGCCCGCGCCGCGTGTCGGCGTCGGGTCGAAGGTCAGCCATCCCCACCCGTCGAACCAGACCTCCACCCACGCGTGCGCGTCGTGGTCGCTGATCGTCCAGCGGCGCTTCGCGGGCTCGTACTTCCCGCCCGAGAACCCGACGGCGACGCGGGCCGGGATCCCGAGGTAGCGCAGCATGAGCGCCATCGCGCCGGCGTAGTGCTGGCAGTACCCCGCCTTCGTCCGCTCGACGAAGTCGACGAGCGCCGGCGCGCCCGTCCGCAGGCGCGGCGGCGACTCGTCGTAGCGGAAGCCGCCGCGGGAGCGGAACCACGCCTCGAGCGCGACGACCGCCGCATACTGGTTGCTCGCGTCGCCCACGACCTGCTGCGCCCGGCGGTACAGCGGCAGGAACCTCGTCACCGTGCGGCCGACGGCCGGATTGCCGGCGAGCGTGCGGATCTGCGCGTCGCGGCCCTCGGCGCCGAAGGGCGGGACGGCTGCGCCGGGTGCCACGCGGAGGTAGGGCGACTGGAGTGAGTTGCGCCGGTCGGGCAGCGGCGAGACGCGTGCGAGCTCGCGCGGCCGCGGCCGCGGGACGTAGCTCCAGACGGTGTAGACGTCGTCGCGCTGCAGGCCGCCGTCGACGACGGCGACGTTCCCGGCGCGGTACTCGATCGTGCCGATGCCGCGCGGGTCGACGACGACCGGCGTCCCCGGCGCGACGAGGTGGTCGTCGCGGAGCGCCTTGACCTCGATCGTCGCCCGGACCCACGACTCGGGCGACTGCGCACGCGCCGGCAGGAGCGGGTCGGTGCGGAGCTGGGTCGTCTCGCTCGAGACGCCGATGATCTCGGGCGCCTCGACCCAGCGGCCGCGACGGAACTCGTCGAGCGTCGCGGCGCGCCAGTACGAGGAGCGCTCGGGGCCCGTGATCGTGAGGACGTCCGTCGGCTCGGGCGGGAACTGGATCCCGTCGTAGCTCGCGTCCCACACGAAATCGACGCCGACCGGGTCGGCCGGCTTGTCGTACGGGTCCCACCCCTTCCAGCCGAGGAACTCGCCCTTCGCGACGGCGGGCTGGGTGCCGGCCGCGAGGGCGACGAGGACGAGCGCGCCGCCGGCGAGCACGGCCGGCCTGGCGGACGCGACGGGGCGCTCGCCACCCCACGCGAGGATGGCGAGCACGACGGCGAGGATCACCGCGCCGGTGCCGATCCGGTTCGCGCTCGAGAGCAGCGTCGCGGGCCACGCCGTGCCGGCGACGAGCGCGAGCGAGGCGAGCAGCGGCCGGCGCGCGGCGAGCGCGAGGGCGACTGCGAGGCACACGGCGAACACGGCGGCGAGCGCGGCGCCGTGCATCAGCGGCTGGTCGACGCGCGAGAACGGCAGCGAGACGTCGTAGAACGCCAGCGCCCCGTCGCGGATCCCGGACGCGACCGCACGCGGGAGGTGGCGCGAGATCGGCACGTCGAACGCGCGCGAGAGCGCGATGGGCGCGACGAGGAGCGCCGCCAGCGCGCGCGACCACCCGCGCGGGGCGAACGTCGGCAGGAAGGCGAGGATCGCGATCCCGGCGGCCGACGACCAGGGGCGGTCGCCGTCCTCGAGTCGGAGCCACGCCGCCGCGACGAGCCACGCCGCCGGGAGGTACAGGAGCGCCGTCCTAGCCAACGGCCGCCTCCGCGCGCGCGGACAGCCGCGTCGCGAGCGCGTCGCCCCGTCGCAGCACCGTCACCGGCACGCCGAGCGACTGCAGGCGCAGCAGGCCCGGCTCGGGGATGCCGGGTCGACCCGCGAACGACGGCGCGTCGACGAAGACGACGGCCACGCTGCGGCGCGAGGCCGCCCGCCCGACCACGCGCTCGACGAGGTCGGGCGAGAGCCGTGCCGTCACGATCACGAGGTCGAGCGCGTGCCCCGCGGCGGTCCCCTCGCCCAGCAGCGCCGCCGCCGGCATGACGCCGTTCGGCTCGGCGGCGGCGAGCACCTCGAGGGCGCCGTGCCAGTCCCCCTCGTCCCCGCGCAGGCTGAACGTCTCGCGCCCGGCCGAGTTGACGACCAGCGCGACGCGCCGGCCGCGCCGGGCGTGCGCGCGCAGGATCGACCCGGCGGCGCGGACCTGCATGTCGAAGCTCGAGTTCGGCGGCCGACCGGTCGCGACGCCCGCGGCGGCGTCGAGGAGCACAGCGACGTCGTCGCGCGGCTCGTCCTCGAGCTCCTTGACCATCAGGCGCCCGCGGCGCGCCGTCGTCCGCCAGTGCACCTTGCGCAGCGACTCGCCCTGCTCGTACTCGCGAACCGAGTGGAGGTCGAACCCCGTCGGCCGGCGGAGCAGGAGCTTGCGGCCGCCGTGCTCGTCGGCGCCCGCGTCGGAGAAGAGCCGGTCGAGCTCGACGAGGCGGGGGTACACGAGCAGCGCTCCGCCCGTGGAGAGGTCGACGATGGTGCGCTCGAGCCCGAACGGGTCCTCGAGCACGGCCGTCGTGCGCTCGAACGGATAGCGGCCGCGCGGGAGGTTCCGGAGGACGTAGCGCCCCGAGAGGACGGATCCGTCGGCGCGGAGCATCGCCTCGACCGGTCCGAGCTTGCCGAGCTCGTCCACCACCGTCAGCGACGACGGCGGGATCCGGGACTCGACCTCGAGCTCGAGCGCGACCGACACGTCGTCGCCCTCCACGTGCTCGACGCCCGCCGACACCCGCCGCAGCTCCATCGGACGGTCGAGGACGCGCACCCATCCCCAGGCGAGCGCGACGGCGAGCAGGAGCCCGACCGCGACCGGGTACAGCGGCTGCGAGCCGAACGCCCAGCCGGCGACGTAGAGCCCCAGTCCGAGGAGGACGGCCAGCCGTCCGCGCGTGGTGAGCACGACGCTAGACGGGCACCGGCGTGCGCTCGAGCGCCTCACGCACGAGCTCCCCGCCGCCCATCCCCGCCGACCGCGCCTCCGGGGCGAGCACGAGGCGGTGCGCGAGCACGTACTCGCCGACCGCCTTCACGTCGTCGGGGAGCAGGAAGTCGCGACCCTCGGCGAGCGCCCGGGCCTTCGCCACGCGAAGGAGCGCGATCCCCGAGCGGGGCGACGCGCCCACGTACAGCCGCGGGTCGGTGCGCGTGTGCCGGAGGACGGCGACGACGTACCGGCTCAGCTCCTCTTCGACGTACACGTCCTTCGCGGCCTGGATCGCGCCGAGCACGTCCTCGCGCGACACCACGGGCTCGAGCGCGTCGAGCGGCGTCTCCGTCGTCTGCTCCGTGAGCATCCGCGCCTCCTCCTGCAGCGGCGGGTAGCCCACGTCGAGCCGCATCGTGAAGCGGTCGAGCTGCGCCTCGGGCAGCGGGTACGTCCCCTCGTACTCGATCGGGTTCTGGGTCGCGATGACCATGAACGGGAGCTCGAGGTCGTAGCTGACGCCGTCGATCGTCGCCTGGTTCTCCTGCATGCACTCGAGCAGCGCCGACTGCGTCTTCGGCGAGGCACGGTTGATCTCGTCGACGAGCAGGACGTTCGCGAAGATCGGTCCCGGCCGGAAGGCGAACTCGTTCGTCCGCTGGTCGAACACGTTCACGCCGGTCACGTCCGACGGGAGCAGGTCGGGCGTGAACTGGAGCCGGCCGAAGGAGAGGCCGACCGAGCGCGCGAGTGCCTTCGCGAGCGTCGTCTTCCCCACGCCGGGCAGGTCCTCGATGATCAGGTGCCCCTCGCTGACGAGACACAGTGCGCAGAGACGCAGCGTCTCGCGCGGCGCGTGGACGACGGTCGCGACGTTGTCCGTGATCCGCTCGACCGTCCGTCCCGCATCCGGGGCGGCCGCGGGTCGAGTCGACATGGCTCTATCCATCACCCTCCTCGAGCAGGCGGACGACCTCGTCGAGGACGGCCGCGGCGATGCGCTCCTTCGGCGCCTTGGCGACGTGCCGCTCGCCCTGCGGGCCGACGAGCGTCACCTCGTTCTCCGGCGCGTCGAAGCCGATGTCCGATCGTGCTACGTCGTTGAAGACGAAGAGGTTCGCGTTCTTGTTGCGGCGCTTCGCCCGGGCGCGCTCGAGCCCCGTCTCGCCGGCGTCGGCCGCGAAGCCGACGAGCACCCCGCCGTTGGCGCGGCGCGCGCCGAGCTCGCGGAGGACGTCCGTCGTCGGCCGGAGCTCGAGCGTCCACGGCTCCGAGTCCTTCGGCCGCTTGCCCTGGAGCGGCTCGGGCGCGTAGTCCGCGACCGCCGCGGCCATGATCACGACGTCCGCGTCGGCCCGCGCGAGCGCCTCGCGCTCGAGGTCCGCGGCGGTCGGCGTCTGCACGATCTCGACCCCCGCAGGGGTGGGCACCTGGAGGTTCGCGGCGAGCAGGGTCACCTCCGCCCCGCGGCGGCTCGCCTCCGCGGCGAGCGCGACGCCCATCCGCCCCGAGGAACGGTTGCCGACGAAGCGGACCGCGTCCAGCGGCTCGCGCGTCCCGCCGGCCGAGACGACGACGCGGCGGCCCCGGAGGTCGTCCACCTGCGCGAGCAGCGCCGTCGCACGCGCGTGGATCTCCGCCGGCTCGACCATCCGGCCGACCCCCCACTCCCCCTCGCCCGTGTCGCCCTCGTCCGGGCCGATCAGCTCGACGCCGCGCGCGCGCAGCGCCTCGGCGTTCGCCTGCGTCGCCGGATGCGCCCACATGCGCGGGTTCATCGCGGGCGCGACGAGGATCGGGCCGCGGTGCGCGAGCGCCGCCTCGGTGAGGACGCCGTCGGCCAGGCCGTGCGCGAGCTTCGCCAGCGTGTTCGCGGTGCACGGCGCGACGACGAGCAGGTCGGCGCGCGTGAGGTGCGGGTAGGGGTCCTCGCCCGCCGGGCGCCGGGCCAGCGCGACGAAGGTCTCGCGGGTGACGAAGCGCTCCGCGCCGGGCGTCACGAGCGGGACGACGTCGTGCCCGTCTTGCACGAGCAGCCGCACGAGCTCGCAGGCCTTGTAGGCGGCGATGCCCCCGGTGACGCCGAGGAGGACGCGGGCCATGCGCCCATTGTGCCCGTCCGGGGCTCGGTCGACCACGCGCCGGCGTCGCGCGCGGGGGCCGTGCGACCGCGAGCGGCGTGCTACCGCGAGTACTCGTACTTGATCTTGCCCTGGGCGATCTCCTCCAGGGCCATGGTCAAGTAGTTCTTCGAGCGCGACTCGACGAGCGGCGGCGGGGCTTCCTCGAAGCCCATGCCCTCGCCGAGCTGGTGGTGGTAGTTGTTGATCTGCCGCGCGCGCTTGGCGGCGACGATCACGAGCGCGTAGCGGGAGTCGACGCGGTCGTCGCCCAGCAGGTTGTCGATGCGCGGATAGATCATGGCCGGGAGATGGTAGCCGCGGTCGCAAGCTCGCCGTCGACGAGCTGCTCGAGCTCCGCCGCCGCCCGCTCGAGGTCGTCGTTGACGACGACGTGGTCGAACTCGCCGGCGTGCCGCTTCTGCTCCTGCGCGATCGCGAGGCGCTCGCCGATCTGCCCCGAGCTCTCGGTCGCGCGCGCGCGCAGGCGCCGCTCGAGCTCCTCCAGCGGCGCGTCGACGAAGATCGCCACCGCCCCGGGCACCTCGTCGCGCACGCGGAGCGCGCCCTCGATCTCGAGGTCGAGCAGCGGAGCGCGGCCCTCGGCGTGGATGCGGTCGATCTCCGACCGGAGCGTGCCGTAGCGGTTGCCGACGTACTCGACCCACTCGAGCAGCCCCTCCTCCGCCACGAGGCGGTCGAACTCCTCGTTCGTCTTGAACCAGTAGTGGACGCCGTCGACCTCGTTCGGCCGGCGCGGCCGCGTGGTGGCGGAGACGGCGAGCTCGAGCCTCCCGGGCATGCGCGTGAGGAGCTCCTGCTCCAGCGTCCCCTTGCCGGCCCCGCTCGGGCCGGTGATCACGAAGACCTTCAGACCCTTAGCGGTTGAAGAGGCCAATCAGCTCGCCGCGCTGGCGCTCGGAGAGACCACCGACGGTCTTCGACTGGCTGATCCGGCACTGGTTGAGGAGCTTCGCCGCCTTGACCCGGCCGAACTTCGGCACCGCCATGAGGATGTCGAAGACCTTCGCGGTCTCCACGTACGTCGGCGGTCGGCGGAGGACCTCCTCGATCTGGACCCGGCCGTCCTTGAGGTCCTTCTTCAGCTGCGCGCGCCGGACGCGGATGTCGTTGGCGCGCTTCAGGGCCTCCATCCGCTGGTCGAGCGACCGCTGCGGGGCCTGCGCCTGGGTCTTGGTCACAACCACGAGTGCGGGAGTCTAACAGCCACCGCCCCTGCGTCAATCCGAACTGTTTTGGACGATTTGCAGGGATTTTTCCACAACTTCCACAGGGGTGTGGAAGGCCGGCGGCGGCGGTCGGTGCGCGATGCCGACGGCCTCCGCCGGCTCCCGCAGCCCCAGCGTCGAGAGCTCCGCGGCGAGCTCCCGGCGTACGCGGGCGGGTGCGCCGGGGTCGGCGAAGAGGACGGTGCCGAGGGCGACGTGCGAGGCGCCGGCGGCCAGCAGCTCGAGCGCGTCCCGCCCAGTCTGGACGCCGCCCATGCCGACGATCGGGAGCGTCACGGCCCGCGCGCACGTGAAGACGGCGGCGAGCGCGATCGGCTTCAGGGCCGGCCCCGAGAGACCGCCGGCGCCGCTGCCGAGCCGCGGCCGGAGCGTCCGCTCGTCGAGCGCGAGCCCCCGCATCGTGTTCACGAGCGCGAGGCCGTCCGCGCCCGCGTCGGCGACGGCGCGCGCGACCTCGGCGAGGTCCCACGTCGCGGGCGAGAGCTTGGCGTAGAGGGGGAGCGGCGTCGCCGCACGGCACGCGGCGACGATCTCGGCGGCGGTCTCGGGCGCGTCGTCGACGTTGGGGCAGGAGAGGTTCAGCTCGATCGCGTCGATCCCGTCGAGGAGCGCGCACGTCTCCGCGTACTCGTGCGCCGCGAAGCCTCCGACCGACACCCACAGCGGCACACCGAGTGCCCGCAGGCGCGGCAGGTGGTCGGCGAGGAAGCGGTCGCGTCCCGGGTTCGCGAGCCCGATCGAGTTGAGCAGCCCGACGTCCGTCTCCGCGATCCGCACCGGGGGGTTGCCGGCGCGCGGGAGCGGCGTGACCGTCTTCGTCACGAACGCGTCGAGCGAGCGCGCGACGTCGGGAGCGGTGAGCGCGTCGAGGCAGCCCGAGGCGTTGAGCAGCATCAGGCGGCCTCGCAGAGAACCGGACCCTCGACGCAGAGGCGCTTCCACGTGCCGCCGAGCTCGACGGCGCAGCCGTAGCACGCGCCGTAGCCGCACGCCATCGGCGCCTCCCACGCGAGCTGGGCGCGCGGGGCGCGCGCGCGCACCGCCTCGAGCATCGGCTCGGGGCCGCATGCCAGCACGTCGTACCCGGACGGGAGCACGTCGGTGACGAGCACGGGGTCGATCACGACCTCCGCGTTCGGGACGAGCGCGGCGGCCTCGGCGTGGTGGTCGCTGCGGAAGCCGAGCAGGGCCGGAGGCGCGCCGAGCGCCTCCGAGAGGTAGGGGAACGGCGCCACGCCGATGCCGCCGCCGACGAGCAGCGGCCGCGCGAGGTCGAGGCGGAACCCGTTGCCGAGCGGGCCGAAGACGTGCAGCGCGTCGCCGGGCGAGACGGCCGCGATCGCGCGCGTGCCCGGCCCGACGGCGTCGACGAGGAACCCGAGCTCGCCGGAGGGCGCGAGGCAGAGCGAGAACGGGCGCGGCAGGAGCCGGCCGGGCGCCTCGACCATGAAGAACTGGCCCGGCACGCCGGGATCGAGGCCGCCGCGGTCGAGCCGGACGAGCACGTACGGGCCGACGGGCTCGCCGGCGACGACCCTACGCCGTTCGCGTCTCGGCATCGATCCGCTCCTGGAGCGACAGGGCGGGCTCCTCCGATCTCGCCCGTGCGATCGCGTGCACGGCGGCGGCGGCGCCCGGGATCGTCGTGATGCAGGGCACACGTGCCGCGAGCGACGCCTCGCGGATCCGGTACCCGTCCGTCCGCGCCTGCCGCGTCCGGTTCGGGGTGTTGACGACGAGGTCGCACCGGCCCGCACGGATCCGGTCGATGATCGCGCCGTCCTTGGGGACGCCCTCGACCTGCAACCCCGCCGCGGTGAGCACGCGCGCCGTCCGCTGCGTCGCAACGAGTCGGAAGCCGAGGCCCGCCAGCGCGGCCGCGACCGGGAGCAGTGCCTCCTTGTCCTCGTTGCGGACGGAGAGGAAGGCGGTGCCGCTCGTCGGCAGCGCGCGCCCGGCCGCGCGCTCGGCCTTCGCGAACGCGGTCGCGAAGTCGGCCCCTGTCGCCATCACCTCGCCCGTCGAGCGCATCTCGGGACCGAGCACCGGGTCGGCGCCGGGGAAGCGGGCGAACGGGAGCACGGCCGCCTTCACGCTCACCTGCCTGGGCGCGCGCTCCGGGGGGAGCCCCAGGTCCGGGATCCGTGCGCCCGCGGCGATGCGGCAGGCGGCGTCGACGAGGTTGACGCCGGTGGCCTTCGAGACGAACGGCACCGTCCGCGACGCGCGTGGGTTGACCTCCAGCACGTAGAGCTCGTCGCCCGCGATCGCGAGCTGCACGTTGACGAGGCCGCGAACGCCGAGCGCGGGCGCCAGGCGCCGGACGGCCTCGACCACCTCGCGCTCCATGGTCGGCGTCACCGAGGGCGCGGGGATCACGCAGGAGGAGTCGCCGGAGTGGACGCCCGCCTCCTCGACGTGCTGCATGATCGCGCCGATCCACGTGTCGGTGCCGTCGCAAAGCGCGTCGACGTCGAGCTCGAGCGCGTTCGTCACGAATCGGTCGACGAGCGCCGGCCCGTGCGCGTCGCGGAACGCGGCCACGACCTCGTCGGCCCGGTAGCAGATCCGCATGGCGCGCCCGCCGAGCACGTACGACGGGCGGACGAGCACCGGGTAGCCGACGCGTCGCGCGATCAGCGCCGCGTCCGTCACCGAGGTCGCGATCCCCCAGTCCGGCGTCCGCACGCCGAGCTCGTCCGCGAGGGTCGCGAACCGCTCGCGGTCCTCCGCGAGATCGATCGCGTCGAACGGCGTGCCCATGATCGGGAAGCCGGCCGCCTCGAGCGTGCGGGCGAGCTTCAGGGGGGTCTGACCCCCGAACTGGATGACGACGCCCTCCGGCCGCTCCCGCTCGCACACCGCCCGCACGTGCTCGGCGGTGAGCGGCGCGAAGTACAGCCGGTCGGAGGTGTCGTAGTCGGTCGAGACGGTCTCGGGGTTGCAGTTGACCATCGCCGCCTCGTAGCCCTGGGCCTGGAACGACTGCACCGCGTGGACGCAGCAGTAGTCGAACTCGATCCCCTGCCCGATCCGGTTCGGGCCCGAGCCGAGGATCACGACGCGCGGCTTCGTCCCGGTCGGCGGCGCCTCGTCGACCTCGCCGACCGTGGAGTAGAAGTAGTTCGACCGTGCCTCGACCTCGCCGGCGCAGGAGTCGACGCGGCGGAAGACCCGCGGGCCGGCGGGCGCGCCGTCCCGCCGGAGCGCCTCGAGCTCGCGGCGGAACCACGGGTGGATGCCCTCGGGGAGCTCGTCGAGCGACGGCCACGGCGTCGCCGCGCCCGCGTCCAGCTCACGGCTCGCGTAGGCCTTCGCGAACGCCTCGGCGAACGTCCGCCCGATCCCCATCGCCTCGCCCACGCTCTTCATCTGCGTGCCGAGCGCGCGATCGGCACCGGGGAACTTCTCGAACGCGAACCGGGGCACCTTGACGACGACGTAGTCGAGCGTCGGCTCGAAGCTCGCGGGCGTCGTCCCGGTCAGGTCGTTCGGGACCTCGTCGAGCGTGTACCCGACGGCGAGCTTCGCGGCGACCTTCGCGATCGGGTAGCCGGTCGCCTTCGAGGCCAGCGCGGAGGAGCGCGAGACGCGCGGGTTCATCTCGATCACCCGGAGCTCACCCGTGGCGCGGTCGCGCGCGAACTGGACGTTCGAGCCGCCGGTGTCCACGCCGATCGCGCGGATGACGGCCGCGGCCGCGTCGCGTAGCTCCTGGTACGCCTCGTCGGAGAGCGTCATCTGCGGCGCGACCGTGACGGAGTCGCCCGTGTGGACGCCCATCGGGTCGATGTTCTCGATCGAGCAGACGATCACCACGTTGTCCGCGCGGTCGCGGATCACCTCGAGCTCGAACTCGTCCCAGCCGCGAACGGACTCCTCGACGAGGACCTGCGAGATCGGGCTCTCCCGGAGGCCGATCTCGACCTGCCGCCGCAGCTCGAGGGGCGTCTCCGCGAACCCGCCGCCGTGGCCGCCGAGCGTGAACGCCGGGCGCACGACCGCCGGCGTCGCGATCCCGCGCGCCTCGTCGACGGAGGTCACGATCCGGGACTCCGGCACCTTCAGCCCCACCGACTGGACGACCTCGCGGAAGCGCAGCCGGTCCTCGGCGCGCCGGATCGGCTCGATGCCGGCGCCGATCAGCTCGACACCGAGCTCGTCGAGCGTCCCGGCCTCGGCCAGCGCGATCGCGAGGTTGAGCGCCGTCTGCCCGCCGAGCGTCGGCAGGAGCGCGTCGGGCCGCTCGCGGCGGAGGACGTCCGTCACGCCCTCGAGGTCGAGCGGCTCGAGGTACGTCCGGTCGGCGAAGCCGGGGTCGGTCATGATCGTCGCCGGGTTCGAGTTGACGACGATCGTGCGGAACCCGTCCTCGCGGAGCACCTTCAGCGCCTGGCAGCCGGCGTAGTCGAACTCGGCCGCCTGGCCGATCACGATCGGCCCCGAGCCGATCACGCAGATCGACTCGAGGTCGCCGCGCCTAGGCATCGCGGAGCTCCTCGACGAAGCGCTCGAGGATCGGCCACGCGTCGTGCGGGCCGGGCCCCGCCTCGGGGTGGAACTGCACCGACCGTGCGCGGAGGTCGGGGAACGCGAAGCCCTCGACGGTGCCGTCGTAGAGCGAGACGTGCGTCGCCGCCGCCTCCTCCGTCGGCCGCACCGCGAAGCCGTGGTTCTGGCTCGTCACGAGGACCCGGCCGCTGGCGCGCTCGAGCACCGGGTGGTTCGCGCCACGGTGGCCGAACGGGAGCTTGAACGTCTCGTGGTCGGTCGCGAGGCCGAGCAGCTGGTGGCCGAGGCAGATGCCGAGCATCGGCGTCCGCCCGAGCAGCTCGCGCACCGTCGCGACCTCGCCGGCGAGCGGCTCCGGGTCCCCGGGGCCGTTCGAGAGGACGACGCCGTCGTGGCGCGCGAGCGAGTCGGCGTCGACGTCGTGCGGGTAGACGGTGACGCGCGCGCCGGCGCCCGCGAGGCGGCGCAGGATCGATCGCTTCGTGCCGTAGTCGACCACCGCCACGTCGGGCTCGCCCTCCTCCGCGAACACGTACGGCTCGGCCGTCGATACGGCCGAGACGAGCGCGCGCCCCGCCATTCCCGGCTGCGCCCGCACGGACTCGACCGCCTCCTCGACCGAGACGCCGTCCCCGCCCACGACGACCCCGCGCATCGCGCCGTGCTCGCGCAGCCGCAGGACGAGCGAGCGCGTGTCGATGCCCGAGAGGGCGACGATCCCGCGCTCGTGCAGCCAGTCGGTCCACGCGGGGCCGCGCGCCTCGCGCATCAGCACCGCGCGCGCGTGCGGCCGGCGCGACTCCGAGCGCTCGGCCGCGACCCCGTAGTTGCCCACCATCGGCGCCGTGAAGCAGACCAGCTGCTCCGCGAAGCTCGGGTCGGTGACGATCTCCTGGTAGCCGGTCATCGCGGTCGTGAACACCGCCTCGCCGAAGGCGTGACCCTCGGCCGCGACCGACTGCCCCGGGAACGTCGTCCCGTCCTCGAGCGCGAGGAACCCGGTCATGCCGCGTACGCCGTCGTGCCGTCGGCGACCGTCAGGAGCACGCGGCCCCGGAGCGTCCGCCCGAGCAGCCAGGAGTTCGCCGACCGGCTGCGGAACGCCGCCTCCTCGACGCGCCAGGCCGCGGCCAGGTCGAGCAGGACGAGGTTCGCCCGCGCGCCCACCTCGATCCGCGGCGGCGTCAGCCCGAACGCCCGTGCCGGCCCGTCGCTCATCCGCGTCAGCAGCGTCTCGAGGTCGAGCAGCCCCGGCTCGACGAGATGCGTGTGCAGCGCGGCGAACGCGGTCTCGAGCCCGGTGACGCCGAACGGCGCCGCCTCGAACGGGACGTCCTTCTCGTGCCGTGCGTGCGGCGCGTGGTCGGAGGCGATCGCCGCGATCGTCCCGCTGCGCAGCGCCGCGAGCAGCGCCGTCCGGTCCACCTCGGCGCGGAGCGGCGGGTTCATCTTCAGGTTCGGGTCGAGCGACCGCACGGCCTCGTCGGTGAGGACGAGGTGGTGCGGCGTCACCTCGGCGGTCGCCTCGACGCCCGCCGCCTGTGCGCGTGCGAGCGCGTCGACCGACTCCCGCGCCGAGAGGTGCATGAGGTGGATCGGCCGGCGCTCGTACGCGGCGAGGGCGAGGTCGCGCTCGACCATGAGGCTCTCGCCGATCGACGGGTACCCGCCGAAGCCGAGCTCGGCCGAGACGGCCCCCTCGTGCACGTGTGCGCCGCGCGTGAGGCTCGGCTCCTCGCAGTGGACGGCGATCGTCCGTCCCGCGACCGCGCCGTACTGGAGCGCGCGTCGCATCACGCCGGCCGACGTCACGGGCCGGCCGTCGTCGCTGAACCCGGCCGCGCCGGCGTCGGCGAGCTCGCCCATCTCCGTCAGCTCGCCGCCCTCCTGCCCCTTCGTGATCGCGGCGAGGAAGCCGGTCGGGATCTCGGCGTGGCGCCGTGCATCCTCCACGAGCCCGTCGAGCACGGTCGCCGAGTCGACGACGGGCTCCGTGTTCGGCATCGCGAGGATCGCGCAGTATCCGCCGGCCGCGGCCGCGCCGGTGCCGGAGGCGATCGTCTCCTCGTCCTCGCGCCCCGGCGTCCGCAGGTGCACGTGCGGGTCGACGAAGGCGGGCGCGAGCACGAGCCCCCTCCCGTCGACGACCTGGTGCGCGTTCGTGTCGAGGTCGGTGCCGAGCTGCGCGATCGTCCCGTCGTCGACGCGGACGTCGAGCACGGCGTCGAGCCCGGCGACCGGATCGAGGACGCGAGCACCCAGGACGACGAGGCTCGCAGCCGGACGCTCCTTCCGCGCGAGCATCACGCCACCTCCAACGCGGCCTCGACCGGCGCGGGGCGGCCGGCGGTGAGCAGGTCGTAGAGCACCGCCATCCGCACCACGAGCCCCGCGCGGACCTGCGCGGTCACGAGCGACTGCGCACCGTCGGCGACGGCCGCGTCGATCTCCACGCCCCGGTTCATCGGGCCCGGGTGCATCACGACCTGGCCCGGCCGGACCCGGTCGGCGGTCACCCCCCACCGCGCCGTGTACTCGCGCAGGCTCGGGACGTAGTTCGCCCCCTCGAGCATCCGTTCGCGCTGCATCCGGAGCACGTAGACGACGTCCGCGTCGGCGATCGCCGCGATGTCGTGCGAGACGTCGCAGCCGAGCGCCTCCTCGATCCCGCGCGGGATCAGGGGCGGCGGGCCGACGAGCGTCGCGTGCGCGCCGACGAGGCGAAGCGCCTGGACGAGCGACCGCGCGACGCGGGAGTGCAGGACGTCCCCGACGATCGCCACGTGGAGCCCGTCGAGCCGTCCCGTCGCCGCCCGCATCGTGTGGAGGTCGAGGAGCGCCTGCGTCGGGTGCTGATGCTTGCCGTCGCCGGCGTTGACGATCCGCGCCTCGGTCACGCCGGCGACGAGCCGCGGCGCGCCGATCTGCGGGTGGCGGATGACGATCACGTCGGGGTCGTAGGCCGCGAGCGTCAGCGCGGTGTCCTTCAGCGACTCGCCCTTGTCGACCGACGAGCCCGTCGACTTCACGGACATCGTGTCGGCCGACAGCCGCTTCGCCGCGAGCTCGAAGCTCGACGACGTGCGCGTCGAGGACTCGAAGAAGAGCGTGACGACGAGGCGGCCGCGGAGCGTCGGGAGCTTCTTCACCTCGCGGTCGAGCGCGGCCTCGAAGCCCGACGCGGTCGCGAGCAGCCGCTCCACGTCGTCGCGGTCGAGGTCGGCGACGGCGATCAGGTGGCGCCGCGGCGGCGCGGCCGGCGGGCGCAGGTCGTCGCGGACGACCCGGACGCTCACCGCTCCTCCTCGGCGCTTGCGACGAGCAGGACGCGGTCGACCTCGTCCACCTCGACGAGCTCGACCTGGACGCGCTCGCCGCGACTCGTCGGGAGGTTCTTGCCGACGTAGTCGGGGCGGATCGGGAGCTCGCGGTGGCCGCGATCGGCGAGCGCGGCGAGCTGGACGCGAGCCGGCCGGCCGTAGTCGAACAGCGCCTCGATCGCTGCGCGGATCGTCCGTCCCGTGTAGAGGACGTCGTCGACGAGGATCACGGTGCGGCCCTCGAGTGGGAAGTCGAGCTGCGTGGCGCGCACGACGGGCTGCGCGTGGAGCGGTGCCTCGCCGCCGCGGATGTGGACGTCGTCGCGGTAGAAGGTGATGTCGACGGCGCCGACCTCGACCTCGACGTCGCTGCGCTCCTCGATCAGGCGCCGGAGCCGGTGGGCGAGCGGGACGCCCCGGGTGTGGATCCCGACGAGCGCGACGTCCTCCAGCGCGTCGTTCCGCTCGATGATCTCGTGGGCGATCCGGGACAGCGTCCGCTGGATCGCGTCGGCGTCGAGGAGGACCTTGCCGGCCGCGCCGGCGCCGACGGTGGTGTTGCCGTGCATCTCACTCCTTCCCGGCCTCGCTGGACCGAGTTAAAGGGCGTGGTCGACGACGAGCCTAGCGCGCCCGGCGGACGAAGTGATCCAACCGACAGCGGAGGCCGTACAACCGGTACGCTGTACAAAAGTTGGACAAGGAGGTCTTCGATGTTCCGCAAGCTGCTCGTGCTCGTCGTCCTCGCCGTCGGCGTCGGCGCGCTCGCCCCGAACGCGCTCGCCGCCGCGCAGCTGCGCGTGCTCCACGCCGCACCCGACGTCCCCGCCGTCACCGTGTACGTGAACGGCAAGGCGGCGGTCCCGTCGCTCGGGACGCTCGCGTCCACGCCCTACCTCTCCCTCCCGGCCGGGACGTACCGCGTGGCCGTGTCGCTGCAGGGCCAGCCGGAGTCGGCCGCCGCGCTGCGGGCGACGATCACGCTGAAGGACAAGCAGCGGTACACCGCGACCGCGCGCGGCCTCCTCTCTGCGAAGACGGCGGAGCTGGCACTGATCCGCGACATGCGCGTCGCGCCGGGCCGCGGCATCGCCGCGATTCGGGTCGCGCACCTCTCGCCGGACGCGCCGAACGTCGACGTCTGGGTGAACGCGAAGCGCGTGCTTCGGAACGTGCCGTACGAGGCGGTGTCGAACTACCTGCGGCTGAAGCCGGGGCAGTACCGCATCCGGATCACGGCGACCGGGACGACGACCACGGTGTTCGACCAGCGGCTCCGCCTCCGCGGCGGGCAGGCCGTGACCGCTGCCGCCGTCGGCGCCGTCAAGGCCGAGGGCGCCAAGTTCACGGTGAAGGTGCTGAAGGACGCCTCGCGCTGAGGCCGCGCGGGGCGGGGCGCTTCGGCGCCCCGCCCCCACGCCGCGGATGTCCGCCGCGACCGACACCCCCGCCCGCACCGCCGCGCACGAGCGCTCGCGGGCAGCCGACGCCGCCGACGTCGCCCGCCCCGCGGGGGGCGCCGTCGACGCGCTGCGGGACCTCTACGACCGCTACGGCGCGATCGCCTTCGGCTTCGCGCTGCGGCTCGTCCGCGACCACGGGCTCGCGGAGGAGTGCGTGCAGGACGCGTTCGTCGCGCTGTGGCGGAACGCCGCGCGCTTCGACCCCGACCGCGCGCGCCTGTCGACGTGGCTCCTGACGGTCGTCCGCAACCGCGGCGTCGAGCTCCTGCGGGCACGGGCGGCCCGGCCGGCCGACCTGCGGGCGGACCTCGGCGACACGGACGACGTCGACCCCGGCCCCGCGGACGCGGCCGCGGCGGCCGAGCGGGCGCGCGTCGTCGCCGACGCGCTCGCGGCGCTCCCCGAGCCGCAGCTCGCGGTCGTCCGGCTCGCGTACTTCGACGGGCTCTCCCACGGGGAGATCGCGAACCGGCTCGGACTGCCGCTCGGAACCGTGAAGGGCCGGCTGCGGCTCGGCCTCGAACGGCTGCGTCCCTTCGTCGACCCGTTGCGCCCGGAGGCGGCAGCGTGACCGAGCCGCTCTTCCCGCTGCTCGACCGGTTCGTCGCGCGCGAGGCACCGCCGGCCGCCTTGCGGGCGCGGATCCTCGCCGAGGCGCGGCCGGCGCCACGCCGGCGGCTCGCGTTCCGCCTGCCGCGCCTCGTCGGCGTCGCCGGCTCGCTCGCGGCCGCCGGTGCGGCCGTCGTCGCGCTCGCGCTCGGCGTCGTCGCCGGCGGCGGGCCCGTGCGCGCCACGCTCTCGGCGGCCGCCCTCGAGGGGACTGCGTCCGTCGAGCGCGGGACGCTCGTCGTCGATCTCCGCCGGGCCGAGCCGCCGCCGCCGGGCCATCACTACGAGCTCTGGGTGCTCCCCCGCGGCTCCGACGCGATGGAGCCCGTCGCCGCCTTCGCGCCGAGGGGCGGTCGCGTCCGGCTGGAGCTCGACCTCCGCGGGAGCCAGCTCCGCGCGATCGACGTCTCGCTCGAGGACGACGGCGGCCCGCCGACGCACTCGGGCGTGAGCGTCGCGTCCGGCACGTTCGCGGCCGGCTGAGCCACTCTGCTTGCATCCGGGCGTGCGCCTCGCCCGCCTGCCCGCCCCCGCGCTGCTGCTGGTGCTCGTCGCCGTCTCGGTCGCGCTGCGCCTGATCGGCGCGTTCCGCCTCGAGACGCCCTGGATCACGCCGGACGAGACGCTGTACGGAATGCTCGGCCGCTCGTTGTGGAGCGACGGCCGGCTGGAGGTGCACGGCGAGCCTGTGGGCTTCTACAGCCTCCTCCACCCGCTCGTCGTCGGCTGGCCGTTGGCGCTCTGGGACGGCGTCGGCGGCTACCGCGTCGCGCAGGCGGCCGGCGCCGTCGCGATGTCGGCCACGGCGGTGCCCGTGTACCTCTGGGGCCGCAGCCTGATGCGGCCGGGGTGGGCGCTCGTCGCCGCGGCGCTGACGCTCGCCCTGCCGGCGCTCGTGCTCTCGGGGCTGCTGATGACCGAGACGGTGTTCCTCCCCGTGGCGACGCTCGCCGCGTGGGCGCTCGCGGCGACGCTCGAGCGGCCGTCGGGCACGCGGCAGGCGCTGCTCGTGCTGGCGATCGCGGCCGCGTGTGCGACGCGGCTGCAGGCGTTCGTGTTCGTGCCGACGCTCGCGACGGCGGCGATCGGGTGGGGCCTCCTCGTCCGCGCGCCGCGCTCGGTCCTGCGGCTCTGGCCGACCGCGGCCGCCCTCGCCGGCGTCGCCGCCGCGTGGACGCTGTGGCGGCTCCACGACGGCGGCGGGCTCTCGGAGCTCCTGGGCGGGTACCAGGCGGCCGGGGAGACCTCGTACCCGGTCGGCGAGACCCTGAAGGAGGTCGCGTGGCACCTCGGCGGCGTCGCCTGGCTCGTCGGCGTCGCGCCGGTCGTCGCGCTCGTCCTGCTGCTCACCGCGGGCGTCCGCGAGGCCCCGGCGCGGGCCGAGGCCGCCCTCATCGCGGTCGCGGCCTCACTCGGGGTGTGGCTCGCCGTCGAGGTCGGGATCTTCGCGACGGAGTACGTCGCCCACCTCGCCGAGCGCGACCTGCTCGCCGCGGCGCCCCCGCTCTTCCTCGTCCTCTGCCTCTGGCTCGACCGCGGTGCGCCCAGACCGCGGACCGCCACCGTGGCCGCGGCGCTCGCGACGGCGGCCCTCGTGTCGTTCGTCCCGTTCGACCGCTGGACGACGGCGGCCGCCATTCCCGACGCGCCCAGCATCGCTGCGCTCCTGCGCACGACGCCGGCCCTCGCCTGGGTCGCCGCCGCGGCGATCGCCGCCCTCGTCGTGCTCCTCCCGCGACGCCTGCTCGTGCTCGTGCCCGTCGTCCTCGTCGGCGCGTTCGCGGCGGGCTCCGTCGCGGCCTCGGCCGAGGACGCGGCAGCCTCGCACCGCCTGCGGCTCGAGCTGATCGGGCCGGACCGGACGTGGGTCGACCGCGCGGCCGCCGGCCCCACCGTCCACGTGTACACGGGCGACGCGCACTGGAACGCCGTGTGGGAGCACGCGTTCTGGAACGAGCGGATCACGGCGGTGGCGACGATCCAGGGGACGGTCGTGCCCGGCGCGATGCCGCAGACCGAGGTGACGATCCGCCCCGACGGCCGCGCCGTGCCGGCGCCCCGTGCCTCCTACGCCGTGGTGCCGGCGGGAATCGAGCTCTCCGGCGAGGCCGTTGCGGAGGCGCCGCAGCAGGAGACCGCGCAGCGCGCCCTCGTGCTCTGGCGCCTCGACGGGCCGCTGCGGTTCTCGACGCGCGTGACCGGCATCCAGGCGAACGGCGACATCTACTCGGCCGGGCGGCTCACCGTGTGGGACTGCCGGCCGGGCCGCCGGTTCCTCGTGACGCTGCTCGGCAAGGTGGCCGAGCCGATCGAGATCGTCCAGGACGAGCACGTGCGCGCGACGGTCGAGATCCCGCCCGGGAAGTCGCGGTTCGTCGCGATCCCGGCGCGCCCGCGTCGGCCGGGCGGCGTCTGCATCTTCGACGTCCGCAGCAAGGGGATCTTCGGGACGACGCAGTTCCGCTACGAGCGGTGACGCCGCGCGGCGACGAGCAGCCAGCGGAGCTCGTACTCGACCCGCGGCGGCAGCTCCGCCTCCGCCCGCGCGAGGCCTTCGGCATGCTCGTCCTCGTCGAGGAGGCGCAGCGTCGAGATGAAGCGGCCGCGGATGCGCTCGAGCGCGTCCGCCCGGTCGACCGTCGCGCGCTGGAGCAGCCGCTCGGGCGGCGCCGGGTCGAGACCGGCTTCGGCCAGCTCGGCGGCGAGCGCCTCCGGCGTCGGGAACCGGCGTCGGTCGAGCTCGAGCAGGGACGGGAAGAACCGGTTGAGCCAGTAGCGCTCGAAGTGCTCCGGCTCGAACGTCGCGATCGCGAGGCGACCGTCGGGGACGAGCACGCGCGCCGCCTCCGCGAGGGCCCGCGGACGGTCGACGAGATGGAGGACGAGCCGCGCGACCGCGCGCTCGAACCACCCGTTCCTGAACGGCAGCGCCTCCGCGTCGGCGCGACGCAGCCCGACCGACGGCGGCACGCGCCCGCGCGCGACGGCCAGCATCTCCTCGCTCGCGTCGACGCCCCAGACCTTCGCCGACCACCGCTCCGCGAGGGCGGCCGCGAGCGCGCCCGTGCCGCAGCCGACCTCCAGGACGCGGCGGCCGCGCAGGTCGCCGAGCTCGACGAGACGGGAGGCCACCTCCCACCAGTTCGCGTCCTGGGGGCGGAGCGCGTCGTAGCGCGGCGCGAGGCCCGCGAAGTCGGGATCGTCGGCTATTCGCCGAGGAGGTCGTCAGGCTCGGTCTGCGCCTCGACCGCGTTCTGCGCGGCCTCGAGGTCGGACTCCGCGACGAGCACCTTCTGCGGTGCGTCCTCGATCGCGGCCGGATGGTGCTCGACCGCGGTCTCGAGCTCCGACTCGATGCCGGCGTTGCGGAGGATCACGCGGATCTCCTCCGCCTCGGTGATGTCGCCCGCGACCGTGAGCTGAACCAACCTCGTCATCGGAGGAAGCCTAAGCGACCTCGGCCGGCTGCGTCTCGGTTCGCCGCTCGCGCGCGACGCCGCCCTTCACGAGCCGGGGCGCGCCACGCTCCGCGAACGGGATCTCGACGACGTCGAAATCGCGCGGGACGACGGTGTCCGGAAAGATCGCACGCGCTTCCTCGGCGACGTCGCGGCCCGAGTAGCGGTTCGACACGTGCGTGAGCGCGAGCAGACGCACGTCGGCCGCGCGCGCGAGCTCCGCCGCCTGCGCGGCGGTCGTGTGCAGCGTCTCCTCCGCGCGCTCGCGCTCGTCCTCGCAGAACGTCGCCTCGTGCACGAGGAGGTCGGCGCCGCGCGCCGCCTCGAGCACCGAAGGCGCCGGTGCGGAGTCCCCGGCGACGACGAGCGTCCGCCCGGGTCGCGCCGGGCCGAGCACCTCGTCCGGTCGCACGACGCGCCCGTCGGCGAGCGTCACCGCCGAGCCGTGCTGGAGCTGCCCGCGCTCGGGGCCCGAAGGGACGTCGAGCGCGTCCGCGGCGGCGACGTCGAACCGTCCGGGGCGCTCCGGCTCGACGAGCGCGTAGCCGACGGCGTTGAGGCCGTGACGCACGGCGAACACGCGCCACTCGTACTCGCCGCGGTCGAGCGTGTCGCCCGGGCGCAGCTCGACGAGGTCGTACGGGAACGTCAGGCGCCCGAAGATGCGCCTGAGCGCGGCGACGAGGTCACGCAGCCCCGGCGGCCCGTAGATCGTGATCGGCTCCTCGCGGCCGCGCAGGGCGAAGCTCTTCAGCATGCCCGGCAGCCCGAGGTAGTGGTCGGCGTGGTAGTGGGTGAGGAAGACCTCGCGCAGGTCGAGGAGGCCGACGTCGGAGCGCAGCAGCTGCCGCTGCGTGCCCTCCCCGCAGTCGACGAGGAGCCGCTCGCCGCCGCGCCGCACGAGCAGCGCGCTCGGCGCCCGCTGCGCGGTCGGCATCGACCCGGCGGTGCCGAGGAAGACGACGTCGAGATCCACGCCTCCAGTCTAGGAGGGCGCGATCTAGGCCGACGGGAGCACGAGGCGCTGGCCCGGCACGAGCGTCGCGTCGTCGAGGCCGTTGCGGGCGCGGAGCTTCCAGACCGCCGCGCGGGGATCACCGGGGTAGTGCGACTGCGCGATCGACCAGAGGGTGTCGCTCGGCCGGACGACGTACCCGCGCTCGGGCCCCGCGCCCGTGGACGGGCGCGCGAACGCGGCCCAGGCCACGACGGCGACGAGGACGAGGACGACGATTCGAGCGAACATGCGTTCGACTGTATACCGAACGCGCGTTCGTGTCAACCACCACCGGCGGTGACTGTCCCTAGGTCTGTCACTCGACGTGTCGATTCTGTGCCGAGAGCTCCACGAGGAGCGGCTCGATCTCGCGGTCGTCGATCCGGAGCTCGAGCATCGAGTGGCCGCCCGACGCGCGGCGGCGCTCCGTCGGGCTGCCGGGGTTGAGGATCCAGACGCCGCCGACCTGCTCCGCGACGGCGACGTGCGTGTGCCCGAAGACGACGGCGTCGCAGCCCGGGAATCGGCGGACGAGGCGCTCCGCGCGTCCGGCCGCGGGGCCCGGCACGTGCGCCATCCCGATGCGCACTCCCTCGACCTCGACCACGCGCTCCACCGGCAGCTGCGCCTTCAGCGCTGCCTCGTCGGCGTTTCCGGCCACGGCCTCGAGGGGCGGACCGAGGCCACGGAGCTCCTCCAGGAACGCGAGCGACGACAGGTCGCCGGCATGGAGGATCAGGTCGGACGCCCGGAGCCGCGCCACGCACTCGTCCGGCAGGCGCCGCGCCCCGCGCGGCAGGTGCGTGTCCGAGATGACGGCGACGAGCGCTACGGCAGCGTGAACGGGGGCCCGACGAGGACGCTCGATCGCCGCGGGTTGACGGCCGCGACGATGCGGACCGCGACGACGTACCGCCGCCCCGGTCGGAGGGTCACCGGCACGCGAACGACCGGAGCGCGGTAGGCGCGGACGGTCCCCTGCACCCCGGTCGACGCGGCGGTCGAGGCGAGCATCCGTCCGATCGCGGGCGTCGCCGTCCCGGCGGGCACGACGGCGGCGGCGAAGGTCGCGTCCTCCCGGGCACCGACGGCAACCGTGCGACGCCGGCCCGCCCCGCCGAAACGCACGCTGGCGCCGACGACTGCCGTCGTGTGGCGCCACCGGACGGGCACGCCCGTGCAGCCGCGGTCGCGGGCGGCGAGGATCGCCGACCTGACGGGGACGAACGACTCCTTGCGCGTCCCGTCCGCCCAGAGGAGGCCGCTCTGGAAGCGCTCGCGCGGTCTCTCGTCGATGAGGTGGAAGAAGTTCAGCGCGGCCACGGCCGGGTCGCACTCGGCGAGGCGCACCGCCTGCGCGTAGTACCGCCCCTGCGTCGCCTCGTCGACGACCGGCACGTTCTCGACCCCGTCGTACGCCTCGCCCTCCGACGCCGTCTGCCACCCGAGCTCGTCGAGGTAGACG
>JBLNEO010000007.1:0-20834 GCA_050262775.1 Pseudomonadota bacterium | reverse complement strand
CGACGTTGTCCACCGCGCGTACCCTCCCACGGATGCGCTGGACGGTCCACGGCGAACGGTCCCTCTACGAGAGCGAGTTCATGAGCCTGCGCCTCGTCGACGTCGAGCTGCCCTCCGGCGCGCGCTTCGAGCACCACGTCCTCCGCTTCCCGCGCGAGGCGGCGGCGACCGTCGTCCACGACCCGGCACGCGGCGTCCTGCTGCTGCGGCGGCACCGCTTCGTCACCGACTCGTGGGGCTGGGAGATCCCCGGCGGCCGCGTCGACGACGGCGAGACCCCCGCCGAGGCCGCGGCCCGGGAGACGCTCGAGGAGACCGGCTGGCGCCCCGGGCCCGTCCGGCACCTGTTCACGTACCACCCGGCGCCCGGCGGCGTCGACCAGACGTTCCACGTGTTCGCCGCCGACGCGGCCGACGAGGAGGGGCCGCCCGACGTGGACGAGGCCGAACGGGTGGAGTGGGTCCCGCTCGAGCGCGTCCGCGGCCTCGTCCGCGACGGCGAGGTCAGCGACGGCTACTCGCTGACCGCCCTCCTCTGGCTGCTGGCTCAGCCCTGAAGCGTCTCGACGACGGCCTCGGCAATCACGCGCAGCGGCCGCCCGGACACCTGGCTCGCCTTCCGCAGCCGCGCGAACGCGTCCTGCTCCGACAGCCCCTCCCTCTCCATCAGCAGCCCCTTCGCCCGCTCGATCGCCTTGCGCGACGCGAGCGCCTCGGCGAGCGAGTCCGCCTCCTCGCGCAGCACCGCCAGCTCCTCGTGCCGCGCGCGGGCGGTCCGGATCGCCGGCAGCAGGTCGGTCTCGCGGAACGGCTTCACCAGGTAGCCGAACACCCCTGCCTCGACCGCGCGCGAGACCAGCTCGTCCTGACCGTACGCGGTCAGCATCACGATCGGGATCGCATGCTCCTCGAGGATGCGCCGTGCGGCCTCGATCCCGTCGAGCCGCGGCATCTTCACGTCCAGGATCGCCAGGTCCGGCCGCTCGCTCCGCGCGAGCGCGACCGCCTCCTCGCCGTCCTTCGCCTCGCCGACGACGTCGAAGCCGGCGCGCTCGAGCAGGTCGCGCAGGTCGAGCCGGATGATCGTCTCGTCCTCCGCGATCAGGATCCGCATCGGCGGAGCATACGGGCGGATCCGCGAACTCCCCGACTCACCCACGGCGCCCTCGGGCGAGCATTGATCGATGGCCGAGGCGACCGCAACCGCGGCGCCGTACGGGGCACGTCCACAGCTGGAGTCGCTGATCGCGCTCCGCGGCGTCGAGAAGACGTACCGGATGGGGCGCGTCGACTACCGGGCGCTCCGGGGCGTCGACCTGACGGTCGGCCGCGGGGAGCTCGTCGCGATCGTCGGCCCGTCCGGCAGCGGCAAGACGACGATCCTCAACCTCGTCACCGGCATCGACCGGCCGAGCGCCGGGACGGTGACCGTGGACGGCCGCCGGCTCGAGACGATGAGCGAGGAGGAGCTCGCGGTGTGGCGGGGCGCGAACGTCGGCATCGTCTTCCAGTTCTTCCAGCTGCTCCCCACGCTGAGCGCGCTCGAGAACGCCGTGCTGCCGCTCGACTTCGCCCGCCGCGGGTCGAAGCGCGAGCGCTTCGCGCGCGCGCGGCACAACCTCGAGCTCGTCGGCCTCGGCGACAAGCTCGACCACCTTCCGGCGGAGCTCTCCGGCGGCGAGCAGCAGCGCGTCGCGATCGCGCGCGCGCTCGCGTCGGATCCGACGCTCGTCGTCGGCGACGAGCCGACCGGGAACCTCGACACGGCGACCGCGGCCGAGATGTTCCTGCTCTTCCGCCGGCTGAACGACGACGGCAAGACGGTGCTGTTCGTGACGCACGACCCGCAGCTCGCGCAGCAGGCGCACCGGATCGTGACCATCCGCGACGGCGTCGTCGTCGACGGGTGAGCGGCGATGCGCTCGGCCCTCGTCCGCAAGTCGGTGACCGACCTGACGCGCCGCCGTGCGCGCACGCTGTTCGCCGCCGCGACGCTCGCGCTCGCCGTCGCGAGCATCGGGATCTTCGCGCTGCCGACGCTGATGGACCGGGCGATGGCGCACGAGGTCGCGGCGGGGAAGCTCCCGGACCTCTCGGTCTGGATGAATCCGGTCGTCCTCGACGAGACGGACCTCGCGACGCTCGAGCGCCTGCCGAACGTCGCCGCGGTCGAGGCGCGCTCGTGGGTCGCCGTGCGCGTCTACGTGGGGGCGCGCCGGACCGACGGCTACGTCCTCGGCGTGCACGACTTCGCTCGCCAGGACGTCGGCGTCGTGCACCTCGCCTCCGGCTCCCTCCCGCGCGCCGGAGAGGTCCTGACGGAGGCGCAGAACGAGCGGCAGGGCATCATCGCCCTCGGAGCCGGCGACGCCGTCCGCGTCGTCGCCGGCGACGGATCCGTACGGACTCTGCGCGTCTCGGGCGAGGGTCGAAACCTCGACGCAGGCCAGGACGTCGCGGAGGACAACCTCGTCGTCCTGTACGCGACCGCACCCACGGTGGCCGAGCTCCGCGGTGCGCCGGGCGACACCGGGGTCGCGATCCGCCTCCGCGACACGAGCCCCGAGGCGGCGGCGTTCACGCTCGGTCTCGTCCGCCGGACGCTCGAGACCGTCCCCGGCTTCACCGGCTTCACCGACCTGCCGGAGCTCCGCACCGCCGAGGACTGGCCGGGCAAGGAGGACTTCGAGCGCTTCTCCGACTTCTTCTACGTGATCACGGTGCTCGCGATCCTTTCGGCACTCGTGCTCGTCTCGAACACGATGACCACGCTCGTGGCCGAGCAGACGGGCGAGATCGGCGTGATGAAGGCGGTCGGCGGGCGACGGCGCCAGATCGCATTCGTGTACGTGCGCACGGCCCTGCTCCTGGGCGCGCTCGGAACCGTCGTCGGCGTCGCGCTCGGCGTGCTGCTCTCGAACATGCTCGTGCGCTTCATCGGGTCGACGTTCTTCGCGATCGACGTCGGCTTCGGCGTCGACCCGTTGGTGCTAATCGCGAGCGTCGCGCTCGGGGTGCTCGGGCCGCCGCTGGCGGCCTTGCCGGCGATCCGCCGCGGCGTCCGCGTCGACCTCCGCGAGGCGCTCGAGGCGTCCGGCTCGGCCGTGGGCCCGCAGGACACGACCGACGTGGCGCTGCGGCGGATCCGCTTCCTGCCGCGGACCGCGCAGATCGGGCTCCGCGGCGTCGGACGACGCCGCCGCCGGAGCTTCGCGACGGCGCTGATCGTCGCACTCGCCGTGGGAAATCTGCTCGCGATCCTCGGCCTCGCCGCGTCGATCTCGAACGCGACCCACGCCGCGTGGCGCGACCACGGCGAGGACGTCAAGGTGACGTCGGAGGGGAGGCGGCCGCTCGACGCGAGCGCCGCCGCGATCATGCGTGCGACGCCGGGCGTCGCCGCCGTCGAGCCGATGTTCACGGCGGACGTCGGCCTCGCCGGCGAGGACGCGATCGTGTGGGCCGTCCCGCAGCGGACGATGTTCGGGTACGACATGGCCGAGGGTCGCTGGTACACGGCGGCCGAGGAGCGCGACCGCGCGCGCGTCGTCGTCGTCCAGCGGGGGATCGCGCGGCTCACGGGGGTTCGCGTCGGCGACCGCGTCGAGGTCGAGACCGCGTCCGGGCCGACCACGTTCACGGTGATCGGAATCGCCGACAACCAGCAGGAAAGCGGCATCGCCGTGTTCGTCCCGCGCGAGACGATGCGCACGCTCCTCGCCGGGACGCCCGCGGCGAAGGACGACTGGTGGGTTCAGACGACGTCGGGTGACCACGGCCTCGTCGACCGCGTGACCACGCTGCTCGAGGATCGACTGACTGCTGCGGGGTACGAAGTCGCGACCGAGGTCGAGTACGTCGACGAGGCGGACAACGTGGCGACGAACCGGACGATCACCACCACGATCGCCGTCCTCGGGTTCGTCATCGTCGCGATCAGCATGGTCGGCCTCGCGAACGCGATCACGATGAGCGTGCTCGAGCGGACACGCGAGATCGGGATTCTCCGGACGATCGGCGCGCGGGCCCGCGACGTCCGGCGCATCTTCGCCGCGGAGGGCGTGGCGCTCGCGGTCGCGGGCTGGCTCATGGGCGTCCCGATCGGGTACGCCCTCTACCGCTTCCTCGTGTGGCTGTTGAGGGAGGTCGTGAACGTCGAGGTCCCGCTCACGTTCCCGCTCGGGAACGTCGTCCTCGCCCTCGTCGGGACGGTGGTGCTGGCGCTCCTCGTGGTCGCGCTGCCGATCCGCCGCGCCACGCGCGCGAAACCGGGCGAGGCCCTTCGCTACGCGTAGACGGGCCGAGGACGCGGCCTCCGCGCGGACGACGTCCTAGAACGGCTCGCGCACGTCGTACCCGCCCGGAGCGGCGCCGATCACGAGGTACGAGAGCCCGTGCTCGCCCGCCACGACCTGGCGCGTCGACTCCGGCGAGACGTGGACGTAGCGCCCCGGGCGCAGCTCGACCTCGTCGCCGTCGACGCGGAGGACGCCGGTCCCGCCGAGGACGACGTAGAGCTCCTGCTGGCCCGTGTCGGCCTCGTCGTGCTCCGACCCCGCCTGCCCCGGCTGGTTGTCGAACTGGTTCGCGCCGAACGCGGTGATCCCGAGCTCGCGCCGCACGCCCTTCCGCCGCGCGTCGATCCCGGAGACGTCGAAGACGGTGTACATGCCGGGGAGAACGAGCGCGTCCGCGCCGTTATGCCGGGAACGTCACCTCGGCGCGGAGGCCGCCGTCGCTCCGGAGGTCGAGCGTGCCGCCGAGCTCGTCGCGCACGAGCGCCCGCACGATCGAGAGCCCCGTCCCGTCGCCGTCGCCGTTCAGCCCCTGCCCGTCGTCCGCGACCGCGAGCACCACGTCCTCGCCGCGCTGCGCCAGCTCGATCGCGATCGTCGCGCCGCCGTGCTCGAGCGCGTTCTGCAACAGCTCGGAGAACACGAGCGCAAGCGCCGTCGCGCGGTCGCCCGCGAGCGACACGGGCGCGAGCTCGGCGCGCACGGTCTTCCCCCCTGCGAGCCCCTGGACGAGCATCGCCCGCAGCCGCTCGAGCAGCTCGGCGAGCTCCACGTCGTCGTCCCGGCGCTCCGTCAGCACCTCGTGGACGGCCGCGATCGCGAGCACGCGGTTCACCGAGTCCTCGAGCGCCTTCCGCGGGTCGAGGTGGTCCGACCGCGCCTGCAGGCGGAGGAGCGACGCGACCGTCTGGAGGTTGTTCTTCACGCGGTGGTGGATCTCCTGAGCGAGGACGCCGCGCATCACCGCGCGCCCGTGCTCGAGCGCGACGGCGGCGTGGTGCGCGATCGACTGGAGCAGCGCGAGCTCGGCTTCGTCGAACGGCGTGTCGCGGTCGCAGACGAGCTCGCCGATCTGCCGCCGCTTCCAGCGGAGCGGGACCCGGACCGCGTAGGTGCCGGCGCGCCCCTCCGGCCAGGCGATCTCGCCGTCCTCCAGGACGAGCGCCGCGCCCGCGGCGCCGACCGCCCGCATCGTCGTCGTCACGATCGCCTCGAGCGACTCCTCGAGGTACAGCGACTCCGAGACGGCCTCCGAGATCTGCGCGAGCGCCTCCAGCTCCGCCACGCGCCGCTGCGCCGCCTCGTACAGCCGCGCGTGCTCGATCGACTGCGCCACCTGCCCGGCGATCGCGAGGAGCAGCTCGACCTCGGCGGTCGTGAACGACCTCGGCTCGCGAGTGCGGACGTTGAGCGCCCCCTCGAGCGTGTCGCGCAGCAGGATCGGGACGGCCAGGATCGACTCGAACTGATCCTCGGGCAGGTTCGGGAACGCCTTGAAGCGCTCGTCGAGGTGGGCCTGCTCGGGGAGCATGATCGGCGCGCGCTCGGCCGCCGCCGTGCCGGTGATGCCCTCGCCGGGACGCATCTTCGGACGGCGTGTCATGTCCTCGACCCGCGTGCCGTGCGTGGCGCGCAGGACGAGCTCGTCGGCGCCCTCGTCGTACAGGTAGACGAAGCACGCGTCGGTGCCGAGCGCGTCCGCGACCTTGCTCGCGACGAGCTCGAGGACGCGCTGGAGGTCGAGCGTCGAGTTGACCGCCTCGATCGTCTCCGTGAGCAGGCGCAGGTGCCGCTCGCTCGTCTCCGTCATCCGTCGATTGTAGGGTTGCCGCCGTGTCGCTCTCCGACTGGCTGCTGGCGCTGCACGTCCTGAGCGCGATCATCCTGATCGGGTCGTTGACGGCGCTCTGGGCCCTGATCGTCGCCACGCGTCCGGCGGCGCCCCTGATCGCCGCCGAGAGCGCGCGCGCCTACGGGCGCCTCGCCGGCCCGCTCGTCGGCGTCGGGATGGTCGGGACGATCCTCCTCGGCATCTGGCTCGCGATCGACCTCGAGCGGTACCACCCGTGGGATGCGTGGATCGTCGCGTCCATCGTCCTCTGGGCGGTCGGCGGCTGGGCCGGCGGCAAGGCGGGCAGGGAGTTCGACCGCGACCCCGTCGGGGGCCGGCCGGCGGGGATCAGATACCAGGCCTTCCTGTCGCTCGCGGTGGTCGTGATCCTCGTCCTGATGATCTGGAAGCCCGGCGCATGAACGTGGTCGCCGCGATCCGTCCCGACGACGTCAACCTCCCGCTGACGCTGCACGTCCTCGGGGCCGGGCTGCTGGTGGGGATGCTCCTCGCCGTCGCGACGGCGATCGTGCTCGGCTGGACGCGCGAGGCCGATGCGGTCGGGCTGACCCGGTTCGGGCTCCGCGCGCTGCTGCTGGGCGTCTTCCCGGCCTACCTCCTCATGCGCATCGGCGCCCAGTGGACGGAGGCCGCGGAGGACTTCCCCGACGGCTTCGACCCGACCTGGCTCGGGATCGGCTACATCACGGCCGACCTCGGCGCGGTCCTGATCCTGCTCTCGATGATCCTGTCCGGCATCGGGCTCCGGCGGCTCCGCACGGGCTCGGGGCTCGGGCTCGGCCGCGCCGTGGGCGTGATCGCGGTCCTGCTGCTCGGCGCGTACGTCGTCGCCGTCTGGGCGATGAGCGCGAAGCCCGACTAGGGCGGACCGCAAGATTCCGCGCCGCGCGCGCGTCCTGGGAATTAACGGATTCCTTACCGCCACGCGAGGGAATTCCTTGCAGGGCGGGAATAGCGTCACCGCAGATGAGCGCATTCGCCTACGACCTCCGCCGCACGTCGGGCTACCTCGTGGCCGACGTCCGCGGGCGGATCGTCGGCCGCGTCGACGCCCCGATGTACGGCACGAAGCCGGACGAGCCCGACGCCGTCGCCGTCCGCTCGGGCTGGCTCTCGCGCCGCCGCCGCGTCGTCCCCGTCGAGACGATCCAGCAGATCGACCGGGGCAGCGGCGTGATCGGCCTGCGCGTCGAGCGCGAGCTGCTCAAGAGCTTCCTCTAGGCTCGGGCGCCGTGGGGCGCCGCGACGAGCTCGAGCCGCGCTTCGGGTGGCTCGCGACCGTCGGCGCGGCCGCCGGGATCCTGCTGCTCCTCCTCGTGCTCGCCGTCGCCGGCCTCGACGCGGGAGACGAGCCGCCGGACACCCGCGCCGTCGCGGCGTGGCTCGGGCACGACGCGGAGGTGGTGCGGTGCGAGGACACGGAGGCGCGGCTGCCCGCCGTCGACCCGGTGACCGTGTACCGCTGCGACCTCCGGATCGACGGCCGGAGCGCGAGCGCGTGCTTCGGCCTCGACGGGTCGGACGTCGTGGCGGGCGGGGCGCAGCTGGCAGACGTCGCCGGCTGCACCCCGCGCGGACTGCCTCGACGCTAGAGGACGCCGAGGTAGCGGTCGAGCTCCCACTGCGTCAGCTGCACGCGGTACTCGTCCCACTCCTGGCGCTTGAGCTTCACGTAGTTGTCGAAGATGTGGTCGCCGAACGCCTTCCGCATCAGCTCCGAGGAGGCGAACTCGTCGATCGCCTCGCCGAGCGTCTCGGGAAGCGAGACGATCCCCCGCTCGCGCCGCTGCTCCGGCGTCAGGTGGTAGAGGTTCGTCTCCATCGGGTCCGGCAGCTCGTAGCCGTTCTCGATCCCCTCGAGCCCGGCATGGAGCAGGGCCGCGAACGTGAGGTACGGGTTGCACGCGGGATCGGGGCAGCGGATCTCGGCCCGCGTCGCCTGCTCGGAGCCCGGCTTGTAGAGCGGGATCCGGATCAGGGCCGAGCGGTTCCGCTGCGACCACGCGACGTAGACCGGCGCCTCGTAGCCGGGCACGAGCCGCTTGTACGAGTTCACCCACTGCGCGAAGACCGCGGACAGCTCGCGCGCGTGCCGCAGCAGGCCGGCGATGAACGCCTTGCCGGTCGGCGACAGGTGGTGGGCGTCGTCGCCGTCGAAGAACTGGTTCCGCCCGTCGGTGAAGAGCGACATGTGGGTGTGCATGCCCGACCCGTTCTCGCCGAACAGCGGCTTCGGCATGAAGGTCGCGTAGACGCCGTTCTTCGCCGCGATCTCCTTCACGATCAGCCGATAGGTGATCGTGTAGTCGGCCATGTCGAGCGCACCGGCGTAGCGCATGTCGATCTCGTGCTGCGAGGGCGCGACCTCGTGGTGGTGGTACTCGATCGGGATGCCGATCTTCTCGAGCGCCTGGATCGTGTCGTTGCGCAGCTCCGTCGCGGCGTCGAGCGCCGTCATCGCGAAGTAGCCGCCCTCGTCGAGCGTCTCGGTGCCCTTGTTGTCCTTGAAGAGGAAGTACTCGAGCTCGGGCCCGACGTTGAACGTGTCGAAGCCCATCGAGCGCATCCGCTCGAGCGCGCGGCGCAGGACGTAGCGCGGGTCGCCCTCGTACGGCTCGCCGTCGGGCTTGACGACGTCGCAGATCATCCGGCCGACGACCGACTCGCCCTCGCGCGCCGGCATGATCCGGAACGTCTCCGGGACCGGGATCGCGACCATGTCCGACTCCTCGATCGCGTTGAAGCCCGTGATCGACGACCCGTCGAAGCCCATCCCGTCGTCGAGGGCCTCCTCGACCTCGCTCGGCGTGATCGCGAAGCTCTTCAGGTGCCCCTCCAGGTCGGTGAACCAGAAGAGCACGTACTCGCACCCGTGCTCGCGGATCTGCTCGATGACCCGCCGCCGCGCCTCGGGGTCGGACGTCGCCCGGTCCCTGCTCTCGACCATCGCCATACGCTCGAAACCTCCTCCGGAAATGCAAAAGACCCCGGGCGAGGCGGGCTCCGCGGCCCACCGCCCGAGGCCTCGTCGCCTCAGATGACGCTCGGAGTCTACCACGACGCCCGGGACGGACAACCCGGACGGAGGGCGGGCTGAGGGATGCGATCATCCCGCGCGCTTCAGCTTCCCGTGGCGCTTGGCGTACTGCTCGCCGACCCGGAACACCCACAGTCCGAGCGGGATCGAGACCGCGCCGATCACGAGGAGGGGCCAGATGTCGCCCCACAGCTCCGCGACGCCCGCGCCCTCGAGCACGGCCGCGCGCATGCCGCGGAGCGCGTAGGTCGCGGGCGAGATCGTCGCCAGCCACTGCATCCACTCGGGGAGCACCGACACGGGGTAGTAGACGCCGGAGACGACGAGCATCAGGCCCTGCGCGATGAAGCCCAGCTGCGTCCCCTTCTCGGGCGAGATCAACGGCAGCACGGCGGTCATCATCCCGATGCCGATGAACGACACCGACGCGATCGCGAGCAGCACGAGCGCCGACGCGAAGTTCGCCTCGGGCATGTCGAGCCCGAAGAACGACGCGATCACGGCGAACACGATCGCGGCCCGGACGACGCCGTAGAACACGGCGAAGACGCCCATCCCGATCAGGTGCACGGGCCGCGAGAGCGGGGCCATGAACGTGTACTCGATCGTCCCCTCCCAGCGCTCCCACGCGACCGTCTCGGTGAGGATCTCGAAGATGATCCCGAGGTACGACCAGATCACGGCGCCGATCAGCAGCACCGTCGTCAGCTGGTTGACGTCGACCTCGCCGCCCGCCGCCTCGACGCCCTTGCCGATGAACACGATCGTGAGCGTGTTCGCGGCCGTCCAGAGGAAGAACGCGATCTCCCACCAGGCGTAGCGCTTGACGAGGTACCAGTTGCGCTCGACGACACCGCCGAGGCCGATCAGCTCGTGCCGCAGGCTGAGGGCGACGGCTCTCATGCGAACACCTCCCGCTCGTCCTCGTCGACCTCGTCCTCGATCGTCTTGCCGGTGGCGGCGAAGAACGCCTCCTCCAGCGTCTCCGCGCCGTACCGGCGCTTGAGCTCGTCCGCGTGCTCGAGCACGAGCAGGCGCCCCCGGTCGAGGATCCCGACGCGGTCGGCGAGCGCCTCGGCCTCGACGAGGTCGTGGGTGCACAGGAGGATCGTCGCGTCGTGGAGCCTCCGCATCTCGCGGATGAACTCCTGCACCTCGAGCTTCGAGCGCGGGTCGAGCCCCGTCGTCGGCTCGTCGAGCAAAAGGAGCACCGGCGAGGTCAGGAGCGCCCGGGCGAGCGCCACCTTCTGCTGCATCCCGCGCGACAGGTTCTCCATCGACTCGCCGCTCCGACCGGCGGGGAAGCCGACGCGCTCGAGGATCTCCGGGATGCGGTCGCGCGTCTCACCCGCCGTCATGCCGTAGAAGCGGGCCGCGTACGAGAGGTTCTCGGCCGCCGACATCTTCTTGAAGAACGACGCCTCGACCGAGACGCGGTTGACGAGCCGACGCACCGGACGGGGATGGGCGAACACGTCGTGCCCGAAGATGCGCGCCTCGCCGCCGTCGTGCAGCAGCAGCGTCGACAGCAGCCGGACGAGCGTCGACTTCCCGGAGCCGTTCTGGCCGAGGATCGCGACGGTCTCGCCGCGCTCGATCGTGAAGCTGATGCCCTCGATCGCGGCCACGCGGCGGCGGCGCGCGATGCGTCCGCCGCGCTTGTCCTTGCGGACGAACTCCTTGCGCAGCTCGACGACCTCGACCGCAGGCGTGCGCTCGGGCGGGACGACGGGCTCGGAGATGGTGGCGGGTGCGACGAGTGACACGGGTTGCTCCTCTGAGGTCGTGAGAACGGTCGGCCGGGGTTCTGGCACGCCGGTGGAGGCGCGCGCGCGGCGACGGAGTCGGGTTCTCAGCCGAAGAGCAACATCGCGCCCGAGGATAGCGAACGCGGATCGGCGAGGGCAAATCCCTCGGATGGGGGACACCGAACGGGTGATCTGCGCCGACGGTCCCGGTCGGGACAACCGCATGGACGAGGACTACCTGCCGAGAATCCCGGGCCGCACCCTGCCGATCGTCGCGGCGGCGCTCGCAGTCGTCGCCGTGGTCGCGGGCGTCGCGGCGCTCTTCCTCGTCTACGCCCGGGCCGAGCAGCTCGACCTCGAGGTGCAGTCGCTGCGCCGCGAGGTGCACCGGCTCCGCGGGCAGGGCGAGACGCTCGCAGGACGCGTGCAGAGCGCGGAGTCGACCCTCAAGCGGAAGGACGCCGGGATCGCGCCGCTCGCCGGGCGCGTCCTCAAGAGCGTGTTCACCGTCGAGACGCCGACCGGCTTCGGCAGCGGCTTCGCCGCGTGGGTGCAGGACGGGAAGCTCGTGATCGTCACGGCCGACCACGTCGTCGAGGACGTCGCCGACGGCCGCGTCACGATCAGCCGCAAGGGCGGGTCGTGGGGCGGCGTGATCATCGCACGCGACCCGAAGCACGATCTGGCCGCGATCACGATCGACGCCAACCCCGCCGGCGCGGCGCCGCTCTGGCGGCGCGCGGCGCGGAACCGCCCGCGCCAGGGCGACGAGCTCCTGCTCATCGGAAGCCCCTACGGCCTCGAGGGGACGGTGACGACGGGGGTCGTCTCGCGCGTGACGCCGCGGTTCATCCAGACGGACGCCGCGGCCAACCCGGGCAACTCCGGCGGCCCGGCCGTCGACGAGAAGGGGCGGCTCGTCGGCGTCCTCGTCGCGGGCGGCGGGCAGAACCTCAACTTCGCGATCCCGATCGGGCTCGCCTGCCGCAAGCTCCGCGACTGCTAGCCGGCGGCGCGGGCGCGCGCGGCCGCGACGATCTCCTCGGCCTCCGTTCGATTGCCGAAGCCGCCCGTCTCGACCTTCTTCTCCTCGAGGTCCTTGTAGACGGCGAAGAAGTGCTCGATCTCGTTCCGGAGCTCCGGCGGGATGTCGTGGACGTCGGAGACCCGTGACCACGCCGGGTCCTTGAGCGGCACGCAGATCACCTTCTCGTCGGGCCCCTTCTCGTCGACCATGTGGAACACGCCGACGGCGCGGACGCGGATCCGGCAGCCGGGGAAGGTCGCGTCGCCCACGAGCACGAGCGCGTCGAGCGGGTCGCCGTCCTCGCCGAGCGTTCCTTCGATGAAGCCGTAGTCGGCGGGGTAGCTCATCGACGTGAAGAGCCGCCGGTCGAGCACGATCCCGCCCATCTCCTCGTCGAACTCGTACTTGTTCCGGGAGCCGGCGGGAATCTCGACGTAGACGACGACGCTCACGGCGCGAGTCTAGTCCGGACTTGACGGCCGTCCGGGTCGCCGCCTACCCTCGGAGGAGAGCGGTCGCCGACGCAGGCGCCCGCCCGAGGCATCGAGGCCTCAGGACGCCACCGGGTGTCCTGGGGCCGTTTTTCGTGGTCCGACGGGAAGCGGGAGGAGGCGACGGTGACGATGATCGAGGAGGCGCTCGAGCTGCGGGTGGACGACCTCGCGCCCGACGACTGGCCCGCGGTCGCCGCGATCTTCGGCGACGGGATCGCGACCGGGAACGCGACGTTCGAGACGGAGGTGCCGTCGTGGGAGGCGTGGGACGCCTCGCACCTCCCCGCGCCGCGCCTCGTCGGGCGGCGCGGCGGGCGGGTGGTCGCCTGGGCGGCGCTGTCGCCGTACTCGGCGCGCCCCGTCTACGCCGGCGTCGCCGAGGAGTCGGTGTACGTCGCGCACGGGCTGCGCGGGCGGGGCGTCGGCCGCACGCTCCTCGACGCGCTCGTCCGACGCTCGGAGGAGGCGGGGATCTGGACGCTCCAGGCCGGGATCTTCCCGGAGAACCTCGCGAGCATCCGGCTCCACGCCGCCTGCGGCTTCCGTGTCGTGGGCGTCCGCGAGCGACTCGGTCGGCTCGGCGGCGTCTGGCGCGACGTCGTGCTGATGGAACGGCGAAGGGAGGAGACGGGCTGATGGTCAAGGTCGAGGCCGTCGTCATCCGCGAGCGCGTCGAGACGGTGATCGACGCGGTCGAGGAGGAGACGGGACACGTCGGAGTGACCGTGGTCGAGGCCATCGGCCACGGCCGCGAGCGAGGGATCACGCACGAGTACCGGGGCCGCGTCTTCGAGTCGCGGTTCCTCCCGAAGGCGTTGCTGACGTTCGTCGTCGCCGACGAGATCGCGGGGACCGTGGTCGCCGCGATCGCCGACGCGGCGCGCAGCGGCAACGAGTCGGGCGACGGGCTCGTCTGGACGACGTCCGTCGCCAGCGTCACGCACAACCGGACGGGCAGGAGCCTGGAAGCGGCGGTCGAGGTCTGATGACGACGAAGGAGCTCGCGATCGCCACGAGCACGGTGTGGGTCGTCCTCGCCGCCGTGCTCGTGATGTTCATGCAGGCCGGGTTCGCGTTCCTCGAGGCGGGGCTGACGCGGATGAAGAACGTCGGCCACATCGCCGCGAAGAACGTGCTCGTGCTCGCGCTCGCCTCGATCGTCTACTACCTCGTCGGCTTCGGGCTCGCCTTCGGCGACGGCGGCAACGGCCTCGTCGGCGGCTCGGGCTTCGTACCGTCCGTCGACACGCTGATCGCGGTCGGCGCGGCGCCGTTCAGCTGGTTCGGCTCGATCCCCGCGGCCGCCGGCTACCTGTTCGAGGTCGTGTTCGCGGCCGTCTCCCTCGCGATCGTGTGGGGCGCGATGGCGGAGCGGACGCGGCTGTGGGTGTACTTCGCGTTCGGCGTCGTCTTCACGCTGATCTACAGCGTCGTCTCGCACTGGATCTGGAGCCCCGACGGCTGGCTCTTCGGACTCGGGATGCAGGACTTCGCCGGCTCCACGGTCGTGCACCTCCAGGGCGCGCTCGCGGGCCTCGCCGGCGCGATCCTGCTCGGGCCGCGGATCGGCAAGTTCGGCGCCGACGGCAAGCCGAACGCGATCCCGGGGCACAACATGGCGTTCGTCACGCTCGGCGTGATCATCCTCTGGTTCGGCTGGTTCGGCTTCAACCCGGGCTCGACGCTCAGCGTCGACTTCGGCGGCGTCGGCTTCTTCTCGTACGTCGCGCTGAACACGAACCTCGCGGCCGCCGCCGGCGTCCTCGGCGCGGTCGTGACGTCCTGGCTCGTGATCAAGAAGCCCGACCTGTCGATGATGCTGAACGGCGCGGTCGGGGCGCTCGTCGCGATCACCGCCGCCTGCGCGTTCGTGGCGCCGTGGGCCGCGATCGTGATCGGCCTCGGCGCGGGCGTGATCGTCGTCCTCGGCGTGCTGCTCGTCGAGCGGCTCGGGCTGGACGACCCGATCGGGGCCGTGGCCGCGCACGGCATGTCCGGCGTGTGGGGGACGCTCGCGCTCGGGTTCCTGACGGTGCCGTCGCTGGCGGAGAAGCTCGCGACCGGCGGCCCCGGCCTCCTGTACGGCGGCGGGCTCCACCAGCTCGGCGTGCAGGCGCTCGGCCTCCTCGCCGTCGGCGTGTTCACGTTCAGCGCCTCGTTCGGCGCCCTCTGGGCGATGAAGCGGACGGTCGGCATCCGGACGGAGCCGGAGGTCGAGACCGCCGGTCTCGACGTCTCGGAGCACGGGATGTGGGGCTACCCGGAGTTCTACGTGCCGGTGCCCGGCGGGTACGGCACCGAGGCGCACGGCCACCTCGGGCTCGCGCACGCGCACCGGCCGGCGCCGGCCGGTGCGCTCGCCGCCACGCTCGCGCCCGAGCCGAGCTCGTAGGCGCACATGCTCGGGGGCGGGGCGCCGCGGCCGGCGCTCCCGCTCCCCGAGCCAGACCGCGCTAGGACAGCGCGAACGTGACGGTCACGGACGCGTCCACCGTCTGCGTCCCCGGCTCGATCTCGACCGCCGTCGCCGCCGCGGCGTCCTTCGCCACCGGGGCGGGCACGCCCTGCGAGCCCTCGACGACCGTGGTGACGCGCCCGAGCGTGCGACCGGACGCGGAGGCGAGCGTCTCCGCCTTGTCCTTCGCGTCCGCGTACGCGCCGCGGAGCGCCTGCCGGTACTGCGCGTCGGTGTCGCCCCGCGCGAGCGCCGGGCCGGACACCGTGTTGGCGCCCGCGGCGACGGCGGCGTCGACGACGGCTCCGACCTTCGACAGGTCGCGGATGAGCGCCGTGACGGTGGTGAACGCGGAGTAGCCGACGATCTCGGTGCCGCGATCGTCGGTCCGCGGCGAGAGCGAGACCTGGGAGGTCTGGAGGTCGGCCGCCGCGATGCCCGCGCTGCGGAGCGCGTCGAGCACCTTCTTCGCGTCGACGGCGTTCGCCGCGAGCGCCGCCCGGGCCGTGGCGGCCTGCGTCTCGACACCGAACGAGAACGTGGCGCGGTCGGGGACGACGCGCACGGAGCCGACGCCTGTGACGGTGACGGTGGTGCCCGGCGGCGCGTCCTCCTCCCCGGCGCTGCGGGCGGGGTCGGGGCGTGCGACGCCGGCGAGCGCGCCGACGGCGAGCGCGAGCGCGGCGAGGGCGGCGATGCGGGCGAGCGTCATGGGGGAGTCCTCCCGGTCGATGTCGCCCTCCATACGCCGCCGCGGGCGACGGGCGTCACATGCCGTCGAAGCCCACTGCGGCTACGCGACGACGAGGGCGAGCAGCGCCTTCTGCGCGTGGAGCCGGTTCTCGGCCTGCTGCCAGATCGCCGACTGCGTCCCGTACGCGACGCCCTCCGTGATCTCCTCGCCGAGGTGGGCGGGGAGGCAGTGCATCGCGATCGCGCCTGGCGCCGCGCGCGCGAGCATGCGCTCGTCGACCCCGTACCCGCGGAACGCCCGCCGCCGCCGCTCGTGCTCCGCCTCCTGCCCCATGCTCGTCCAGACGTCCGTGTAGACGACGTCGGCGCCGCGCACGGCCTCGATCGGGTTGTGCGTGAGCACGATCCCGCCGGCGCGCTCGGCCTCGGCCGCGTCGGGCTCGAAGCCCGGCGGGGTCGCGGCCACGAGCGACATGCCGAGCCGGTTCGCGACGGCGGCGAGGGAGTGGAGGACGTTGTTGCCGTCGCCGACGTACGCGACGCGGACACCGTCGGTGCCGCCGAGCCGCTCGCGGATCGTCAGCGCGTCGGCGAGCGCCTGGCAGGGATGCGTCGCGTCGGTGAGCCCGTTGATCACGGGGACGCTCGCGTGCCGCGCGAGCTCGTCGACGTCGGCCTCGGCGAACGTGCGGATCAGGATCGCGTCGAGGTAGCCCGAGAGGACGATCGCCGTCTCCCGCAGCCCCTCGCCGCGCGCGAGCTGGAGGTCGGCCGCGGCGAGGTTGAGGGCGTGACCGCCGAGCTGCTCCATCCCGACCTCGAACGACACGCGCGTCCGGGTCGACGGCTTGTGGAAGATCATCCCGAGCGAGCGACCGGGGAGGAGCGACCGGCGCGGCCCCGCCTTCAGCTCGACCGCGAGGTCGAGCACGGCCTCGAGCTCTGCGCGGCTCCAGTCGGAGATGCGGACGAGCGACCGCCCGCGCAGCGACGGCTCGGCGACGACGCTCACGCCAGCCGGCTCCGTGCAGCGGCGACGGCCGCGCCGACGTCCCCCGGGCCCGGAGGCCGGCGCGGCGCCGGCGGCGGCGGCGCGAACGTTCCGGCGCGCACCTGTGCGGCGACCTGCTCGTGCGCGTCGCGGAACGGCGTCCCGCCCGCGACGAGCCGCTCGGCCGCGTCGGTCGCGAGCAGCGCCGGGTCCGACGCGGCCGCCGCCAGTCGCTCACGGTCGAGCGAGAGGCCGCGGACGAGCACCGTCAGGGCGCCGAGCGCGCCACGGACGTCCCGCCGCGCCGCGAACACCGGCTCCTTGTCCTCCTGGAGGTCGCGGTCGTACGCGAGTGGCAGCCCCTTGACGACGGCGAGGAGCCCGGCCAGCCGGCCGATCGCCGTCCCCGCCTTCCCGCGCGCGAGCTCCGCGACGT
The DNA here is from genome assembly GCA_050262775.1 of Pseudomonadota bacterium. Classification (GTDB taxonomy): domain Bacteria; phylum Actinomycetota; class Thermoleophilia; order Gaiellales; family Gaiellaceae; genus DATHTC01. Next base: position 3,806 of record JBLNEO010000007.1, on the reverse strand, counting down.
CGGGGTTGAGCTTCTGCGGCATCATCGACGAGCCGGTCGCCGCCGTCTCCGGGAGCGACGCGAAGCCGAACTCCGACGACGTCCAGAGCACGACCTCCTCCCCGATCCGCGAGAGGTGGACGAAGAGGACGGTGGCGGCGTAGAGGTAGTCGAGCGCGAAGTCGCGGTCGGCGACCGCGTCGAGCGAGTTCCGCATCGCGTCTGCCGGCGGCGGCAGCGGCAGGGTCGAGCCGGCCAGGGCGCCGGACCCGAGCGGGCTCTCGGCCGCGGCCGCCGCAGCCGCCGCGAACCGCGCCCGGTCGCGGAGCAGCATCTCGACCCACGCGAGCAGGTGGTGGCCGACCGTCACCGGCTGCGCGCGCTGGAGGTGGGTGTAGCCCGGCATCGGCGTCTCCGCCTCGCGCTCCGCCACGGCCAGGACGGCGTCGAGGAACGCGACGATCGCCGCGTCCGCCTCCGTGCACGCGTCCGCCACGTAGAGCCGCAGCGCCGCGGCGACCTGGTCGTTGCGCGAGCGGCCGGCGTGGATCTTGCGGCCGACCGGCCCGAGCAGCCGCTCGATCGCCGTGTGCACGTCCTCGTCGGCGGGGTCGACCTCGCGCTCGGCCGCGATGCGCGCGAGCGCCGCCTCCGCCTCGGCGAGCTCCTCGCCGTCGAGGAGCCCGGCCGCGTGCAGGCGGCGCGCGTGCAGCGCCGTCGCCTCGCAGTCGTAGGGCAGGAGCTCGCCGTCCGACGCGCGCAGGAACTCCCACACCGCCGGGTCGAGCGCCGCCTCGACGCGTCCGGACCAGAGCGCGCTCACGCCCGCACGAGCCCCTTCGAGCGCGCGGCGAGCAGCTCCGTCTCGAGCCCGACGAGCGTGAGGAACCCCTGCGCGGCCTCGTGCGGGAACGTCTCCCCCGTCGCGTAGGAGGCGAGCGCCTCGGCGTAGAGGCCGTGCTCCGAGCGGCGCCCCGTGACGACGGCCGCCGACGGCCGGAGCGCCACGCGCACGTCGCCGCTGACGAGCTGCTGCGTCACGTCGACGAACGCGTCGAGCGCCGCGCGGAGCGGGTGGAACCAGCCGCCCTCGTACACGAGGTTCGTCCACTGCTGCTCGACGCCGTGCTTCGCGCGGAGCTCCGCCTTCGTCAGGACGAGGTCCTCGAGCGCCTTGTGCGCCTCGATCAGCACGACCGCGGCCGGTGCCTCGTAGAGCTCGCGGCTCTTGATCCCGACCGAGCGGTTCTCGACCATGTCGATCCGGCCGATTCCGTAGATCCCGGCGGTCGCGTTGAGCACGGCGACGAGCTCGTGGAGCGGCAGCGGCTCGCCGTCGAGCGACACGGGGAGTCCGCGCTCGAACCCGATCACGACCTCGGAGGGCTCCGGCGCCCGTGCGGGGTCGGCCGTGAGCGCGAACGCCTCCTCCGGCGGTGCGAGCCACGGATCCTCGAGGATCCCCGCCTCGATCGAGCGGCCGAACAGGTTCTCGTCGATCGAGAACGGCGACGTCGGCGTATGCGAGACGGGGATCCCGCGCTCGGCGGCGTACGCGAGCTCCTCGTCGCGCGTCCAGACGCGGTCGCGGAGCGGCGCGATCACGTGCACGCCGGGGTACGTCGCCTTGAACGCGAGCTCGAACCGGAGCTGGTCGTTGCCCTTGCCGGTGCAGCCGTGGACGGCCGCCTCGGCGCCGATCTCCTCCGCGAGCGAGGCGACCGCCTCCGCGATCACCGGGCGCGACAGCGCCGACACGAGGGGGTAGCGCCCCTCGTACAGGGCGTTGGCCTTCAGCGCGCGCGCCACCTGGTCGGAGGCGAACGCCTCGACGCGGTCGAGGGTGACGACCTCGGCGCCCGCGGCCTCGCCGCGCTCGACCGACTCGACCATGTCGAACTCCTGCCCGACGTCGACGAGGACGGCGACGACACGGTCGAAGCCGTAGTCCTCGCGCAGCCAGGCGATGGCACAGGAGGTGTCGAGCCCACCGGAGTAGGCGAGGACGGCGGTCTTGCTCATGCTGCTCCTTCCAGGAGGTGGGTGCGGAGGTCGTCGCGGAGCGCGGCGCCGGTGACGCCGTCGCGGGCCGCGACGAAGATCGTGTTCTCGCCGGCGAGCGTCCCGGCGACGAGCGGGTGGCCCGAGCGGTCGATCGCCTCCGCCAGCGGGGCGGCGTAGCTCGGCGGCGTCCGGATCACGAGCAGGCTGCCCGCAGGCTCGAAGCCGATCGCGAAGTCGCGCAGCGCGGAGCGCAGCGCGTGCATCCGGTCGGCGTCGACCGCGGTGCCGGGGGCGGCGTAGACCAGGCGCCCCCCGGCGCTCCGGATCTTGACGAGGCCGAGCTCGTGGATGTCGCGCGAGATCGTCGTCTGCACGACCTCGACCCCCTCCTCGCGGAGCGCGTCGGCGAGCTGCGCCTGCGAGCCGACCTCGCGCTCGGCGACGAGCCGCAGGATGGCGGCGTGGCGCTCGCGGCGGGTCACGCGAGCGCCCCCGCGAGCAGCTCGAGCCCGAGCTCGACCTCGTCGGCCGAGACGGTGAGGGGCGGAGCGAGCCGAAGGACGTCGTCCCCCGCCGTGAGCACGACCAGCCCCGCGTCGCGGCACGCGTCGACGACCGGCGCCGCGGGTCGGTCGAGGACGACGCCCACCAGCAGCCCCGCCCCGCGCACCGCGCGGACGCCGGGCAGCCCGACGAGGCCGTCGGCGAGCCGCGCCCCCTGCTCCCGGACGTGCTCGAGGAGCGCCTCGTCCACCGCGTCGACGACGGCGCACGCGGCCGCGCACGACACGGGGTTGCCGCCGAAGGTCGAGCCGTGGTCGCCGGGCGCGAGCACGCCGGCGTGCGCGTCCGCGGCGAGCAGGCACCCGATCGGCAGGCCGTTCGCGAGCCCCTTCGCCAGCGTGACGAGCGCCGGTCGCACGCCGAGCTGCTCCCAGGCGAAGAAGGTGCCCGTCCGGCCGACGCCGGTCTGCACCTCGTCGAGGCAGAGCAGGGCACCGGCCTCGGCGGCGAGCGCCGCCGCGGCCTCAACGAAGGCGTGCTCGAGCGGGACGACGCCGCCCTCGCCGAGCACCGGCTCCAGCACGACGAGCGCCGTGTCCACGCCGATCGCCGCCGCGAGCGACGCGACGTCGTTCGGCGTCGCGAAGCGGACACCCGGGAGGAGCGGCTCGAACGGCGCGCGCTTCGCCGCCTGGCCGGTCAGCGCGAGCGCGCCGGCGGTGCGGCCGTGGAACGAGCCCTCGAGCGCGACGGCTCCCGCGCGGCCGGTGGCCTTCCGCGCCAGCTTGAGCGCAGCCTCGACCGCCTCCGTCCCGGAGTTGCAGAGGAACGCGGCGCCGCCGCCGAAGCGTGCGGCGAGCCGCTCCGCGAGCGCCGCCTGCGGCTCCGTCCACACGAGGTTCGACGCGTGCCACAGCCGGTCGAGCTGGGCGTGCGCGGCGGCGAGCGGGCCCGGGTGGCGGTGGCCCAGCCCGACGACGGCGATCCCCGAGCCGAAGTCGAGGAGGCGCCGCCCGTCGGCGTCGAGGAGCCACGAGCCCTCGCCCTCGACGATCGTCACCGGCGCGCGCGCGTACGTCGGGAGCAGCGCGGACGCGGCCACGGCGCTCATGCGACCACCGCCGTCCGGCCGATCGTCGCGTCCACGCCGCCCCGGGCGGCGCGCGCGGCGGCGAGCAGCTTCGGGACGATCCCGCCCTCGAACGCGCCGGCCTCGACGAGCTCGTCCGCGTCGTCGGCGCCGAGCGAGCCGAGGACGTCGCCCGCGCGCAGCACGCCGGGGACGTCGCTGAGGAAGACGAGCCGCTCCGCCTCGAGCC
>JBLNEO010000006.1:0-25509 GCA_050262775.1 Pseudomonadota bacterium | reverse complement strand
TGCTCCGCCCACCTTCCTTCCTCCCACGCACCCAGGAGACCCGATGACCACGCTGACGCTGACCACCGACCTCGACGCCGAAGAGCTGCGCGCGCGCGTCGCGGGCGACGTCGTCTTTCCGTGCGACCCCGGCTGGGACGAGGCGCGCCGCGCCTGGAACCTGTCGGCCGACCAGCGCCCCGGCGCCGTCGTCTATCCCGAGTCGGCGGAGGACGTCGCCGCGGTCGTCGAGTACGCGCGAATGCGCGGCTACCGCGTCGCGCCGCAGGGCACCGGCCACTTCGCGCCGGCGCTCGGCGCGCTCGACTCCGAGACGATCCTGTTGAAGACCGAGCGCATGCGGACGGTGGAGGTCGACCCCGCGCGGGCGCGCATCCGGGCCGGTGCCGGCGTCATCTGGCAGGAGGTCATCGACGCCGCCGCGCCGCACGGGCTCGCCGCGCTGCACGGGTCGGCGCACGACGTCGGCGTGGTCGGCTACTCGCTCGGCGGCGGCATCGGGTGGTACGCGCGCCGCTACGGCATGTCCGCGAACAGCGTGCTCGCCGTGGAGCTGGTCACCGCCGACGGGAGCATCGTCCGCTGCGACCCCGATACGGAGCCCGAGCTCTTCTGGGCCGTGCGCGGCGGCGGCGGCAGCTTCGGCATCGTGACCGCGATCGAGCTCGCGCTCCTCCCGATCGCCGAGGTGTACGCCGGCGCGATGTTCTGGCCGATGGAGCGCGCGCCCGAGATTCTGAAGGCCTACCGCGCGTGGGCCGAGACGGTGCCGGACGAGGTCACGTCGTGCGGTCGCCTGATGCAGTTCCCGCCCTTCCCGGAGGTCCCGGAGCCGCTGCGCGGGAAGGCCTTCGCCGTCGTCGAGGTCGCGGCGCTGACCGACGAGGCCGGCGGCGAGGAGCTCGTGGCGCCGCTGCGGTCGCTCGAGCCGGTGCTCGACACGACCGCGATCGTCCCCGCGCCCGCGCTGACGACCCTGCACATGGATCCGCCGCACCCCGTTCCCGGCACCGGCGACGGCACGATGCTCGGCGAGCTCACCGACGAGACGATCGACGCCCTCGTCGCCGTGGCGGGGGCCGGCTCCGGCTCGCCGCTCGTCTCGGTCGAGCTCCGCCAGCTCGGCGGCGCCCTCGCCCGGCAGGCGCCCGGCAACGGCGCCGCCGCGTCTCTCGACGGCGCCTACGCGGTCTACGCCGTCGGCATGGCGCCCACCCCGGAGGCGGGCGCGGCCGCGAAGCAGCACGTCGAGCGTGTGCTGGAGGCGCTCGCCCCGTGGGCGGCCCGGCGGACGTACTTCAACTTCACCGAGCGGCGCGTCGACGGCGGCGACCTCCACGCGGAGGAGACGCTCGCGCGGCTCCGCGCCGTCAAGGCGCAGGTCGACCCGGACGAGCTCTTCCGCGTCGTCCACCCGATCGCGCCCGCCGTCTGACGCGCCCCGACGTCGAGTGACAGTCACCGGTGACAGTCACCGGTGACTGTCACTGCCTGTTGGGTCTTGACTCGCTCGTGCCGCTGTGCAATAAGTGAGTGACGACTCACTATGCACGGTACGACCGCACCGAACGGGGGTCCCCGATGACACAGAAGCTCGCCCGCACCGCCGCGCGCCACCCGTGGCGCGTCGTCGGCGCCTGGATCGCCGCGATCGCCGTCGCCGTCGTCCTCGTCGGCGGCTTCCTCGGCGACAACCTCACCTCCAAGGGCCACGTCACGAACGATCCGGAGTCGCTTCGCGCCTACGACCTGATGCAGGCCAGGTACGGCCGGCCCGACGGCGCCGACGACTTCGTCGTCCTCCGCTCCGCCACCCGGACGACGGACGACCCTGCGTTCGTCGCCCGCAGCCGTGAGCTCGCCCGCGCGATCGCCGCGAGCGGCATGGGGTCGGTCGGCACCCCGACGGCGTCGCAGGACCGGCACGCGTTCCTGCTCGCGGTCGACGTGCGCGACGACAGCACCGCGGTCGTCGAGGACGCCATCGCCGCCGTCGAGGGCGCGAACGGCGACGGGTACACCGCCGCGATCACCGGGGAGGCGACGCTCGACCACGACTTCGGCGTGATCTCCGAGCGCGACCTCCAGGAGGGTGAGCTCCGTTTCGGCCTGCCGGCCGCGATGGTCGTCCTCGTCCTCGCGTTCGGTGCGCTCGTGGCCGCGTCGCTGCCGCTCCTGCTCGCGATCGTCTCCATCATCGTGGCGCTCGGGCTCACGGCGCTCGTCGGCCAGGGCTGGGAGCTCTCGCTCTTCGTCGTGAACATGCTCACGGGGATGGGGCTCGCGCTCGGGATCGACTACGCCCTCTTCGTCGTCTCGCGCTTCCGCGAGGAGCGGGCGCGCGGCCGCGAGAAGATCGACGCGATCGCCGCGACCGGCGCGACCGCGAGCCGCGCGGTCCTGTTCAGCGGCAGCGCCTTCGTGCTCGCGATGACCGGGCTCCTCCTCGTGCAGAGCACGATCATGCGAAGCCTCGCCGCGGGCGCGATCCTCGTCGGGATCGTCTCGGTGGTCGCGGCGCTCACGCTGCTGCCCGCGATCCTCAGCCTGCTGGGCGACCGCGTGAACGCGCTTCGGCTGCCGCGTCTCGGGCGCGCGGCGACGCGCCAGGCGAAGGCGGAGAGCCGCGTCTGGGCGTCGATCGTCGGTCGCGTGACACGGCGGCCGGCGGTCTTCCTCGGCGCCGCCGTCGTCCTGCTCCTGCTCCTCGCCGCACCGGCGCTGCGCATGTCGATCGGCGGCGCCGGGATCTCGACCCTGCCCGACTCGGCCGTCTCGAAGCAGGGGTTCCTCCTCCTCCGGCAGTCGTTCCCCGAGGCGACCGCGGATCCGGCGCTCGTCGTCGTCGACGGCTCGCCGACGGACCCGAAGGTGCGCACGGCGATCGACAACCTGACGCGCGAGCTCGCCGCCGATCCGGCCTTCGGGAAGCCGACGGAGACCGCCGGCGCGTCGGGCGACCTCGCGGTGCTCTCGGTGCCGCTCGAGGGCGACGCGCTCGCCGACTCGGCCGTCTCGGCCGTCCGGCACCTGCGCGCCGACCTCGTGCCGAGCGCGTTCGCCGGCACGGGCACCGCGGTCCTCGTCACCGGGACGACGGCCGAGAACATCGACTACTTCGACGTGATGGACCACTGGCTGCCGGTCGTGCTCGCGTTCGTGCTCGGGCTCAGCTTCCTCCTGCTGACGGTCGCGTTCCGGTCGATCGTGATCGCCGGCACCGCGATCGTGCTGAACCTGTTGTCCGTCGGGGCCGCGTACGGGGTGCTCGTGCTCGTGTTCAAGGAGGGCGTGGGCGCCGACCTGCTCGGGCTCCGCCAGGTGGACATCGTGGAGGCGTGGATCCCACTGTTCCTGTTCGCGGTCCTGTTCGGGCTCTCGATGGACTACCAGGTCTTCCTGCTCAGCCGGATCCGCGAGCGCTACTCGCGGTCGAAGGACACACGCGACGCCGTGATCTTCGGCGTCTCGTCGACCGGGCGGATCATCACGGGCGCCGCGCTGATCATCGTGGCCGTGTTCCTCGGCTTCGCGATGGGCGACCTCGTGATGTTCCAGCAGATGGGCCTCGGCGTCGCGATCGCGCTCCTCATCGACGCGACGGTCGTCCGCTCGATCCTCGTCCCGGCGGCGATGACGTTGCTCGGCGAGCGCAACTGGTACCTGCCGGCGTGGCTGTCGTGGCTCCCGCACGTCGAGGTCGAGGGACACGAGGAGGCGCCGGCGCAGCCGCCGGTGACGGCGTGACCCCGCTCGAGCTGACGCCCGACGAGCTCCTCTCGACGACGAGGGCCGTCCGGCGCAGGCTCGACCTGACGCGCCCCGTCGAGCGGGAGGTGCTCGAGGAGTGTCTCCGGCTCGCGCAGCAGGCGCCGACGGCGAGCTACCGCCAGGACTGGCACTTCGTCGTCGTCACGGACCCGGGGAAGCGGGCCGCGCTCGGAGAGCTGTGGCGCTCCGTGGCGGTGCAGTACCTCGGCGCGCGGTCGTCCGCGTCCGCACAGGGCGCAACCGCGCGCCTGCTCGCATCGGTCGAGCACCTCATCGAGCACATCCACGAGGTGCCCGTCCACGTGATCCCGTGCGTGGAGGGGCGGACGGACGGCAAGCCCGCGGCGGCGCAGGCGTCGAAATGGGGCTCGATCGTCCCCGCGGCCTGGTCGTTCATGCTCGCGTGCCGGTCGCGCGGGCTCGGCACGGCGTGGACGACGTTCCACCTCCGGCACGAGCGCGAGGCGGCGGAGCTGCTCGGGATCCCCTACGACGAGGTGATGCAGGCGGCGCTGATCCCCGTCGCGTACACGCTCGGGACGGACTTCAAGCCCGGGCGGCGCGCGCCGCTCGAGACGATCGTGCACTGGGACGGCTGGTAGGCGCTAGGGCGCGACGGCCGGCTCGACGTCGACGACGGGCACGTCGTCGCGCCGCAGCACGAACGCGGCCACGGGCGCGCCGGTCGTCGCGAACGCGCAGGAGATCCAGAAGGCCCGGTGGTAGCCCGCCGGTGAGCGCGGCGGCCTGCGACTGGGACGAGCGTCTCGCTCATCCGCGCGACGGTACCGGCTGCCGCCGCGTCAGCCGGAACACGGGCACGTCCCCCGCCACCTCCCAGCGCACCGCTGCCCGCTCGAGGAAGCCGCGCAGGTGCGGCCGGCCCGGATCAGCGAGCAGCACCTCGTCGGCGAGGCGCGGCAGCAGGCCGTCGAGGAGGTCGGCGTTCCGCCGCTCGTAGAGCACGTCCGCGGCGAGCACCAGGTCCCACGGCGCGCCCGCGAGCTCACGGCCCGGGTCGAGCCACGAGGACACGGCCGCCTCGAGCCGCGCGCCGTTGCGCTCGGCATTCGTGCGCAGCAGCTCGACCGCGTCGGGCGACCAGTCGGTCGCGAGCACCTCGGCGCCGGCGAGCGCCGCCACCAGTGCGGGGACGCCGAGACCGCAGCCCAGCTCGAGCACCCGTGCGCCCCGGAGGTCGCGCCCGGCGAGCGTGCGCGCGAGCCGCACGCCCGACGGCCACAGCTCCGCCCAGTACGGGAGGAACTCCTCGTGCTCGAACGCGTCCTCGTCGAGGAGCGCCTCCGCGTCGGACGGCACGAGCAGGCGCAGCTCGCGCTCGCCGACCTCGACCCGCTCCTCCTCGAGCTCCCTCCGCGGATGTGTAACGCGCCGGCGCGTCGCGGGTCTTCACCTGCGACCCACGATGGAGGAGGATCCGATGATCTACGTGCAGACGAACGACGCGGAGCGCAACGAGGTCGTGGCGTTCCGCCCCGACGCCGACGGACGGCCCGAGCGGGCCGCCGCCGTCGCGACCGGCGGACGCGGAACCGGCGAGCCGCACCTTCCCTCGCAGGGCTCGGTCGTGCTCGCCGGCGACCGGCTGCTCGTCGCGAACGCCGGCAGCGACGACGTCTCGCTCCTCGACGCGGGCGACCTGCGGCTGCTCGAGGTGGCGCACGCGGGCTCCCGCCCGACGAGCATCGCCGTCCACGACGACCTCGTGTACGTCCTGGCGAACGGCGACGCCGTCGTCACGGGCTTCCGCCTCCGCGACGGCCTCGACCCGATCCCCGGCTCCACGCGCCCGCTGTCGTCGCCCGACGCCGACGGGGCGCAGGTCGCCTTCGCGCCCGACGGCCGGTCGCTCGTCGTGACGGAGCGCGGGACGAACGCGATCTCGATCTTCCCGGTCCGCGGCGACGGTCTCCTCGACCGGCCGACGACCGTTCCCTCGGCAGGCGCCACGCCCTACGGGTTCGCCTTCGCGCGCGGGCACCTGGTCGTCACGGAGGCGTTCGGCGGCGCGGTCGGACGTGCGGCGGCGTCGTCGTACGACGACGGCCTCCGTCCCGTCAGCGCCTCGCTCGGCACCGGGCGGAGCGAGGTCTGCTGGGCCGTCGCGAGCCCGGACGGACGCTTCGTCTGGGTGACGAACTTCGGCGACAACACGATCTCGACGTACGCCGTCGGCGCGGACGGCTCGCTTGCCGTCGTGGACGCGGTCGCGGGCGAGACGCACCCCGGGAGGAAGGGCCTCCGCGACGAGGCGCTGAGCGGCGACGGGCGGTTCCTCTACGCGCTCGACGCAGACGCGAGCGAGCTCGCGGCATGGCGCGTCGGCGACGGCGGCAAGCTCGAGCCGGTCGGTGCGACGAACGGGCTGCCGGCGACGGCGGCCGGGCTGGCGGCGGCGTGAGCGTCTCGCGCGGCTTCAGCGGACGGCGGCGCGGCCTGGCCGCGTCCGGCCGCGTCCCGCCGGGGCAGTACGTGACGCCCGACTTCCCGGTGCTCTCGGCAGGACCGACGCCGCACACGCCGCTCGCGGACTGGCGGTTCTCGGTCGTCGGCGAGCTCGACGAGCCGCGGACGTGGACGTGGGAGGAGTTCCGCGCGCTCCCGTCGGAGGAGGTCACCGTCGACATCCACTGCGTCACGCGGTGGTCGAAGCTCGACACGACCTGGGAGGGCGTCTCCGTGGACACGCTCCTCGACGGCGCCGAGACGGAGGCCGAGTCCGTGCTCGCGTTCTGCGACGGCGGCTACACGACGAACCTCCCGCTCGAGGACGTCACCGGCGGCAAGGCATGGGTTGTGTGGGGCTATGACGGCGAGCCGCTCGACCCCGAGCACGGCGGGCCGGCGCGGCTGCTCGTCCCGCACCTCTACTTCTGGAAGAGCGCGAAGTGGGTCCGCGGCCTCTCGCTGCGGCTCGACGAGGAGCCCGGGTTCTGGGAGCGCTACGGCTACCACCTCTACGGCGACCCGTGGCGGGAGCAGCGGTACTCCGGCGACTGACGTGGCTCCCCGCGTCGGTCGCCGAGGTCCGGGCGGAGACGCCGCGCGTGCGCACGCTCGTCCTCGACGTGCCCGGCTGGCCCGGCCACCTCGCGGGCCAGCACCTCGACGTGCGGCTCACGGCGGAGGACGGCTACACGGCGGAGCGGTCGTACTCGCTCGCGTCGCCGCCCGAGGACGGGCGCGTCGTGCTCGGCGTCGAGCGCGTCGAGGACGGCGAGGTGTCGACGTACCTCGTCGACGAGGTGCGCCCCGGCGACCGCCTCGAGGTGCGCGGGCCGGTGGGCGGCTACTTCGTCTGGACGTCAGAGACCGGCGGGCCGCTGCTGCTCGTCGGCGGCGGATCGGGGATCGTCCCGCTGATGTCGATCCTCCGCCACCGGCTCGCATCGGGGAGCGACGCCGGGGTGCGGCTGCTCGTCTCGTGGCGAACGCCGGAGGACGTCGTGTACGCGGACGAGCTACGCCGCGCGGAGGAGGAGGAGGGCGTGGAGGTGGTGCACACGTTCACCCGGTCGACGCCGGTGGGATGGACGGGGTTCGCGCGGCGGATCGACGAGGAGATGCTCCGGGAGGTGGCATGGCCCGACGGCGCCCCGCCGCACGCGTACGTCTGCGGTCCCACGGGCCTCGTCGAGGCCGTCGCGTCGGCACTCGTCGCGCTCGGAAACGACCCGTCGCGCGTCCGGACGGAGCGATTCGGATGAGGGTGCTCGACGGCAACGCGATGGCGGGCGCCCTGGGCGCCGCGCTCGGCGCCGACGTCTCGGGGCTCGACGGTGCGTGCGCGGCGTGCGGGGCGACAGGGATCGTCGGCGCGCAGCGCGCGTGGGTCAGTGCGGCCGGCGCCGTCCTCCGCTGCCACGCCTGCGACGCCGTGCTCCTCGTGGTCGTCGAGGCGCGCGGCAGCTACCGGGTCTCGTTCGACCGCCTGGCCTGGCTCGCTGCGCCGGCGGGGCGCCGCGAGGGCGGCCGACGCCCGGCGTGACCCGTCCCCGACGATCGACGGCTCCGCGAGGGTGCGGATGCGGCGCGCCGCCGACGCTCCGATGATGCGGATGCGATGCCGATCCCCGGGCGCGTTCTCGTCACGCTCGCGCCGCTCCTGCTCGTGCTCACGGCGTGCGGCCCGCCCGCACCGGCGCCGACGGCGGACGCCTCGCGTCTCTCGCACGCCGGGCCGGACGGCGATCCCGGCTGGTCGGTGTCGCCGCCGCGGGCCGCGTCGACCGCAGCGGGCGCCCTCGTCGTCTGGTCGCAGCGACCGGCGGGGGGCGCGGCGACCGTCCTGGCGCTTCCCGTCGGCTCCGACGGGAGACCGGTCGGGGATCGGGCGCGCGTCTCCGAGCCCGGGGAGGACGCCGACGCGCCCGCGGTCGCGTCGTCGCCCGATGCGCGCTCGGTCGCCGTCACCTGGACGTCGCGGCGGCGCGACCGCTCCGTCGTCCGCGTTCGCGTGCTCTCGCCGGGCGGCCGCCCACGGGCCGGCGCCGTCACGGTGTCGCCGTCACCGGCGGCCACTCCGGACGTCGTCGCCGTCGGGGAGGGCTGGGTCGTCGCCTGGCGCGGCGCCGTCCGCGGCGAGCGCGAGATCTGGTGGCGCCGCCTCGATGCGCACGGGACGCCGCTGGCGCCGGCGCGACGGGCCTCCCACGCGGGAGGGGACGGCGACGCCGGAACGGGGGCGAGCTTCCCCTCTCTGGCGGCGGGCCCCCTCGGTGTGTTCGCCGCGTGGCGTCCCGAGGGCGCGCCGGCGGCGGACGACGAGCTCGAGGTGTACGGGCGAACGATCCCGGACGGCGCCGTGGTGCGGCTCTCCTTCACCGGCGCGGACGGCGACGTGCGCTTCGCCGTGGGACCACCCGACGTCGCCGCCGCGGCGGACGGATTTCTGGTCGCCTGGTCCGGTGACACGACCGTCGTGGGCGAGCGGGAGATCTGGTTGGCGCGGCTCGCCGGCGACGGCACGCCCGTCGCGGCGCCCGAGCGCGTCACGACCGTGGGCACGCCGGGGAACACGGAGGCCTCGGCGCTCGGCCCCGCGCTCGCCTGCGGTCCCCCGGGGTGTCTCGTCGCGTGGTGGGGCGATCCCGAGCAGCCCCCGCTCGAGCCAGACGAGAACGAGGTCTTCGCGCGACGCGTCGCGCCGCTGCCCTCCCCGCCGGTGCGCCTGTCGTCGGCAGGGCCGGACGGCGAGTACCTGTTCGCCGCGCTCGACCCGGCCGTCGCCGCCGGCCCGGGCGGGTGGCTGGTCACCTGGAAGGCCGACGACGACGCGCTGCCGCTCGCGAACGACGAGTTCGAGGTCTACGCGAGGGCCGTGAGCGGCTGATCGGCCTCGGCCGCGGGCAGGAAGGGCCCCAGCGGCTCGAAGCGCGCCTGGAAGAAGCGCAGTTCCTCCGGCGCGTAGGTGAGTCGGAGCCCCGGGATCTCGTCGGCCCGAGCGAGCAGCCCCGCGACGACCGCCGCGACGTAGGCGAGGTGCTCGTCCGTGTAGACGCGCCGCGGGATCGTGAGCCGGACGAGCTCGAGCCCGTCGTACGGCTCGTCGCCGTGCTGTCCCGAGACGATCCCGCGCTCCATCGCGCGCACGCCGCCGGCGAGGTAGATCGCGGCTGCGAGCGCCTGGGCGGGGAAGTCCCGCTGCGGCACGTGCGGGAGGAACCGCTTCGCGTCGACGAACACCGCGTGCGCGCCGACGGGGACGACGATCGGCACGCCGGCGTCCTCGAGCAGCCCGCCGAGCGTCCGGGACTGCTCCACGTACTGACGGACGTACGCCTCGTCGCCCGCCTCGCGGATCCCCTGCGCGAGTGCCTCCATGTCGTGACCGGCGAGCCCGCCGTAGTGCGGGAAGCCCTCGTACACGACCACGAGCTCCCGCGCGCGCCGAGCGTGCTCGGCGTCGTTCAGGGCCAGCAGGCCGCCGATCGGCACGAAGTGGTCCTTCTTCGACGAGAAGACGGCCGCGTCCGCGAGGGCGGCGATCTCCGCGATGATCGCGACGAGCGACCGGTCGGCGAAGCCCGGCTCCCGCTCGCGCACGAACAGCGCGTTCTCCGAGAGGCGCGTCGCGTCGAGGACGAACGGCACGCCGTGCTCGTGGCAGAGCGCCGACACGGCCCGGACGTTCTCGACGGAGAAGGGCTGGCCTCCGGCCATGTTCAGGCAGGCCTCCTGCCGCACGAACGCGATCCCCTCGGCGCCGGCCTCCCGCAGGATGCGGGCCAGGCGGACGACGTCGATGTTCCCCTTGAACGGGTGCCGCGAGATCGGGTCGGACGCCTCGGGGATGGACACATCCGTCCAGATGCCGCCCGTCAGCTCGGCGTGGGCCCGCGACGTCGTGAAGTAGAGGTTCGACGGGACGAGCTGGCCCGGGCGGACGAGGACGCGTGAGAGCAGGTGCTCCGCGCCGCGACCCTGGTGCGTCGGGATCACGTGCGCGAAGCCGTACCGCTCGTGGACGGCGGCCGCGAGGCGGAAGAAGCTCCGCGAGCCGGCGTATGCCTCGTCGCCGAGCTCCATCGCCGCGCGCTGCTCCTGCGAGAGCGCCGAGGTGCCGCTGTCCGTGAGCAGGTCGACGAACACGTCGTCGGAGCGAAGCCCGAAGGTGTTCCAGCCCGCCTCCTCGAGTGCCGCGCGGCGGCGTCGCTCGGGGACGAGACTGATCGGCTCGACGACCTTGATCTTGAACGGCGGCGGGAGCGCCATCGAGCGCAGCATCACGAGTCGCCGCCGCCGCGCCATCCGTGCGCGCCCGCACCCCGTTGCGGGGAGACCGCGGCCCGGCGCGGCGTGCCGCGGCATACTCGGGGCGTGGCGGACGAACGCGCGCTGGCCGCCGTGCGCGAGCTCGAGGCGGACGACGACCGCGTCGCGGCTGCGCTGGCGACGGTCGCGGAGCTCCACGACGCGGTCGCGACGCTGCGCGGGCGTGCGACGGCGACCCGGGAGCTGCTCGCGTCGGGTCCGGCCCGCGCGGGGGAGGCCGCGGCCCGCGTCGCCGAGGCCGAGGCGGAGCTCGGCCGCCGCCGCGAGGAGCAGGCTGCGGCCGAGCGCGAGCTCGCCGACGCGGAGCGGTCGCGCGACGAGGACCGCCGTGCCCGCGCCCTCCGCGTCCTCGAGCGCGCCCGCGACCGTGTGGCCTCGGGCGAGCGGCGCCTCGAGCGCGCGGTCGCCCGACGGGCCGACCTCGACCGGGCGCTGCACGATGCGGAGGCCGCGGTCCCCCTGCTGGAGGACGACGCCCATGCCCTCGCCGCCCGGCTGCGCGACGTGCCGCGCGTCTCCGCGAGCGGCCTCCAGGCGCCGGGCGCCGGGCTGGACGGGGTCGACGAGTGGGCGTCGCGGGCGCTCGCCGCCCTCCTCGTCGTCCGCAGCGGCCTGGAAGCCGAGCGGGAGCGTCTGATCCGCCAGGCGAACGAACTCGCGGCGATCGTCCTCGGCGAGCCCGGGGTCGCGACGACCGTGACGCTCGTGCGCGGGCGGCTCGAGCGCGCGGGCTGACTCAGGCCGCGGACGCGCTCGCGGCGGTCCGGCGGAGCAGCGCGTCGACGGCGAGCGCGGGCCCGGGGCGCGCGCGGAGACGGACGCCCAGCGCCGCCGCGCGGGCGGCGGCCGCGTCCGCGAGCAGCAGCCGCGCCCGCCACGCGATCTCCTCGGGAAGGGCCCGGTTGGGGTCGACGACCTCGCCGAGCCCCGAGCGGCGCAGGTCCTCCGCGCCCGCGAACTGATCCGACGCGAGCGGCGCCGCGAGCACCGGGATCCCCGCCTGGAGCGCTTCCATCACGGTGTTGTTCCCGCCGTGGCAGATCACGAGGTCGCAATGCGCCAGCACCGCCGGCTGCGGGAGCACGGACCGCACGATCCAGTCCCGGCGCAGCGGGCCGAGCACGTCGACCGGCGCGGTTCCGTGCGCGATCACCGCGCGGGCCCCGAGGAGGCGCACCCCGGCGGCGATCCGCGCGAGCACGTCCGCGCGTGCGGACAGGAAGCTCCCGAGCACGACGTACACGGTCGGACGACGCCCGCGCCGGAGCCGGCGCGCGAGGTCGCCATCGAGCCGCTCCTCCCGCACGAGAGGCCCGACGTACTCGACCGGCGGCCCCGCCGCATGGCGCCCTCGCCGCAGCTCGTCGGGATAGGCGACGAGGGTCAGCGTCCGCGAGCGTGTCGCGAACGCGCTCCCGACCGGTCGGGCCTGCGGCGCGATCCGCAGGAGGGCGTCGTTCCAGCGTCGGGTGAACCGCGCCGACGTCTCCGCGCAGCGATCGCGGAGGGTCGCGAGCTCCGGCGGCGTCACATGGAGGCGCGCCGGCCGCAGGGCCGGGAACCCGAACGGCTCGTCCCCCTCCGGGAGCGCGGAGGGATGCCCCGGGAGCAGTCCCACCGCGTCCCGGCCGAGCGCCCGGAGCGCGAGCGTCGCGCCGAACGCGAGGTGGTCGGTGAGCACGACGTCCGGCCGCTCCGCCGCGAGGACGCTGCGCAGGCGCTCCGCGACGCGCTCGGGCTCCCAGAGCATGTCGGAGAGCCGGCGCTCGGCCTGGTACCGCACCGTGGCGACCATCCCCTTGCGCGTGACGGCGATGAACCCGCGCAGGTTCTCCGCCTCGTCCTCGACCTGACCCTCCGGTCGCGCGAGCCCCGGGTTCCGGCCCGCGCCGAGCGGCAGCTCGACCCACCGGAACCCGTCCTGCTCGACGCGCGCCGCGAGCGCCGGCCCCGTCGCGACGACGACGTCGCCGACGCGCGTCGCCCACTCGTGGGCGACGGCTGCCATGGGGTAGTAGTGCGAGGCGTAGTCGGGGACGACGGCGAGGAGCTTCACGCCGCGACCGCCTCGGGCGTCGCCGTCGCGTACAGGTCGACGAGACCGGCCGCCATCGCCTCGAGCGTGTGCCGCCGCCTGACGGTGCGCTCGGCCCGCGCCGCGCGGCGATCGTCGAGTCGAACGGCGGCGGCGCCGCGCAGCGCGGTGCGGAGGCCGTCGACGGACAGCGGCGGCGCGAGGAACCCGGTGACGCCGTGCTCGACGTACGTCGGCGGTCCGCCCGCGGCGGGAGCGACGACCGGCAGGCCGGCGGCGAGCGCCTCGAGGAGCGCCAGCCCGAACTCCTCCTTCGCGCTCGCGCACGCGTAGATCCCGCCCGGCGCGACCTGTGGGGGCAGACCCTCCCGCGCGGCGACGAGCAGGTGGGCGACGTCGTCGTGTGGCTGGTGGCCGAGGAGGACGAAGCCGTCCGCGGCACCCGGAGCCGCGCCGACCGCGAGGGCGAGCTCGCCGAGCACGGCCTCCTCCGTCGGCGTCGGGCGCTCGAGGTCGCCGCCGACGACGACCAGGTTGAAGGCGGCGAGCAGCTCGGGGTCGCCCGCCCAGGCACGGACGAGCCGGTCGAAGCCCTTGACCGGGTGGAGGCGTCCGACGGAGAGCAACAGGGGCAGGCCGCGCCGCGCGGCGGGCAGGGACGAGAGGGCACCGCAGAGCCGTCCCAGGACGGGCGGCTCGACGCCGCCCGCGCGCGCGCGCCGCGCGTCGTCGAGCGGCCGCAGCGAGATGCCCTCCGGCACGGTGCGGACGCGCCCGCGCCGGGAGCCGAGAAGCGGCATCCCGAGCAGCCGCCGGAGCTCCGGGCGCGCGCCGGCGCGCGGCAGCAGCGCGAGCCGGTGCGCCGTCGCCAGCATGTGCTCGACGAGGCGCGCGCGGAACACGACGTGCTCGCGCGCGTCGGCGTCGACGAGGCCGTCGCGGTCGAGGTCGCCCGCGCGCTCGGCCTCCTCGAGGACGACGTGCGGGTCGGGGGCGAGCGTGAAGACGACGGGGATCCCGGCGCGCTCGCAGACGCGCGACGCCGCGAGCGTCCCCGCGTCCGCGAAGCGGAGGTGCACGGCGTCGACGGGGCCGACGCGTGCGAGCAGTGCCGCGAGCTCCCGCTCGATCGCGGCGCGATGCTCCCACAGCTCGGGCGTCGGCACGTAGCCGGGCGGGCCGAACGGGATGCGCTCGATCCGCGCCCCCGGCGCGATGTGCTCGGCGAGGCGCGCGTGCGCGCCCGGCTCGTCGTCGGTGAACGCGCGCGCGACCGTCACGACCTCGGCGACCTCGGGCCGCGACGCGAGCTCGCGCGCGAGGTGCACGACCAGCGTCGAGAGCCCGCCGCCGTCGCCCGCGCCGGCGGCCGTGATCGCAGCGTCCACGCGCCCCTGGAGCAAGATCTGCACGACGCGTAGCCCGTCCGCGCGCGCGGCACGCGCCGGCGCGACGACGGGTGGTGCGGTGCAGCCGACGCGTGCGTCGCGGAGCCGGTCGCGGACGGGCCCGTCGGCCGCGGACTCCGCCTCCCAGAGCGCCTCCACGACCGCCCCCGGCGCCGTCGAGTGCCACCGTTCCAGCGTGAGCCCGGCGACCATCGCGCCGAACCCGCCGACTCCCACGAGCGAGGTCAGGGCAGGCATCAGCGCCCGCTGCGGCGGCCGGTGCTCGAGCGCCCACGCCGCGTGCGTCCGCAGCTCGCCGGACGACAGGGCCGCCGCCAGGGCCTCGTCGGCCTCCGGCCCGCCCGCGGCTGCGAGCGCGTGGAGGACGAGGACGCGCGCCAGACGGTCACCGCCCTCGTACGCGCGGAGGAGCGCGGGCGCCGCCGCCGGTCCCGCGGCCGCGGCCGCGCGTCGCACCGCGGCGCCCGCGCGCAGCGCGTCGGAGGGGCCGGCCTCGCTCGTCGTCCCCAGCGCTCGTGCGAATCTTGTCGATATTTTGTCCAACTACCGTCACGGTAGCAGCCGCCGACCTGCGCGCGCGCCCGCTCGCGGTGCTCAGGCGGCGACGCGGTCGAGCGCGCCGCGCAGCGACGCGACGAAGGCGCGCAGCGCGTCGGGCCCGTCCTCGGCCACGAGCACCGCCGCCGAGCCCACGACGATCCCGTCGACGTGCGCGGCGGCGGCCGCCGCGTGCGCGGGCGTCGAGATCCCGAACCCCGCGTAGAGCGGGACCCCGGTCAGGGCGCGGGCGCGGGCGGCGAGGCCGGGCAGCGCGGGGGAGAGGTCTGCGCGCGCGCCGGTCGTCCCCGTCACGGTCACGAGGTAGAGCCACCCGTCCGTTCGCCGCGCCGCCTCCGCGACCCGCTCGTCCGTCGACGTCGGCGCGACGAGCTGGACGCGGCGCAGTTCCGGATGCGCCTCGACCGGCAGGTCGGCGACGATCAGCGACGTCGCGCCCGCCTCGCGCGCGTCGTCGGCGAAGCGGTCGTAGCCGTACGCCTCGAGCAGCGAGGAGTACGTCATCGGCACGAGCGGGACCTCGACGCGGGCGCGCGTGGCGGCGAGGCAGTCGAGGCAGGCGGCCGTCCGCATGCCCTCCGCGAGCGCGCGCTCGGCGGCGCGGCGGATCACGGGGCCGTCCGCCAGCGGGTCGGAGAACGGAAAGCCGAGCTCGACGAGGTCGGCGCCGCCAGCCACCGCCGCCTCGGCGAGCGCCGGCGTCCGCGCGCCGCTCATGAGGTAGATCGCGAGCGCCTTCCCCGGCATCACTCGCCCTCGAGGAGGGAGAACATCGTCGCGTCGCGCCGCTCGCCGTCGTGGACGAGGTAGGCGCGCAGGACGCCCTCGCGGGTGAACCCGGCGCGCTCGAGCACACGCTCGGAGGCGACGTTCCCGACGCGGACGACGGCCTCGACGCGCGCCAGGCCGCTGGCGAACGCGTGCTCCGCCATCGTGCGCACGACGCGCGTCGCGATCCCCCGCCCACGGGCGTCCGGGTAGAGCCAGTAGCCGAGCTCGAGCTTCTGGCGGAACGGGTCGATCCGCTGGAAGAGCGCGCCGCCGAGGAGTGTGCCCGACGTCGCGTCGCGGATCGACACGGGGATCATCTGGCCGCTCGCGTCCATCGCGGGCAGCTGCTCGCGGACGAACGTCCGGAGCGCGGCCTCGTCGATGGGGGGCAGCCCCGCCTCGCCGCCGACGGCGGGGTCGAGGAACGCCGGCGCGAGCTCCGGCACGTCCGCCTCCGTCGCCTTCCGCAGCACCACGTCGTCCCCGACCCGTAGGCCGTCCGGGGGGACGAAGCTCACCGCGCGAGCACCTCGGCGAGATCCTTGTCGCCGCGCCCGGAGAGGCCGACGACGACCAGCTCCGCGTCGAGGTCGAGGGCGCGCGCGAGCGCGTGCGACGGCTCGAGCGCGGGGATGATCCCCTCGCGCTCGGCGAGCAGCCGGAACGCCGCGAGCGCCTCCTCGTCGGTCGCCGTCAGGTACTCGGCCCGACCGGTGTCACGCAGGAACGCATGCTCCGGCCCGACGCCGGGGTAGTCGAGACCCGCGGAGATCGAGTGCGCGTCGACGATCTGCCCGTCCTCGTCCGCGAGGATCGACGAGCGCGCGCCGTGGAGCACGCCCGGCCGGCCGGCGCCGAGCGAGGCGGCACCCGCGGCCTCGACGCCGACGAGGCGGACGCCGGGGTCGTCGAGGAAGCCCGCGAAGAGCCCGATCGCGTTCGAGCCCCCGCCGACGCACGCGACGACGGCGTCCGGAAGACGCCCCTCCGCCGCGAGGACCTGCTCGCGTGCCTCCCGGCCGATCACCGACTGCAGCTCGCGGACGAGCTCCGGATACGGGGCGGGGCCGACGCAGGAGCCGATCAGGTAGTAGGTCGTCTCGACGTTGGCGATCCAGTCGCGGATCGCCTCGCTCGTCGCCTCCTTCAGCGTCCTCGTCCCGAACTCGACGGGCACGACCTCCGCGCCGAGAAGCCGCATGCGCTCGACGTTCGGCCGCTGCCGGCGCATGTCCTCGGAACCCATGTAGACGACGCAGTCGAGCCCGAAGCGGGCGCAGACGGTCGCGGTCGCGACGCCGTGCTGCCCCGCGCCGGTCTCCGCGACCACGCGCTGCCTGCCCAGGCGGCGCGCGAGCAGCGCCTGGCCGACGGCGTTGTTGATCTTGTGCGCGCCGGTGTGGTTCAGGTCCTCCCGCTTGAGGTAGATCGTCGGCCGCAGGCGCTCGGCGCGGTACAGCGGCGTCGGGCGGCCGACGTACGTCGTCAGCAGCCTCTGGAGCTCGGCCGCGAACGACGGATCGGCCTGCGCGTCGCGCCACCCGGCCTCGAGCTCGTCGAGCGCCGGGACCAGCGTCTCGGGCACGTACCGGCCGCCGTAGTCGCCGAGCTCTAGCACCGCGCCGCCGCCACGTAGGCGCGGACGAGCGCGTGGTCCTTGACGCCCGGCGCCGTCTCGAGCCGCGACGACGCGTCGACGCCCCACGGCCGCACGCGTGCGATCGCCGCGGCGACGTTGTCGGGGCCGAGCTTCCCGGCCAGCACGACGCGGCCCTCGCTGCGTGCCGCACGCTCGTGGTGTTCGGCGTCGTCCGCCTCCCACGGCAGGTCGAGCACGCGCGCGACCTCGACGCCGTCGCGCAGCAGCGACGCCTCGCGCGACCGGTGTCCGTCCTCCCGCGCGTAGAGCTGCACGAGGTCGGCGTCGCTCGGGTCGATCTCCCCCACCGAGACCGCGACCGCGAGGACGGTGTCCGGCACGTCGAGGATCCCCGGCGCCCGTCGCGGCGTCTCGCGCGCGAGGACGAACCCGACGAGGTCCGCGCCCGCGTCGACGGCGGCGTCGACGTCCTCCTGCCGCGTCAGCCCGCACACCTTGACGAGCGGTCGCGACAGCAGCTCCTCGAGCTTCGCCGCGGGGTCCGGTGCCCGCATCAATGCGGAGCCGACGAGGATCGCGTCCGCGCCGGCCAGCTCCGCGGCGGCGCCCTGCGCCCGTGAGTGGACGCCGCTCTCGGCGACGACGAGCGGACGTCCCGGCTCCGGAACACGCGTCTCCCTCGCGCGGGCGACGAGGCGGAGCTGGGCCTCGCGGTCGATCGCGAACGTCGACAGGTCGCGGGCGTTGATCCCGATCACGGGCGCCCCGAGGGCGAGCGCGCGGTCGAGCTCGGCCCGGTCGTGCGCCTCGACGAGCGTGTCGAGGCCGAGCGCGTCCGCCTCGCGGAGCAGGCGGGCGACCTCGTCGTCGGCGAGGTCGCGGAGCAGCACGAGCGCCGCGTCCGCGCCCGCCTCGCGCGCCGTGCGGAGATGCTCGTCCGTCGAGAAGAAGCCCTTCGCCAGCAGCGGCACGTCCGACGCCGCACGCGCGGCGCGGAGGTCGTCCCAGGTGCCGCCGAAGCGCTCGTCGACGAGGACGGAGACGGCAGCCGCGCCCGCGCGCGCGTACGCCGGCGCGATGCGGGCCGGGTCCGCGTCGGGCCGCAGGTCGCCTGCGGAGGGAGAGCGCCGCTTGAGCTCGGCGACCGCGCCGAGACCCGGCGCGCTCAGGGCGTCGCGGAAGCGTCCCACGGTTCCCGAGAGTAGGCGACGAGCTGCTCGAGCCGGGCGGCGGCGGCGCCGGAGTCGACCGCTTCGCGCGCGTGCTCGAGCCCCTCGCGCAGATCGGCCGCGTGGCCCGCGGCGGCGATCGCGCCCGCGGCGTTGAGGAGGATCGCGCTGCGCGCGCCGCCGTCGCGTCCGGCGAGCACCGCGCGGATCGCCGTCGCGTTCTCCGCAGGCGTCCCCCCGCGCAGCTCCTCCGGCGCGCACCGCGGCACGCCGAGCTCGACCGGGTCGATCTCGCGCTCGCGCACCTCGCCGTCGACCACCTCCGCGACGAGGTTCGGTCCCGCCGGGGACAGCTCGTCGATCCCGTGGGCGCCGTGGACGACGAACGCGCGCCGCGCGCCGAGCTGCGCGAGCACGTCCGCGATCGTCCGCACGAGCGCCGGCGCGTAGACGCCGACGACCTGGGCGCGCGCCCCCGCCGGGTTCGTCAGCGGGCCGAGCACGTTGAAGACCGTTCGCGTCGCGAGCTCACGGCGCACGGGCGCGGCGTGCCGCATCGCCGGGTGGTGCGTCGGCGCGAACATGAACCCGAAGCCGAGCGCGTCGATCGACCCCGCGATGCGTGCCGGCTCGAGCTCGAGCTCGAACCCGAGCGCCTCGAGCACGTCGGCGGAGCCGCTCGCGGACGACACGGCGCGGTTGCCGTGCTTCGCGACGGCGGCGCCCGCGGCGGCGGCGACGAGCGCGGCGGCCGTCGAGATGTTGAGCGTGCTGGCACCGTCGCCGCCGGTCCCAGCGGTGTCGACGAGGTCGTCCCGGGACGGGCGCACGGGCAGCACGTGCTCGCGCATCGCCTCGGCGCAGCCGGCGATCTCCGCCGCCGTCTCGCCCTTCGCGCGCAGGGCCACGAGGAAGCCGCCGATCTGTGCCGGCGTGGCCTCGCCGCGCATGATCTCGCCCATCACCTCGCGCGCCTCCGCACGCGTCAGGTGGTGCCCGTCGAGGACCCGCGTCAGCGCCTGCTGGATCAGGATCACGGCCGCGCCGCCAGGAAGTTGCGCGCGAGCGCGGGGCCGTCGGGGGTCAGCACCGACTCGGGGTGGAACTGGACGCCCTCGACGGGCAGCGCCCGATGGCGGACGCCCATCACCTCGCCGTCGGCGGCGTGCGCCGTCACCTCGAGGACGTCCGGCACCCGCGTCGCCGCGAGCGAGTGGTAGCGGCCGGCCGCGAACCGGTCGGGCAGGCCGGCGAAGACGCCGCGGCCGTCGTGGGTGACCTCCGTCGCCTTCCCGTGCACGAGCTCGCGCGCCTGGCCGACCTCGCCGCCGAACGCCTCCACGATCGCCTGGTGGCCGAGGCAGACGCCGAGCGTCGGGGTCGTCGGCGCGAGCCGCCGGAGGATGTCGATCGAGGCGCCTGCGTCGGCGGGCCGTCCGGGCCCGGGCGAGACGACGAGGTGCGACGGCGCCAGGCGCGCCGCCTCGTCGGCGTCGATCGCGTCGTTGCGGTACACGACCACCTCCGCGCCGAGCTCGCCGAACAGGTGCGCGAGGTTGTAGGTGAACGAGTCGTAGTTGTCGATCAGCAGGATCACCGGCCGGCCTCCGCGAGCTCGATCGCCGCCTCGATCGCCGCGAGCTTGTCGAGGCATTCGCGGTGCTCGGCCGCGGGGTCGCTGTCCGCGACGATGCCCGCGCCCGCCCGGAGGTAGGCGACGCCGTCTCGCAGGACGACCGTCCGGATCGCGATGCACGTGTCGAGCGTGCCGTCCGGCAGGGCGTAGCCGACGGCGCCGGCGTAGGGGCCGCGCCGGTGGCCCTCGAGCTCGGAGATGAGCTGCATCGCGCGCACCTTGGGCGCGCCGGACACCGTGCCCGCCGGGAACGTCGCCCGGAGGAGGTCGAACGGCCCGATCCCGGGGCGCAGCTCGCCGACCACCTCCGACACGAGGTGCGTCACGTGCGAGAAGCGCTCCGCCTCCATGAACCGCTCGACGCGCACGGTACCCGCCTTGCAGACGCGCGAGAGGTCGTTGCGGCCCAGGTCGACGAGCATCACGTGCTCGGCTTTGTCCTTCTCGGACGAGAGCAGTCGGGCGGCGTCGCCGTCGCCCGGTGACGTCGTCCCCGCGATCGGGTTCACCGAGGCGCGGCCCGCCTCGCACTTGACGAGCGTCTCGGGCGACGATCCCACGAGCGCGATCCCGCCGAGCTCCAGCAGGAAGAGGTACGGCGACGGGTTGACGCGGCGCAGCGCGCGGTAGAGGTCGAGCGCCGACGCGCTCGTCGACCGCTCCGCCCGCTGCGAGAGCACGATCTGGAACGCGTCGCCGAGGCGGATGTGCTCCTTCGCGCGCCGCACGCTCTCCTCGTACGCCGCCTGCTCCGGGAACCGGCGCAGCGGCCCGGACGCGCCGCCGCCGGGCTCGAGCTCGGGCAGCGGGCCGTCGAGCGCACGGGCGATCTCCCGCGGATCCCCGGCGAGCACCTCCGCGACGCCGCCGACGTGGTCGAAGCGGACGAGCGTGTCGGCGACGACGAAGCGCGACTCGGGGAACGCGGTCCCCTCGCTCGGGAGCGTCACGGTCGGCTCGAGGCGCGCGACGTGGTCGTAGCCCAGGTAGCCGACGACCGGCGCGCCGACGCGCTCGGCCTCGTCCAGGTCGACGAGCCGCTCCCCGCGTCCGACGAAGGAGTACCGGCCGAGGCGCCCGCGCTCCACGGACTCGAGCAGGAACGACGCGCGGGCCCCCGCGCGCAGCCGGAGGTATGCGCCGAGCGGCGTGACGAGGTCGGTGTGGATGTCGGTCGGGGAAACGGTCACGGCAACGGAACGACGACCCTCCTCGGGTCGCGTGCGGCGGGCGGATCGGGGTGTCGACGCGCCGGCGTCGGCTAGCGCACGCTCCCGCTCCGCCCGAGGCGCCACCACCAGCCGTCGTTCGGGAGCGGGCACGTCATGCGCTCCAGCGTAGGCGCGTCGCGTCGCGGGCGTCAAGGGATACCCTCCGGGGCATGGCGCGGGCAGTCATCGTCTCGGCCGTTCGCACGCCGTTCGGCAGGCTGGGCGGCGGCCTCGCCGGCCGCCGCGCGACGGAGCTCGGCTCGATCGCGATCCGCGCGGGGATCGAGCGTGCGGGGATCGAGCCCGGCGAGGTCGAGTACGTGCTGATGGGCCAGGTGCTCCAGGCGGGCGCGGGCCAGGCGCCGGCGCGCCAGGCGGCGATCGGCGCCGGGCTCCCGAAGGAGACGCCGGCGGACACGATCAACAAGGTCTGCGCCTCGTCCATCCGCGCGGTCGAGCTCGCCGACCAGATGATCCGGGCCGGCGACCATGAGGTGATCGTCACCGGGGGCATGGAGTCGATGTCGAACGCCCCGTACCTCCTCGCGAAGGCGCGCTTCGGCTACCGGATGGGGAACGGCGAGCTGATCGACTCGATGGTGTTCGACGGGCTCACCGACGCCTACGACTCGATGCACATGATCCAGCACAACTCGATGGTCTCGCGCGAGCTCGGGATCAGCCGCGAGGAGCAGGACGCGTGGGCGCTGCGCTCGCACGAGCGGGCCGCGGCGGCGCAGGATGCCGGCCGGTTCGACGACGAGATCGTCCCGGTCGGCGACGTGACGGCGGACGAGGGGATCCGGCGGGACTCGACGCTCGAGTCGCTCGCGAAGCTGAAGCCCGTCTTCGACCCGGAGGGGACGACGACCGCCGGCAACGCGCCCGGTGTGAACGACGGGGCCTCGTGCGTCGTCGTCACGTCCGAGGAGTTCGCGAAGCGGCGCGGCCTCGAGATCCTCGCGACGATCGTCTCGCAGGGCTACGTCGCCGACGAGTTCGCGTACCTCGTCCGGACACCGGCGAACGCGGCTGCGATCGCGCTCGGCAAGGCCGGGAAGACGATCGGCGACGTGGAGCGCGTCGAGATCAACGAGGCGTTCGCGTCCGTCTCGCTCAACTCGACGCGGCTGCTCGGCGCCGACGAGGAGCGGGTGAACGTGAACGGCGGCGCCGTCGCGCTCGGGCACCCCATCGGCGCGTCGGGCGGCCGGATCGTCGGGACGATGGTGCACGAGCTCCGGCGAAACGGCGGTGGGCTCGGCCTCGCCGCGATCTGCTCCGGCGGCGGGCCGGGCGACGCGCTCCTGATCGAGGTCTAGTGGTCCGCGCCGCCGGCGCGCTCGTCGTCCGCGACGGCCGCGTCCTCGTGATCCACCGCGAAAGGCACGGCGACTGGGGCTTTCCGAAGGGGAAGCTCGAGCCGGGGGAGGACGAGGAGGCCGCGGCGGTGCGCGAGCTCGAGGAGGAGGTCGGCCTCCGCGTCCGGCTCGGCGACCGTGTCGGCGCGGCGCGCTACCCGCTCGAGGACGGGCGCCCGAAGCAGGTGACGTACTTCCTCGCGGAGGCGGACGGGGACCCGCGGCCGCTCGACGGCGTCGACGACCTGCGCTGGGTCACGCCCGACGAGGCGCGCGCGCTGCTCACGTACGAGCACGACCGCGCGCTGCTCGACCGGCTCTAGCCGTCGAGGAACGCGATCAGCGCCGCCGAGACCTGCTCGGGGGAGCGCCACGGGATCATGTGGTCCGCCTTCGCGACGACGACCCGCTGCGCCCCCGCGATCTCGCGCTCGAGCAGGTCGCCGACCTCGTTGATCTCCGGGAGGTCGTGGTCGCCGGTCATGACGAGCGTCGGGACGCGGAGCTCCCCGAGCCGCGTCGCCGACGGCGGCTCGACCGGGACGGCCGGGTCGTCCGCGTTCGACGCCTCCGCGTTCTCGAGGAACATCGCGCGCAGCTCCTCGTCCGCGCCGAGCGGCGCCCAGATCTCCATGTCCAGCTCGGCGAGCTCGGCGACGTCGCCGCGCGCCTCGGCCTCCTCCCACCGTGCCTCCTGCTCGGGCGTCCCCTCGATCTGGAGCGGGTGGCCGGCGACCCCGGACCCGAGGAGGGCGAGCTTCGCCACGCGCTCGGGGCGCGTCAGCGCCGTGTCGATCGCGATCCGCCCGCCGCGCGATGCGCCCACGAGCGCGGCGTCGGCGATCCCCAGCTCGTCCAGCACGCCGACGACGTCGTCGACCTGCGAGTAGGGGCCGTCCCAGCCCTCCGTCCGCCCGTACCCGCGCTGGTCGAGCGCGATCACGTCGAACCGCTCGGCGAGCGTCGGGAGCACGCGCGACCAGATGCGCGAGTCGACGACCGCCTCGTGGAGCAGCACGACCGCCTCGCCGGAGCCGGCGCGGTCGTACCAGATCCCGTTTGCGGCGCGGGGCACCTCGCGGACGGTAGCCTCCCGCGCCGTGGAGTTCCAGCACGTCCTCGTCGTCGGCGCCGGGCAGATGGGCGGAGGGATCGCCCAGGTGGTCGCCGCCTCCGGCCGCCGCGTCTCGCTCCACGACGCCGCGCCCGGCGCGACCGAGCGCGGGCTCGAGACGATGCGACGCAGCCTCGCGAAGCTGGCGGAGAAGGGCGGCGCCGAGCCGGACGAGGTGCTCGCGCGCGTCGAGCCGGTCGACGGCCTCGTGCCGGCCGACCTGATGATCGAGGCCGTCGTCGAGGACGCGTCCGTGAAGGAGGAGCTGTTCCGGCGCGCGGACGACATCCTCCCCGATCGCGCGATTCTCGCCTCCAACACCTCGTCGATCCCGATCACGCGCCTCGCCGCGTCGACGGGCCGCCCCGAGCGGGTGATCGGCATGCACTTCTTCAACCCCGTGCCGGTCCTGAAGCTCGTCGAGGTGATCCGCGGCCTGCAGACCTCCGACGACACCGCGGCCGCGATCGTGGCGCTCGCCGAGGCGCTCGGGAAGACCCCGGCGGAGGCGCGCGACTTTCCCGGCTTCGTCTCGAACCGCATCCTGATGCCGTTCATCAACGAGGCCGCGTACGCGCTGATGGAAGGCGTGGCGGAGCCGGAGGCCATCGACACGATCGCCACGCTCGGCTTCGCCCATCCGATGGGCCCGCTCGCGCTGGCCGACCTGATCGGGCTCGACACGTGCTTGGCGATCATGGAGGTGCTCCACGAGGGGCTCGGCGACCCGAAGTACGCCCCCTGTCCGCTCCTCCGCCAGTACGTCCAGGCCGGGCGCCTGGGCCGCAAGTCCGGCCGCGGATTCTTCGCGTACGGCTAAAGTCCGACGGCTGCGGCACCGACAGAAGTCAGAGACCACTCCACCGGGGGGACTTCCGGACGGTGCAACTCCTCCTCGTCGACGACGACGCAGGGCTTCGGGCGCTCATCCGAGCGACGTTCGAGAGCTTCGACATCGAGGTGACCGAGGCCTGGGACGCGGCCGCGGCACGCCGCGCGATCGCGCAGAGCCGCCCGGACGTGATCGTCCTGGACGTCCACATGCCGGGCGAGTCGGGTCTCGAGCTCTGCCGGTCGCTGAAGGACGACCCCGAGACGGCCGAGATCGGGGTCGTACTGCTCACCGGCTCGATCGGGAGCGGCGCCACCGCCGCGGCCGGAGCCGACGCGTTCGTGCCGAAGCCGTTCAGCCCGCTCGAGCTGCTCGCGGTGACCGAGCGGCTGGCCGGCGGCCTGTACGGCGTGCCGTTCCGCGCGAGCAAGCGCCAGGGCGAGGAGGAGCAGTTGATGCTCTACGCGCGCGACCTGCGGCACATGCTGGAGCTCGAGCGCGGGCAGCGCGTGCTGCTCGAGGCGGCCTACCGCGAGACGGTGTCGGCGCTCGCCGCCGCGCTCGAGACGAAGGACACCGGCACGCGCGCGCACTCGCAGCGCGTGCAGGCCTACGCGCTCGAGCTCGCCGCCGCGATCGAGCCGCGGCTCGCCGCCGACGCGAGCACGGAGTACGGCTTCCTCCTCCACGACGTCGGCAAGATCGGGATCCCCGACCGGATCCTCCTCAAGCCCGGGCCGCTCACGTACCAGGAGCGCCTGCAGATGGAGACCCACACCACCCTCGGCGAGCAGATGCTCGGCGACGTCGCGTTCCTCCGCGGCGAGGGGCTGCAGATCGTGCGGTCGCATCACGAGCGGTGGGACGGAGGCGGCTACCCGGACGCGATCGGCGGCGACGAGATCCCGCTCGGCGCCCGGATCTTCGCCGTCGCGGACGCGCTCGACGCGATGACGTCCGACCGGCCGTACCGCAGCGCGATGAGCTGGGAGACGGCGGCGACCGAGATCGTGGCGCAGTCGGGGCGGCAGTTCGACCCCGACGTCGTCGACGTCTTCCGCGACAGCGAGACGCGCCTGCGCGGAATCCGCCGCGCGTTCTCGGTCCCCGTGTAGCCGCTACTGGAGGACGAGCGGCGTCGGGACGGGCGGCGCCAGGGCGGCCGCCTCGTCCGCGGGGAGCTCGACGTCGACCGCGAGCAGCAATGCCGACGCCCAGTCCCAGCCGCACGCGCTGAGGAGCCGGAA
>JBLNEO010000005.1:0-14269 GCA_050262775.1 Pseudomonadota bacterium | reverse complement strand
CCTTGACGCGGAACTTCCAGAGGCACTCGGGCATGAGCTCCTCCCAGGCGACCTCCTCGATCTCCTCGATCTGGGTCGTCTCGAGCGCCGCCGCGCCGCCGACGATCGCGAAGTAGACCATCCCGAGCCGCTGCATCGGCTCGATCGCCTCGTCCGGCAGCCCGCCCTTCCCGCAGATCGCGCGCACGCCGTACTGCGCGCCCAGCGGCTCGGTGAACCGCACCATCCGGGCGCTCGTCGTCGTGCCGATGCAGATCTTCTCGTAGCGCCCCTCGCCGACCTTGCGCACGTTCGGGGCGGTGTGGAGGAGGAAGGCGCCGTTCAGGTCCATCGGCGGCGTCTGGCCGTGGTCGAAGATCCGGATCTGCGTCCGGTCGCGGATCCCGATGATGTGGCCCTGCACGAGCACCTCGTCGCCGGCGCGGAGGTCGAGCACGTCCTGCGGGTCCGTGATCGGGAACGTCACTTCCTTCAATGCCATCACGCCTCCCGGTCGTACTCGATCGCGCCGTCGGGTCCGATGTGCGCCGAGGCGCGTCGCGCCGCCCAGCACTGGTAGTTGACGGCGACGGGGTTCAGGGTCATGTGGGTGTCCGCGTGCTCGATGTGGCACTGGAGCACGGTGACGTCGCCGCCGAGCCCCATCGGGCCGATGCCCGTCTCGTTGAGGAGCTCGTAGAGCTCGTCCTCGAGCCGGGCGACGAGCGGGTCGGGATTGCGCGTGCCGATCGGCCGCATGATCGCGTCCTTCGCCAGGTGCATGGCGTAGTCGGCCGAGCCGCCGATACCGACGCCGACGATCCCGGGCGGGCACGGCTTGCCGCCTGCACCGACGATCGACTCGAGCACGAACTGCTTGATCCCCTTCACCCCGTCGGCGGGGACGCACATCTTCAGGAAGCTCATGTTCTCGGAGCCGGAGCCCTTCGGCACGCACTTCACGTCGAGCCCGTCCCAGTCGGGCTCGAAGTCCCAGTGGACGATCGGGACGCGGTAGCCGATGTTCGGGCCCGTGTTCTCGCGCGTCAGCGTGTGCACCGTGTTCGAGCGCAGCGGGTGCTCGACCGTCGCGCGGGCGGTGCCGTCGCGCAGGCTCTCGTAGATGCGCGCGGGGTGGAGCGGGAAGTGCTCGCCGACCCTCACGTGGTAGACGGCGATGCCCGTGTCCTGGCAGACGAGGTTCTTCTGCTCGTCCGCGATCGAGACGTTGCGGTGGATGATCTCGAGGACGCGCTTGCCCGGCACGCTCGTCTCGCGGTCGCGCGCCGCCGCGAGCGCGTCGCGCAGGTCCTGCGGGATGTCCTTCAGCGACCAGACGTAGAGGTAGGCGGCGGCGTCCTCCACGGCCTGCTGGAGATCGGTTGCGACTGTGGTCATTTGCTCCTTCTCCGAGTGGCCCGGGGCGTGTGCCACGGGCGCGTAGCGCAGATGCTCATGCCTTCGCTCTCGTCGCGGCTGCCTTGCCGGCGCGGCGTCCGAAGACGACGCACTCGAGGAGCGAGTTGCCCATCATGCGGTTCCTCCCGTGCGTGCCCCCGGCGATCTCGCCGCACGCGTAGAGCCCCTCGAGCGTCGTCTCGGCGTTCGTGTCGATGACGAGGCCGCCGTTCTGGTAGTGGAGCACGGGGTAGGTCAGGATCGGCTCGCGCAGCGGGTCGATGCCCGTGCCGCGGTACCGGCGCAGCATGTACGGCAGCGACACCTCGGCGTCGGCCTCGCTGATGCGCGTCGTGTCGAGGAGGACCGCCGGACGGCCGTCCGGCGTCTGCACGCCCTTGCCCTTCTCGACCTCGTCGAAGATCGCCTGTGACACGGTGTCGCGCGGCCCGAGCGAGTCGGTGAACTCCTCGCCGTCGGCGTTGAGCAGCACGGCGCCGTAGGCGCGCGTCGTCTCGGGAATCGAGTACCCCTGCATGTTCTCCGGCCACGCGCCGCCGTTCGGGTGGTACTGGAGCGCGTCGAGGTCGCGCGCCTCCGCGCCGAGGTCGAGCGCGATCCGCGTCACCTCGCCGGTCGCGTTCGGGTGGTTGGTCGAGAGCTCGCCGCGCTCGGTCGCGACGGCGTAGCACCGGCCGCCGGCGGCGAGGACGACGGCGCCCGCCTCGACATCGGCGTCCCCGACGCGCGCGCGCCATCCGTGCGCCGACGGCTCGAGCGCCGCGAGCGGGCTGTTGGGAAGCGTCGTGCCGTCGCCGGCCTGCCACGCCTCGCGCAGCGCCTTCGTGATCGCGTGCCCCGTCCGGTCGCCGACCTGGAGCAGGCGCTTCGCCGACGCGCCGCCGCAGCGGGCGAGGCGGTAGCCGCCGTTGTCGCGCGTGAACTCGACGCCCAGCTCCTCGAGCCAGTGGATCGCGCTCTGCGCGTCGCCCGTCAGCGCCTCGACGAGGCGACGGTCGGCCGTCTCGTGCGAGCTGCGCCAGACGTCCTCGGCATGCTGCTCGGGGGAGTCGTCGGCGCCGAAGGAGGCCTGGATGCCGCCCTGTGCCTTCGCGGAGTTGCAGGCCTGGATCGTGCCCTTGGTCGCGATCGCCGTCCGCGCCCCCGCACGCTGCGCCGACACCGCGGCCGCGAGGCCGGAGGCACCGCTCCCGATCACGAGCACGTCGACGTCCGCGGTTCCGGCCACGGCCGGATGCTACCACCGAACCGTAATTCTAGTCATAAGGGGGTGTTATTCGAGTAACCCGGTGGAGATGCCGATGGAAGAGCCGTGACACGTCTGCTCGGACTCCTGTCCCTGCTCGTCGCGCTCGCCGTCGGCGGCTGGCTGCTCACCGTGCAACTCGGTTCGGCGGGTGCAGACGGCTCCGGCGGGCTCACCGCGACGCAGGCGGCGGCCGACACGGCGGCCGCGGCCGCGCTCGGCCAGGCCGCCCTGGCGATGGAGGCCGTCCGCGCCCAGACCGGGACGTACGGCGGCGCGGCACCGGGCGTCGCAGGGGTTGTCGTCGTCCGCGCCGACGTGGCGTCGTACTGCCTCCAGGCGGGCGCGCTCCACGTGGCGGGTCCCGGCGGCGCGGCGACGGCCGGCCCGTGCTGAGCGTGCAGTAGACTCGACGGCATGGCCGCCGTCGCCCACGCCATGCGCACCGAGTTCATCACCGTCGCGCCGGAGGACACGCTCGGCGAGGTGGCCGAGCGGATGGTCGAGGAGAAGAAGGGCGGCGCCGTCGTCGTCATGGACTACGGCCGGCTCATCGGGATCCTGACCGAGCGGGACCTGATGCGGGCGATGGCCGGACGGGTGCACACGTCCGACGCGCGCGTGCGGGAATGGATGACCGATGATCCCGTCACCGTGCCACCCGACACCTCGCTCGACGAGGCCTCGGAGCTGATGCTCGACCGCAACTTCCGTCACCTGCCGGTCGTCGACGACGGACGCCTCGTCGGCGTCGTCAGCCTCCGCCGCGTCGTCGCGGCGATGCAGGCCGCGTCGGCCTAGCCCCCGGGCGCGGAACCGCCGAGGGCGGCCGCCCGCGCGACGGCCCGTGAACCGTGACGGTGCCATCGCCGAAGATGGCACGGTCCACGAGCGGTCGCACGAGCACGGCCAGCAGGACGACCACGACGAACGCGACGACGAGACCGAGGGCGACGGCGGCGCTTCGACGGGCCGTCTCCCGCACGTCAGCTGTCCCACGCGTATGGCGTGACGCTGCCCCACGACGTGTAGCGGACGATGAACCAGGGCGAGCCGTTGTAGCCGATGCCGGCGATCGAGCAGTTGAAGCTGCCCTGCGTCTTCAGGTCGACGAACCAGTAGCCGACGTACCCGTTCACGGCGTACGACTGCGCGGGAGCGGTCGGGGAGCAGAACCCCGTGGAGGACTGCCCCTGGTTGGTGCTGCGGTAGGTGATGATCCCGCTGACGCCGGTGCCGCACCAGTAGTTCGTCTGCCACAGCGTCCACGAGCCCCACCAGCCGCTGTTGCCGAGCTGGACGCGCTGGTACCAGCACGTGGCGGCGACCGCGAGCGCGAGCCGGTCCGCCTCGGTCCGCGCCGGGACCTCCGCCTTGTCGACCTGCCGGTGGGCCAGCTCGAGCTTCGCGCCGCCGAAGACGTCGTCGTACGAGGGCGGTGACTTCGCCGGGGGCGCCGCAGCCGCGGCGGACGCGAGTGCGAGCGCCGCGACGAGCACGGAAACGAGGACCTTCACGTCGCACCTCCTGAGCACGAGTTGCCGAGGACGGCGGCTCCTGTGCCGCCGTGGCCCGCGAACGACGTGCGCGTGACGGTCGTGCCGTCGCAGGGGGGCGTGCTCTCGAGGGTAGGGTCTCGGCCGATACGAGGTGTGCCGCCGGCGTGCCGGATGTGCGCCGGAGGTGCACCAGCCCATCGTCGCTGGCACGCCCCTCGCGCGGAAGTGTCCCTTCGGGACGAGTTACCAGGCCGCGCGGAAGAGCGCGGCCACCTCCTCGGCCGACGCCGCCCGCGGGTTCGCACGCGCACCGGGCCGTGCCGCGGCCTCCGCGGCGACGGCGCCGAGCTCCTCCTCGGGCACGTCGAGACGCCGGAGGTGGCCGAGCCCGCCGAGCGCCGCGAGCCGCTCGACCTCCGCGGGCGCGTCGGCGACGCCCATCGCCTCCGCGAGCGCCCCGACCGCCTCCGGCACGGCCTGCTCGTTGAACCGCAGCACCGGCGCCAGCACCGCCGCATTCGCGGCGCCGTGGGCGACCCCGTAGCGGCCGCCGAGCGCCTGCGCCATCGCGTGCGCGAGCGCGAGCCCGCCCGCGGCGAGCGCCTGCGCGGCCCGCATGGCTCCCTCGAGCAGGCGGGCGCGCGCGTAGAGGCTGTCCGGCCGGTCGACGACGAGCGGCAGGGCGTACGCGATCGCCCGCGCGCCGGTGAACGCATGGCGCTCGGCACGCGGACCGCGGCCGACGGCGTAGAACGCCTCCGCCGCGTGCGCCAGCGCGTTCAGCGTCGTGCCGACGGTGAGCTCGACCGGCAGTCCGAGCGTCAGCTCGGGGTCGTAGATCGCGGCGGCGGTGGTCGCGCCCGTACCGCCGCCCTTGCGCCGCGCCGCCTCGTCGCGCATGCCGAAGTAGGGCGTCCACTCCGCGCCGGCGTACGTCGTCGGGACGGCGATCACCGGGATCTCCAGGCGCGCCGAGACGGCCTTCGCCGTGTCGACGGCGCTGCCGCCGCCCAGGCCGACGACGGCGTCGGCGTCCGCGTCGGCCGCCGCGGCCACCGCCGCCTCGACCGTCTCGACCGGGGAGTGCGACCGCACGCCCGTGTACGCCCCCGCGAGCGCGGCGTCCGCCACCCGCGCGCGCCACCGCTCCGACGTCACGAGCACCGGCCGCCGCACGCCGACCTCCTCCGCGACGGCGGACAGCTCGGCGAGCGACCCCGCGCCGAACCGCACGACGGGCCTCACGCGAGCCGCTCGCGCGCGAACTCGACGAACGCCTGCGCCACGCGGGTGGTCACGCGTCCGGACGCGCGCACGAGCGAGATCTCGCGCGCCGGCTCGAGCCCCTCGACGCGCGCCTCGGCGATCGTGCCGGACGCGAGGTCGGCCTCGATCGCCGACCGCGAGATGAACGTCACCCCGTAGCCGGCGCGGACGGCGCTGCGCACCGATTCCTGGAGCCCGAGCTCGAGCACCACGTCGAGGTCCCGCAGGCGGACGCCTGCCCCGCGAAGCTCGTCCTCGATCACCTGCCGCACCCCCGCGCCCTCCTGCATCAGGATCAGCGGCTCCGCGCGCAGCTCGTCCAGCGTCGCGGTGCGGCCGGCGAACCGGTGCGCGGGCGGGCAGGCGAGGACGACCTCGTCGCGGAGGAACGGCTCGAACGAGACGGAGCGATGGCGCCGCGCGGCGCCGACGACGCCCAGCTCGAGCTCCCGCCGGGCGACGCGGTCGACCACCGTCTGGGTGTCCGAGACCACGAGTGCCACGCGCACCTCGGGGTTCCGCTCGCGGAACTCGCACAGCAGGAGCGGCAGAACCGTCTCGCTCGGCCCGGAGGACGCGCCGAGCTCGAGGCGCCCGCGCAGCGTCCCGTCGCGCTCCGACACGACCTGGTCGAGGAGCTGCTCCTCCAGCGCGAGGAGCCGCTGCGCGCCGCGGTAGAGCGCCAGCCCCGCCTCCGTCGGCTCGACGCGCCGGCCCGACCGGTCGAGGAGCTGCGTGCCGATGCGCTGCTCGAGCGAGCGGATCTGCAGGCTGACCGCAGGCTGCGTGACGCCGAGACGTTCGGCCGCCTGGGAGAAGCTGCGCAGCTCCACGACGCTGCAGAACGCGGCGAGCTGGCGTGTGTCCATAAGCCGAGCTTATCGGTCGGACAGTGGGCGGAGGGCCAGCACGAGCAGGGTCGCGATCGTTGCGAACGCGGTGAGCGCGAGCACGGGGATCGTCACGTACCCGAGCTCCTCGATCCACTTCGTCGAGCACGGGACGCCGATCGTGCAGCCCGACGGCTCGAGCTGCGGCCACCACTCGATCAGGGCGTGGTACGCCGCGACCGCCGCGCCCACGAGCGGCAGCGGCAGCGCGTAGTAGGCGCCGCGCCGGTCGCGGGACACGACTGCGAGGAAGAGGACGAGCGCGAGCGGGTACATGGCGATCCGCTGGAACCAGCAGAGCTCGCACGGGATGAAGTCCGCGATCTCCGAGAAGTAGAGGCTGCCGAGCGTCGCGGTGAGCGCGACGACCCAGGCGAGCGCGAGCTCCGTGCCCGCGAGGAGGGCGCGGACGGCGTCACGCGCGCGGCGCGCCGGCGCCCACACGGTCGAGAGGAGCGCGACGAGGAGGAAGGCCCCGACGACGACCTGGAGCGCGACCGCGAGCAGCGCCAGCGTGGTCGCGACGACGTCCGTCACCGGGCCGCGGCGAGGGCGTCGTCGAGCGCCGGCTGCAGGCCCGCGGCGTCGAGGCTCTGCACCTCGACGCGCTCGAGCGTGCCCCCCGTGGGGCCGACGAGGAACGACGGCGTCGAGCGGATGCCCGCGGTCTCGGCCGCGGAGGCCGACGCCTGCATCGCCGTGTCGACGGCGGACGAGTCGAACGCGTCACGCCAGGGAGCCTCGTCGAGCGGGGCGCTCGTCGCGACCGCGGACAGGAGGTCGTCGGTCACCCAGCCGGTGTTCTCGGTCCCCTGGTGCTGGTAGAGGAGCTCGACGACCTCCCAGAGCTTGCGCTGGTCGCCGGCGGCGTACGCGGCCCGGAGCGCCTTCTCCGAGTCCGGGCCGATGAAGGCCAGCCCGCGGAACTCGATGCGCACCTTCCCGGGGCGAACGTACTGCTCGACGAGATCCGGGAACGCGTTCGTCGCCCACTGCGCGCAGTACGGGCACTGGAGGTCGGCGTACTCGACGAGCGTCACCGGCGCGTCCGCCGCGCCGATGACCGCGCCGTTCTGGGGGATGCCCTGGAGGAGCGCACGGGTCTCGGCGGAGCCCGGAAGCTCGACGCCGGCCTGCGGCGCCTCGTCGCCGCCGCCGGAGGTGAGGATCGCGGCGACGACGACGGCGACGACGATCGCGGCGACCACGACGGCGCCGATGACGAGGAGGCGGGTGCGTTGAGCCACGGCTCGCAGGATGCCAGGGCACCCGCCCGCGCTGGTCAGGGATCCACCGCACGCTCCCGACGGGAAGCCCGTATCCCGTCCACGCGCCAGTAGCATCGCGCCGTGCCGGAGGAGACGCTCGCCGGGCGCTACGAGCGCCTGACGCAGGAGGCGCCGCGCCGCGTGCGGGACGTCGAGCTGCGCGTGCTCGACGTCGTGCTCTCGCTCGTCTTCCTCGTGCTCTCGCTGCCGCTGTCGCTCCCGATCGCGGTCGCCGTCGCGGCCACGGACGGGCTCCCGCTCTTCTACCGGGGGGAGCGCGTCGGCCGGGGCGGCCGCATCTTCACGATGCTGAAGTTCCGCACGCTGCGCCGCGGCGCGGAGGCGCGGCTCGGGCCGTACCTCGGCCCGGAGCTCGTCGAGCGGACGAGGGCCGAGTTCACGCCGATCGGCGGGTGGCTCCGCGCGACGCAGCTGGACGAGCTCCCGCAGTTCCTCAACGTGCTGAAGGGCGACATGAGCCTCGTCGGGCCGCGGCCGATCCGCCCGCGCTTCTTCGAGGAGCTGGCCGCGGAGCTCCCCGCGTACTGGCAGCGGCTCGTGGTGCGGCCGGGGCTCACCGGGTTCGCGCAGGTGCGTCGCGGCTACGAGACGTCGATGGCGGAGAAGCTCGCGCACGACCTCGAGTGGATCGCCGACCGGTCCGTGCGCCTGTACCTGCGGGTGCTCGCGGCGACGGCCTGGCGCGTCCTCCGGCAGTCCGTGCGGGGCGTGGTCGGCCGGGGCGGCTAGGCCTCCGCGTCGAGCCGCTGCTCCTCGAGCGCGATGTCGCGCAGGACGCGGTGCATGACGTCGTCGGCGATGACGCCGACGCCGCGCAGCCGGATCACCTCGTCCTCCTCGGCCTGGAGGAGCTCCCGCCGGAGCCGCTGGTAGGCCTGCGACTGCTCCTCCACCTCGGCGCGCGTCCCGTCGAGGCGCCCCGAGAACCGCTCGCGCCGGAACCCGTACAGGCCGCGCAGACGCCCCGCGGTGTCCTCGCGCACCCACGCCTCCGACTCGAGCTCGTCGAGCCGCGCGAGCGCCGCCCCGGCGGCGAGCACGCGCGCCTTCGCGTCCTCGCGCCCCGCCGCCCCGTCCTCGGCCACCCCGAGGAACCGGATCAGCGGCGCGAGCGAGAGACCCTGCCCGACGAGCGTCACGAGGATGACGACGAAGGTGAGGAAGATCAGCAGCTCGCGGTGCGGCACCTCGAGCGGGATCGCGAGCGCCGCCGCGAGGGAGACGGCGCCGCGCATGCCGCCCCACGAGACGACGGCCACGTTCTGCCACGCCGGAGACGGGTCGGCGCGGCGGATCCGCGGCGCGAGCGCGCGCGGGAGGTACGTGAACGGGAACACCCACGCGATCCGGATGAGGATCACGGCGGCGCAGACCCCGACGGACGCGGCCACGATCGTCTCGGCCTCCTCCGTCCGCACGACGTCGAGCACCTGGGGCAGCTGCAGCCCGACGAGCGCGAACAGCACCGAGTTGAGGACGAACGCGAACACGTCCCAGAAGGCCGCGCCCTGGAGGCGCAGCGCCGGCGTCGTCAGCACCGGGGCGTACCACCCGACGAAGATCCCCGCCGTGACCGCCGCCAGCACCGCCGACGCGTCGAGCGCCTCCGCGGGCAGGTATGCGAGGTAGCCCGTGAGCAGCGCGAGCCCGATCTCGGCCTGCGGGTGGTCGATCCGCCGACGCACCTCGCGGATCACGAAGCCGACGGCGAGCCCGATCGCGATCCCGCCGGCCGCGCCGGCGATCATCCGCAGCCCGGCGTGCGAGAGCGAGAACGCGCCGCCGACGGCCGCGGCGACGGCCGTGCGGTAGAGGACGAGGGCGGTCGCGTCGTTGACGAGGCTCTCGCCCTCGAGCACGACGACCACGCGGCGTGGGACGCCCAGCCGGTGCGCGATCGACGTCGCCGCGATCGGGTCCGTCGGCGACACGACCGCGCCCAGGATGAAGGCCTCCGCCCACGTCAGGTCCGGGACGATCGCGTGCGCCACGGCCGCGACCCCGACCGTGGTCGCGCCGACGAGGCCGACCGCGAGCAGCCCGATCGGGCGCACGTTCGCGCGCAGCTCGCGCAGCGAGGTGTAGAAGGCGGCCGCGTAGAGGAGCGGCGGCAGGAACGCGATGAGCACGAGGTCGGGCGGCAGCTCGACCTCCGGGAGACCCGGCGCGAGGCCCATCGCGAGCCCCCCGAGCACGAGCAGGATCGGGTACGGCGTCGAGAGCACCGGGACGAGCACGAGCAGCACGGCCGCCGCGAGCAGCAGGCCGAAGAGCTGCCACACCTCGTGGGACGTCAGCTCCACGGGCCGACGCTACCGAACGCCCCCGTCTCTAGACTCGGCCCGATGTGCGGGATCTGCGGGATCGCGCCGGGGAGCGGTACCGTCGACCCGGCACAGCTCGAGGCCATGAGCCGGACGCTCGTCCACCGCGGGCCGGACGCCGACGGCTCGTTCCTCGACGACGGCGTGGCGCTCGCCGCGCGGCGCCTGTCGATCATCGACCTCGAGCACGGCGACCAGCCGCTCGCGAACGAGGACGGGAGCGTCGTCGTCGTCCAGAACGGCGAGATCTACGACCACGAGCGGCACCGCCGCGAGCTCGAGCGGGCCGGGCACCGGTTCGCGACGCGCTGCGACACGGAGGTGCACGCGCACGCGTACGAGGAGTGGGGCGAGCGGTTCGTCGAGCGGCTGCGCGGGATGTTCGCGCTCGCGCTCTGGGACGCGCGTCGACGGCGGCTCCTGCTGGCGCGCGACCGCTTCGGGATCAAGCCGCTCTACTGGTCGGAGGCCGGCGGGGAGCTGCGCTTCGCGTCGGAGCTGCGCGCGTTCCCGCGCGCCGAGCTCGACCTCGACGCGCTCGAGGCGTTCCTCGCGTTCAACGCGATCCCCCATCCGCTCTCGATCTTCCGCGGCATCCGGAAGCTCGCGCCCGGGCACCTGCTGGTGTGGGAGGACGGGCGCGTCCGGATCGAGCGGTTCGCCCGGCCGGCACCGGTGCGCACCGACGCCGTTCGCGACGAGCCGGAGGACGTGCTCGCCGCCGAGCTCCGCGACCGGCTCCGCGACTCGGTGCGCGCGCACCTCGTGTCGGACGTCCCGGTCGGCGTCCTCCTCTCGGGCGGCGTCGACTCCGGCCTCCTGGCGGCGCTCGCGGCGCAGGAGACGGCGGAGCCGGTGCGGACGTTCTCGATCGGCTTCGAGGAGGGCTCGTTCGACGAGACGGCGGACGCGCGCCTCGTCGCGGAGCGCTACGGCACGGACCACCACGAGCTCGTCCTCCGCCCGGACGCCGCGCGACTGCTGCCGGCGCTCGCGGAGGCCTTCGACGAGCCGTTCGCGGACTCGTCGGCGCTGCCGACGTACCTCGTCTCGGAGCTCGCGTCGCGGCACGTCAAGGTCGCGCTCTCCGGCGAGGGCGGCGACGAGCTGTTCGGCGGCTACTACACGTACGCGGCCGACCTGCTCGCGCTCCGGACGGCGCCCCTCGCGCGGCTCGCCCGCCCGCTCGTCGAGCGGCTGCCGGCGTCCGACCGGAAGCTCAGCTTCGACTACCGGGCGAAGCGCTTCGTCCGCGCCGCGCACCTGCCGCCGCTCGAGCGGCACCACGGCTGGAAGGAGATCTTCGCCCCCGACGTGCGGGCCGAGCTGACGGGACGCCGCACGGCGTTCGACCCGGTCGACCTCCTGCGCGCGCGCTTCGCGGAGACGGAGGGCGCAGAGCTGCTCGCGCGCCTCCAGGACGTCGACCTCGGCATCCTCATGGTCGCCGACCAGCTGACGAAGACCGACCGCGCCTCGATGGCGCACTCGCTCGAGGCGCGGGTCCCCTTCTGCGACGCCGTCGTCGCCGACCTCGCGCACGCGCTGCCGCGTCGCCTCCGCGTCCGCGGGCTGGCCAAGAAGGTGCTCCTGCGCACGGCGGCCGCGCCGCTCCTGCCGCAGGCGGTCGTCCGCGGCCGCAAGCGCGGCTTCTCCATCCCGGCCGCCGCCTGGCTCCGCGGCGACCTCGAGCCGTTCGCGCGCGACGTCCTCTCGCCGGAGACGCTGCGACGTCAGGGATGGTTCGCGCCGCGCGCCGTGACGCGCCTGCTCGACGACCACGTCGCCGGTCGCGAGGACCTCTCGCGGCAGCTCTGGGGGCTGCTGTCGTTCACGCTCTGGCACGAGGCGCACGTCGAGCGGGCACCCGGGCCGGTGCGCGTGCCCGAGGTGCTGGCACTCCGCTGATGCGCGTGTGGATCGACATGACGGCGAGCGCCCATCCGCTCGTGTTCCGGCCGCTGGTCGAGCGCATGCGCGCCCGCGGCGACGAGGTGGAGATCACGACGCGCGACTACGCGCAGACGCTCGAGCTGATCCGGAGCCACGGCATGGACGCCGAGGTGATCGGGCGGCACGGCGGCCGCTCCCGCGTCGCGAAGGCGCAGGCGATGGCCGGGCGCCTCCGCGCGCTTCGCCGCTGGGCGAAGGGCCGCGGATTCGACGTCGCGCTCGCGCACGGCTCGCACGAGCTGACGATGACGGCGCGCCGGCTCGGGATCCCGAGCTCGACGACGTTCGACTACGAGTGGGCGTGGCTCCAGCACCAGCTCGGCTGCCGGGCGGCGACGAAGGTCGTCGTCCCCGACGCGATCCCGCCCGAGCGGCTCGCCCGGTACGGCGCAACGGGGGACAAGCTCCTGCGCTACCCCGGCCTGAAGGAGGAGTACTACCTCGCCGACTTCGAGCCCGACCGCAGCGCCTTCGAGGGCCTCGGCGTCGACGACGGCCGCGTCGTCGTCGTGCTGCGCCCGCCGCCCGACGTGTCGCTCTACCACCGGCACTCGAACCCGCTCTTCCCGCAGACGCTGGAGTTCCTCGGCACGCGCGAGGACGTCCACGCCGTCGTCATCCCCCGCACCGACGAGCAGCGCGAGTACGTGCGGCGGCTCGACCTGCCGTCCGTCGTCCTCCCCGAGCACGCCGTCGACGCGCAGAGCCTGATCGCCCTCGCCGACGTGGTCGTGTCGGCGGGCGGCACGATGAACCGCGAGGCCGTCGCGCTCGGCGTCCCCGTCTACACGACGTACGGGGGCCGGCTCGGCGGCGTCGACGAGGCGCTGATCCGCGACGGGCGCCTCGCGCCGCTCAGCGACCCCCGCGCGCTCGAGCTCGTCAAGCGCGACGCGCGCACCGGGACCGGCGAGCGCGTCCGGCGCGACCCGCAGGTCCTCCTCGAGCTGCTGCTCCGGGCCGTCTAGGCTGTTCGCCGTTCACATTCGACCGAAGGGGGAGAATTGGTGCGCCGTCTCATACTGGCGGTGACGCTCGCCGTCGCCGCGCTCGCTGCGGCGGCGGCTGCGGCCGCTGCACCGATCGGGCCGCCGGTCACGGACCCGAACGGGATCATCAACCTGCCCGCGGGCTACTCGTACACGCTGCTCGCCGACTCGTGCAGCGACTCCGTCCGCTCGACGGAGTCCGGGCTGACGTTCCCGATGCCGGACGACTTCGACGCGAACTTCGCGTTCAACGCGCCCGGCGGCGAGACGTGGCTGCTGAGCGGGCACGAGCTGACGGAGCCGCGGCCCGGCGACTTCCAGGGCGACGCCGGCAAGTGCGCCGTCGACGAGCAGGCAACCGTCGACGACGGCGACTCGGACGGGACGGGCTCCATCTCGCGCCTGCTGCTCGGCCGGGACGGGACGACGGTCCTCGACCGTCAGCTGATCACGACCGGCCTGCACGACCTCTGCGCCGGCGCGGTGACGCCGTGGAACACGATCCTCGTCAACGAGGAGTTCCCGTTCATCGTCGACCCGGAGCGGCGCTCGGGCTGGGTGTGGGAGATCGACCCGGCCACCGGCGCGCAGACGAAGCTCACCGGGATGGGCCGCTTCAGCCACGAGCAGGAGGCCTACGCGAACGGCGCGTGGTACCTGACGGACGACCGCGGCGACGCCCGGTTCCTCTACAAGTTCGTCCCGGACCGGCACAGCGACCTCACGACGGGCTCGCTCTACGGCCTCGCCTTCAGCAAGGCGACGATGACGGGAACGTGGATCGGGCCGCTGAACCCGAACGATCCCGACACCGACATGCGCTCCCGCGGCTACCAGCCGGCGACGTGGGGCTTCGTCAAGCACGAGGGCATCGTCGCGAGCGCGTCGTCCACGGGGACGGGCGGCAACGAGCTGACGATGAGCGAGTCGAGCGCCGGCGCCGATCCCGGCCGCATCTGGACGTTCCAGGACCGGGGCGGCGTCGTGTACGGGTCGATCCTCGTCGAGGGCGACTGGGCACGCCTCTCGCGCCCCGACAACCTCCGCTACACCGACGCGGGCGACCTGCTCCTGATGGAGGACCACTCGAGCGGCGACTTCCGCGCGAACCCGGCGACGGGCGGCATCAACCAGATCTGGCTGCTGCCGCGGAACCGGTCGGGGTCGGAGAACATGCTCCTGTTCGCGAACCTCCCCGGCGGCGCGGAGCCGACGGGGCCGTGGTTCTCGAACGACAACCGGCTCCTGTACCTGTCGATCCAGGATCAGCCGCGCGCGGGCGCGGGGACGAGCCGCCTGATCGCGATCCACGCGCCGGGCTCGTTCAACCAGCCGTACGACCGCTAGCCGGCGGGGGGGGGGGGGGGGGGGGGCGGGGGGCCCCCCCCCGCCCGGGCGGGGGGGGCCGGCCCGCG
>JBLNEO010000004.1:0-3889 GCA_050262775.1 Pseudomonadota bacterium | reverse complement strand
AGGAGATCGACGACGACGCGCTCGTCCCGCGGCCGCGCGCGGGCGGGGCGTGCGTGCGCTTCCTCGTCCCGCCTCCGGGCCCGCTCGCCGACGTGCTGGGGGTGGAGGACGCGCTGGCGCTGCCCGGGGTCGAGCTCGTCCGCGTCTACCGGCGCCCCGGCTTCGTCTTCGGCCCCCTCCGCCGCGGCGCGGATCGGGCGGGCGCCGTCCTCGCCGTCGGCGCGTCGCGGGAGGAGGCGCTCCGGCGTGCCGCCGCGGCGGCGGACGCGGTGCGCTTCGAGATCGCGACGCCGGACGAGCTGCTGCAGACGCATCCGTGAGGCGACGCCCTGCCGGTCGTCGCGGTGCCGACCGGCGCGGGCGAGCCGCGACGTCGCCGCCGGCCGGATCGTGGCGGGCGGAGGCGACGAGACGATCGCGTTCGAGCGCCTGCCCTGCCCCGAGCCTCCGTCGGAGGCGTGAGTACGCTTCGCCGTCGTGACCGACGTCACCCACCGCCGGGCCACGACGCTGGGCTTCCAGCCG
This sequence comes from Pseudomonadota bacterium, assembly GCA_050262775.1. Classification (GTDB taxonomy): domain Bacteria; phylum Actinomycetota; class Thermoleophilia; order Gaiellales; family Gaiellaceae; genus DATHTC01. The sequence continues at coordinate 3,364 of JBLNEO010000004.1, read as the reverse complement.
CCCGCGATCGGCGAGGAGGAGATCGCCGCGGTCGCCGCGACGCTCCGGTCGGGCTGGCTGACCACCGGCCCGTCGGCGGCCGAGCTCGAGCGGCGGGCCGCCGAGTACCTCGAGGCGGAGCACGTGCTCGCGCTCGCGTCCGGGACCGCCGCCCTCCACCTCGCGCTCGTCGCCCTCGGGATCGGGCCGCGGGACGAGGTGATCACGACCCCGATCACGTGGCCCGCGACCGCGAACGTGATCGTGCACACCGGCGCGACGCCGGTCTTCGTCGACGTCCGGGAGGACACGCTCAACATCGACCCGGCCCGCGTCGCCGAGGCCGTCACCGCGCGCACGAAGGCGGTGCTGCCGGTGCACCTGTACGGACAGCCGGCCGACATGGACCCGATCTGGGCGCTCGGGCTGCCCGTGGTCGAGGACGCGGCCCACGCGTTCGAGTCCGCATACCGCGGCCGGAAGCTCGGGGGCCTCTCGGCGGCGACCTGCTTCTCGCTGTATGCGACGAAGAACGTCGCCGCCGGCGAGGGGGGCCTCCTCGCGACGAACGACGCCGCGATCGCCGAGGCGGTGCGCGACCTCCGCCTCATGCGGCGCGGCCACGGCTCGCGCTACGACCTGCCCGTGCCGGGCTACAAGGCGAACCTCTCCGACGTGCTCGCCGCGATCGCGCTCGTCCAGCTCGACAAGCTCGAGCGCCACGGCGCGATCCGACGGCGGCAGTTCGAGCTCTACGACGAGGGCGTCGACGACCTCGGGGGCATCACGCCGGTGGCCCGCGACCCGCGCGACACCCACGCCTACCACCTCTACGCGATCCGCGTCGACCCCGAGCGCGCGGGCGCGACGCGCGACGACTACATGGCCGCGCTGGCCGAGGAGCGGATCTCGACCTCGATCCACTTCCTCCCCGTCCACCGGCTGCGCTGGTACGCCGAGCGGTTCCCCGCACAGCCCCCGTTGCCGGTGGCCGAGCGCGCGGGCGACGAGCTCCTCTCGCTGCCGCTCTCGCCGGCGCACTCGGAGGACGACATCCTCGACGTGATCGCGGCGCTCCGGCGCGTCCACGGGCGCTTCGCCGCGTGAGCAAGCGGCTGCTGCGCCTCGTCGGGACCGTCTCGGTCACCGGCTTCGCCGTCGCGTACCTGGTGTGGAAGGTCGACGTCCACGAGACGATCGACATCCTCGCCGACGCGCACCTCGGGTACCTCCTCGCCTCCGTCCTCGTGATGCTGCTGCCGGTCGTGCCGATGGCGTGGCGGTGGCAGCTGCTGCTCACGGCACGCGGCATCCACGACCGGTTGGCGTGGCTCTCGCGGGCGTACCTCACGTCGTACGCCGCCGGGCAGATCCTGCCGACGGCGATCGGCGGCGACGCGATGCGCATCTTCGAGACCTCCCGCCGCCACCCCGGCCGCGCGGGCGAGATCGCAGGCTCCGTCCTGCTCGAGCGCGCGCTCGGCGGCGCGGCGACGCTCGCGCTCGCCGCCGTGGGGTTCGTGCTGGCGTACGGGAGCTACGACGTCGGCGCCTACCTCTGGATCGAGGGGGCGTTCGTCGTGGGGACGGTGGTGCTCGGCGTCGCGCTCTTCTCGCGCTGGGCGAGGCGGCCGCTGGCGTGGTCGGTGCCGCTCCTGCGGCGGCTGCGCGTCGAGCGGCCGGTGCGCGCGCTCTACGAGGGGATCCACGCCTACCGCGACCACGCGGGCCTCCTCGTCGGCGTGTTCGCGCTCACGTTCGCGCTGCAGTCGGTCCGCGTCCTCGCGATCTGGCTCGCGGCGCGCGCCGCGGGCGTCGACCTGTCGCCCCGCGTCTTCTACGTGATGGGGCCGCTGCTCTTCCTGGTGATCCTCGTGCCGTTCACGATCAACGGGCTCGCCGTCCGCGAGGCGTTCTTCGTCTCCTTCCTCGGGCAGGTCGGCGTCGACGCCGACGCGGCGTTCGCCACCGGCTTCCTGTTCTTCCTCGTGACGCTGCTGATCTCCGTTCCCGGAGGACTCATCCTCGCGTGGGAGGGGATCCGCGGCTCCGTCCGTCCCGGCCATGCCTGACGTCGTGGCGATCGTCGTCACGTACGACGCGGAGCCGTACGTCGCGCGCGCGCTCGAGAGCCTGGGCGACATCGGGACCGTGGTCGTCGACAACGGGTCGTCCGACGGCACCGTCCGGCTCGTCCGCGAGCGGTTCCCGGAGGTGACGCTCGTCGAGCAGGCCAACCGCGGGCTCGCCGCAGGGTGGAACGCGGGCATGCGGGCCGCGCCCGACGCGCGCTACTACCTCTTCCTCAACGCGGACGCGTGGCTCGTCGGCGACGCGCTCGACCGGCTCGTCGCCTACGCCGACGCGCATCCGCGCGCCGCGTACGTGGGACCGCGGCTGCGCTACCCGGACGGGCGCCTCCAGCGCTCGGTCCGCGGCTTCCCGACGCTGTGGCGCCTCGCGACCGAGTACCTGTTCCTCCGCAAGCTCGCGCCGCGCTCGCGCCTGCTCAACGCCTACTACGGCGCCGGCTTCGCGCACGACCGGGTGCTCGAGGCGGAATGGCTGATGGGCGCGGCGTTCCTGGCGCGGCGGGAGGCGGTGGAGGAGGTCGGCCCGGCGGACGAGGACTTCTTCCTCTTCGGCGAGGAGACCGACTGGTGCAAGCGGTTCCGCGACGCCGGGTGGCAGGTCGTGTTCGTGCCCGACGCGGAAGTCGTGCACGTGCTCGGCGCCGCGCACGGCGGGCGCATGTTCCGCGAGCTCGTCGGCGCGCACCTGCGGTGGCTCGCGAAGCATCGCGGCGTCCCGTACGCGGAGCGCGCGCGCCTGCTCCTCGCGTGGTCGCTCGCCCTGCGCGGGGTCGCGTTCCGCGGCGAGCGCGGACGGACGTACGCCGCGACCTCGCGGTGGCTGCGGTCGAGCCGCGTGCCCGCGCTGCTCGCGCGATGAGGCTCGCCGGCGGCGCGCTCCTGGCGCTCGTCGTCGTCCGGTTGCTGCCGGACGCGGGCGTCGGCCTGTGGCTGCGCCTGCTCGCGGCGACGCTCGTCGCGCTCCTGCCGGGCGTGCTCGCGGCACGCGCGCTGCGGCTGCCGCCTGCCTCGGCGGGACTCGCGTGGGCGCTCGCCGCGGCGGGCGCCGGGCTCGCGCTCGCCGTCCTGCTCCACACCGGCCTGTGGCTCGTCGTGGCCGTGATGGCGGCGGCCGCCGCGGGGGCGGCCCCGTGGCGCAGAGGCACAGGCATCCCGCGCCTCGACGTCGGCGCCGCGGCCGTCGCCGCCGCGGGGCTGGTGCTCGGGATCGCGCTCTGGTTCGTCGCCGGCGGCGTCGACGGCGACGCGCTGTTCCACCTCGGCCGCGTGCGCAAGCTGCTGGAGCTCGACTC
>JBLNEO010000003.1:0-10638 GCA_050262775.1 Pseudomonadota bacterium | reverse complement strand
GCGTCCGGGCGAACCGGATCCCCTCGTCCGTCTCCGTCGGCGGCATGCGGATGTCGGTCAGCACGGCGTCCGGACGGAGCCTGTCGACCGCGTCCTCGAGGCTCGGAAGGTCGTCGCACGCGGCCACGACCTCGATACCCGGCACGCTCTCCAGCAGACGCACGATCCCCTCACGCGCGATGAAGTCGTCCTCACCGAGGACGACGCGGATCGTCCGAGTGCCGTCGGCGTCGGGGACGGCGGCCAAAGGCAGCTCCTTTCGAGTGGCATGCGCGATCCTACCGCTCGTCGATCAGATCGGCGACGGCGCGGATCGGCGGATCACCCGAACGTGACGATGCGCCGCCTCGGCCTACGTGCGACGCTGGCGCCATGAGGCGAGTGCGCTTCCATCGACGCCCGCGCAACCGCGCGGCGAACGCGGTCGAGCAGATACTGCTTCGGATCGTCGCTGCGATCTGGGTGCTCCGGATCGTCCTGCGACACGCGCGTCCGGCCGGCCGCTGACGGCGTCGGACCCCGCCTGAGATTGTTCCCCCCAAACGAGGAGAGGAGCGCTCGTGCCCGCCGGACGTCCCAACATCGTCGTCATCTGGGGCGACGACATCGGCATCACCAACCTCAGCTGCTACAGCGACGGCCTGATGGGGTACCGCACGCCGAACATCGACCGTCTGGCGGACGAGGGCATGCGGTTCACCGACGCGTACGGCGAGCAGAGCTGCACCGCCGGCCGCAGCGCGTTCATCACCGGTCAGAGCGTCTACCGCACCGGGCTGAGCAAGGTCGGTCTCCCGGGCGCCGAGCAGGGGATCAGCGCCGAGGATCCGACGATTGCCGAACTGCTCAAGGAGCGGGGCTACGCCACCGGACAGTTCGGCAAGAACCACTTCGGCGACCGCGACGAGCATCTCCCGACGGCGCACGGGTTCGACGAGTTCTTCGGCAACCTCTACCACCTGAACGCCGAGGAGGAGCCGGAGCACGAGGACTATCCGGACGCGGCGGCGTACCCCCATTTCCGCGAGAACTTTGGGCCGCGCGGCGTGATTCGCGGACGGCGCAACCCCGACGGCACGCAGACGATCGAGGATACCGGCCCCCTCACGCGCGAGCGGATGCGGACGATCGACGACGAGATCATCGACGGCGCGATCGACTTCATCGACCGCCGGCACGCGGAGGGGCCGTTCTTCCTGTGGGTGAACACGACCCACATGCATTTCCGCACCCACACGAAGCCCGGGAGCCGCGGTCAGGCCGGGAAGTGGCAGTCGGCCTACCACGACACGATGGTCGACCACGACCGGCACGTCGGCCGGATCCTCGACAAGCTCGACGAGCTCGGCCTCGCGGACGATGCAATCGTCGTGTATTCGACGGACAACGGCCCGCACATGAACACCTGGCCCGACGGGGCGATGACGCCTTTCCGCAGCGAGAAGAACACGAACTGGGAAGGCGCCTTCCGCGTGCCGGAACTGATCCGGTGGCCGGGGCGCATCGCCGCAGGAACCGTGTCGAACGAGATCATCAGCCACCTCGACTGGCTGCCGACACTGCTCTCGGCGGCAGGCGACCCAAGCGTGAAGGACGCACTGCTCGCCGGTCACGATGCGGTCGGAAAGCACTTCCGGGTCCACCTCGACGGGTACGACTTCCTCCCCTACCTGACAGGGGAGACGGCGCGCGGCCCGCGCACCGAGTTCTTCTACTTCTCCGACGACGGCGACCTCGTCGCGATGCGCTACGACAACTGGAAGCTCGTGTTCATGGAGCAGCGCGTCACCGGCTCGCTGCAGGTGTGGTTCGAGCCCCTCGTGCCGCTGCGCGCGCCGAAGCTGTTCAACCTCCGGACGGATCCCTTCGAGCGTGCCGACACGACCTCGAACACCTACTGGGACTGGTTCCTCGACCGCATCTACCTCGTCGTTCCGGCGCAAGGAATCGTCGCGGACTTCTTGCAGACGTTCGTCGAGTTCCCGCCCCGCCAGAAGGCGGCGACGTTCACGATCGACCAGGTGCAGGCCAAGATCGAGGCAGCGGTGGGCGAGCGGGCGTGAGGGCGGGAGCGCGGGCCGGGCTCTCGGCCGGGGACATGGCGCGCATCGAGGGCGGCCGCTTCCTCATGGGATCCGACGACCACTATCCCGAGGAGGCGCCCGTCCATCCGGTCGTCGTCGATCCGTTCTGGATCGACCGTCGGCCGGTCACAAACGACGCGTTCGCAGCGTTCGTCGCGAATACCGGCTACCGGACGGTTGCCGAGCGTCCGCTCGACGCAGCCGACTTCCCCGGCGCACCGCCCGAGAACCTCGTGCCCGGCTCGCTCGTGTTCACCCCGACACCGGGTCCCGTCGATCTCCGTCACCTCGACCAGTGGTGGACGTGGACGCCCGGCGCGTGCTGGCGACGACCCTACGGCCCGCGCAGCTCGCTGGCTGGAATCGGGCTGCATCCGGTGGTGCACGTCGCCGCCGAGGACGTCGAGGCGTATGCGGAATGGGCCGGCAGGGAGCTCCCGACCGAGGCCGAGTGGGAGCGCGCAGCGCGCGGCGGCCTCGACGGCGCGCCGTTCGCCTGGGGCGGCGAGCCGGAGGGCGAGCACGAGCGGCTCGCGAACTTCTGGCACGGCGACTTCCCCTGGCGCGCGGAGGCGGGGTACGGCCGGACGACACCCGTGGGTTCGTTCCCCGCCAACCGCTTCGGGCTGTACGACATGGCCGGGAACGTCTGGGAGTGGACCGCCGACTGGTACACCGCGCGCCACGCCGAGCCGGCGGAGACGCGGTGCTGCGTCGCGCGGAATCCGCGCGGCGGCAGCGCCGACGGCAGCTACGACCCGGCCCAGCCGCTGTTCCGAATCCCGCGACGGGTGGTCAAGGGCGGATCCTTCCTCTGCGCTGACTCCTACTGTCGGCGGTACCGCCCGGCCGCGAGGCGGCCGCAGCCCGTCGACACGGGGATGAGCCACATCGGCTTCCGCTGCGTGATCCGCACGCGCGAGGCCGACCCGCCGCCGGCGTGAGCTGCGCGCTTCGCTACGGGGGTGTGGCGCCGCCGAGCTCGATCTCCGCGGGGAGCGGGCCTCGCAGGCGCTCTTCGGCGAGCTCGTCGCGCACGCGGGCGTCAACGTAGACATAGGTGGTCGTCAGCGCCACGAACGGCATCGCCAGCGCGTAGACGACGCCGGCGACGACGTTGAGCAGCGCCAGCGGCGCGTCGGTGACGAGGATCAGGACGGCGCCGAGCAGCGGCCCGGCCGCGAGCGCCACGACCGCACCGGCGCCGACGAGCGACGCCACGCGGAGCCAGCGGCCGCGCACGAGCGCCGAGCTGCGACGGAGCGCTCCGACCGGCGACGCTCCCTCGAGCACCACGGCGGGGGCGAGCAGCGCCCAACGAACGGCGAGCCAGATCGCGACCGGCAGGAGCACCGTCGTCGAGGTCAGCACGACCCACGCGCCCACCGCGAGCAGGACGGCGCCCAGCAGCCGCCGCAGCCTCCCGCCGAGTGCGAGGCGGTAGGCGCGCAGCGGCCCGACCGGGCGATCCGCGTCCAGCTCGACGAGCGCGCACGCCGTCGCGGCCTGGACGACCGCCAGCCCCAGGAGCGCCAGGGTCGTCGCGATCGTGACGACGAGGAGCACGAGCGCCCCGGCAGGCTCGCCCGTCGCCTCGATCCCCAGGAGTCCGAACCCGCCGAGCACGAGGACCTGCACGGCGGAGATGACGAAGGCCAGGGGGATCAGCAAGGCCCCGATGCCGAGGAAGAGCGACGGGCGCGTCGTGTACATCCGGCCGGCTGCGCCGACGATCTGACCCCAGGTGCGCCGGCGCGCGACCCGGACGGGAGTCGCCGGCCGCCACGTCGTGCGTGTGGCGGCCCAGACCAGGAGCGCGGCGAGCGCGGCGAGCACGAGGAGCGTCACGCCCGGGTTCCGCAGCAGCGCGACGAGCCCGCGCGATCCCTGCTCGACGGCGGTGCAGAAGAAGTCGGTCGCCCGCGTGCCAACGATGCCGCCGGTGGGGACGGCGTAGCTCCGCTCCCGCCAGCCCGTCGACCACTCGATCGGCGCGCTCCACTGCGTCTTCAGGTTCGGGCCGGTCGGGCCGTTGAAGAACGCCTTCTGGAGCTCGCCCCAACGGCCCTCGAAGGCGAGCCACGGAAACGCCCGCCTGGCGGCCTCGGCGTCGCTCGGCAGCACCTTCACGACCGGTCGGAGCTCGTCGTGGGGGCCGCGCGTGTCGTCGCATCCGACGCCGGCCTCCGCCGAGCTCCCGAGGTAGAGCGCATCCGTGTACTTGTTCGCGTGCGAGCCGGCCGCGGGATAGACGACCGGGTGCGTCCCGTCGACGAGCTCGAGCTTGTCGGAGTCCCAGGCCGCGCGTTCGGCGCCCTCGTGCGAGCTGTAGCCGACGTCGACCGGGGCCGTCGCAAGCGCCGAATGCGCGACCTGGGCCGGGAAGACGAGCTGGATCATCTCCCAGTCGCCCTCGTGGAGGTTGTTGAAGTCGTTGAAGGCGTAGAAGAACCAGTACTGGAGGGCGAGCTCGTCGGTGTGCGCCGGGTCGGCCGCCACGTGGGCGTACACCGTGGGCTGGAATCCGCCGCTGATGCGACGCGCCCACCGCTCGTACCCGCAGCCGGGGTTGAGCGCGCTGCCGGGGAAGTCGAGGTGGTACTCGTAGCGCCCGTCGAGGTCGTCGCCCCCCGGCCCGATCGCGACGAGGTCGCTCTGATTCCACGGCCCGCGGAGCGCGACCGTCTCCTCGTCGAGCAGGGCGTCGACGTCCATCGGTTCGTACGGCTCGCCGGGGCCGCACTCGTCGACCTGCTCGACGAGGCGGACGACCGGGGCGTACCGCCGTGCGAGCTCCTCCTCGTCACTGAGCGCGGCGGGCGCCCACGCCGGCAGTGCGAGCGCCACCACCGCGGTCACGACCGCCGCCGCGGCCGCCGCCGGCCGGACGTCAATGCGCAACGAGGACCTTCAGCACGACGATCGCGAGGCCGAGCGCGAGGTTCGTGCCGACGCTCGCAGCAGTGGCAAGCGGGCCGAGTCCCTCCAGCTGCGCGAATCGCAGCCCCTGCACGCCGAGCGTCACGAGCCCGATCGCGAGCGCGAGCCATCCGGCCGTCGTGTCCCGGAACAGCCCGAGGCCGCCCGCCGCGAGCGCCGCCACGGGCGCCGTGGCGGCGAGGGGGATCGCGAGCTCGCGCCGGGCCACCGACGCCAGCTCTGCTCGGTCGAGCCGCCGCCCGCGCGCGATCGACTCGCCCATGCCGTGCGCGTAGACGTGGGCGATCCACAGGACGAGGACGGTCGTCGAGACGACCACCGCGAGCCGCCACGGGTCGGTCGTCCCCATCGCACCGGCGGTGATCGACCCCATGACGACGATCGTCCCGTAGACCGTGCCGGCGATGCTCTCGTTCGTCCCGAGGACGATCCTCCGCGCGCGGCTCGGCGTGCGTCGCGGACGGGGGGCGCTCGGGGCGCTCAGCGGTGGGGCACCTGGTCGGCCCGCGACTCGAGCGCGGCTTCCACGTCGTAGCCGAGCGCGAGGGCGACCTTCGGTGCCGCCGAGACGATCCGGGCCACGCCGACGGTGGGGAGGAGCGCGACGAGGCAGCCGGCGACCTCGTCGTTCGACGCGCCCCACCGGCGCGCGACCTCGATCGCCTCCATGTACGACGGCGTCGCGGCGTCGACCGCGATCAGTGCCGCGACCCGGACGAGCGCCCGGGTCTTGCCGTCCAGGCGCGCCGCCGCTTCGTTGGCCCGCTCGTCCGCGAGCAGCAGGTCCACGTAGGCGTCGTCGCGGACGGTGAGCTTGCGCAGCGTCTCCTCGTGGTCGCTCACGGTGGTCGCAGCCGATCATCGGCCTGACCGCCCGCGGCGGCATCATCCCCTACGGATGAAGTCCAGCGGCCGGGTTGCCCGCGTCGAGCAGCCCGAGCTCCGCGGCGCGGTCGATCGCCGCGCTGCGGCTCGAGACGCCGAGCTTGCGGTACGCGGAGATGGCCTGCGTCTTGATCGTGTTCCGCGAGACGTAGAGCCGCTCGCCGATCTCCCGGAACGACAGATGCGTCGCGAGGAGCGGGAGGAGGCGCAGCTCGGCGCTCGTGAGCCCGGAGTCGTGGCCGTTCTGCGCGCCCGGCAGCTCGTCGACCGCGCGCCGGAGCGTCGCCACGCGGACGGCGAGCGAGCCGAGCCCGTCCCGGAGCGCGAGGATCCGCTCGCACTCGGCGAGTTGCGCGTCGGCGCGGGCCCGATCGCGGAGGGCGATGCACGCCGCTCCGAGCTCGGCGCGCGTCTGGACGGCGAGCCACGGCAGCGCCTCCGTCAGGCGCTCGGCGAGCCGCTCCGCCGCGTCGAGCTCTGCGCGGGCGTCCTCCCAGCGGCCGTGTCGGAGCAGTGCCCGGGCCGCCACGGCGCGGGCGAGCGCGCCGGCGACCTCCGCGTCGTCCGCGCGCTCGCGCGCCTCGAGCGCGATCGCCTCCGCCGCCGCCGGGTCCGCGGTGTCGGCGACGAGCAGCGCGCGCTCCGCCGTCGCGAGCACCGCGGCGACCGCGTCGCCGTGCGCCTCTGCATCGGCCACGGCCGCGGCGAACGCCGCCTCGGCCTCGCCGGGCGCGTCGAGGAGGGCATGGGCGACGCCGCGGAGGGCGAGCGCCGTTGCGCGGCTCGGACTCTCCGGCGGCAGCGCCGTCAGCGCACGCTCGGCGTCCTCGGCCATTCGCTCCGCCCCGTCCGAGCACAGCGCGGCCCGGGCGATCGCGAGCCACGGCCCGGCGGAGGTGGAACGGCGCGCAGTGCCCCGCGTGCCGCGGCCGGCGGCCGCCGCGCACCGCTCGGCCTCCCGGGGCCGCCCGAGGAGGGCGTGCACCCACGCGGCCAGCGCCGCGACGGCCGGGTACGCGTCGAGCGGGATCCGCGCCTCGAACCGAGCGAGCCAGGCGGCGACCGTCTCGACCGGCGCGCCCGAACCCGGGAGCGCGATCGTCGTGAGGATCCGCGCCGCCCGGTCGGCGTCGCCGGTCTCGACGGCGTGGCCGAGCGCCGAGGCGCGGTCGCCCTTCGCCTCGAGCCAGTCCGCGGCGCGGCGGTGGAGCTTCGGTGCGAGTGCCGGCTCGTGCTGCTCCAGCTCGTGGCGCAGCACGTCGCGGAAGAGACCGTGGTAGCGGAACCAGTCGCCGTGACGGTCGAGTGGGACGAGGAACAGCCCGTCGCGCTCGATCGCGGTGAGCTCGGACGCGGAGTCCTCCGTGCGCAGGACGGCGTCGCAGAGCTCACCCGAGAGGCGGTCGAGCACCGACGTCCGCCGGAGGAACGCGAGCCGCTCCGGTGTCAGCCGCGTGAGGTGCTCGGCCCAGTAGTAGTCGGCCAGGAAGCGGTCGTCTCCACCCCACGCGGCGAGGTCGGCCGGTGCGTCGGCGTCCTCGAGCGCGCGCGTCGCGAGCGCGAGCCCCGTGGGCCAGCCCTCGCACCGTGCGACGAGCTCGTCGGCGACGTCGTCGTCGAGCTCGAGCCCCGCGGCACGGAGGAGCAGGGCGCCCTCGCGCCGGGTGAGCGCGAGCTCGGCCGTCCCCAGCTCGAGCAGCACGCCGGCCGCACGGAGGCGCGCGATCGGCAGCGGCGGCGCCACGCGGCCGGACAGGACGAGGATCGACCCCTCCGGCACGTGGTCGGCCAGCGCCGCGACGGCGTCGGCCGCGTCCCCGCGTCGGAGCGCGTCGGCACCGTCGAGGATGGCGAGGAACGGCGTCGGGCACGACGCGATCGCGGAGGCGAGACGCGGTGCCGCGTCGACCCAGACCGACGCCGCGGGTCCGGAGAGCGCGTCCAGCACCGACGCGTCGAGGCCCGCGATCCGGTCGAACGCCGTCGCGAGGTGCCGCAGGAGGATCAGCGGCTCGTTGTCGCGCTCGTCCACCGTGATCCAGGCGCACGGGCGCTCGTCGCGCGCGGCCCACTGCGCGAGGAGCGTCGTCTTCCCGTAGCCGCCGGGTGCCACGACCGTCGCGATCCGGGCGGCGTGCTCCGCGCGCAGCCGGTTGACGAGTCCCGTGCGCGACACGATCCCCGACCGCACCTCCGGCACGCGCAGCTTCGACTCGAAGACGGCGAAGCGGTCGGGCGGGGGCGCGGGGACGACGCTCAGGGGCGCGCCGTCTGCGCCGTCACGGAATCCACGGGAGCGCCGGGCTGCCGCGGCGGCGGAGGGTCGGGACAAGGATGCCTTTCGGTCGAGGAGTGAAGGCACGACGATCGTCCACCCCGGGCGGGCTCGGGGACATCCGGTCCTCCACGGACTCGATCGGTCGCGCCGCCCACGGCGCGCATGTATGCGTGCACCACGGGCACCGGCGTGTACGCCGTACCTCCCGTACGGGGTTCCCCCGATGGCGGTGTCGCGGTAGTGTCCAAGAAACCACTCGGGGTCTGACGGAGGTGAGATGACGACGGTCGCGGTTCCGGCCGCCTCGTCGCTACGGACGAGCGATCGGCTCATGCGGCCGGCGGTCGTGGGCGCGGCGGGCGCGCTCGCAGCCCTGCTGACGGCGGCCGGGATCGGGGTCGACGGCGTCGCCGACCCCGACGCGTGGTCGCTCGTCCGCGGCGCCGTCGTCGCTGCCTACATCGCCGTCGGCGCCTACACGTGGGCGCGGCGCCCGTCGAGCAGGTTCGGCGCCCTGGTCGTCGGGGTCGGGCTGCTCTACACCGTCGCGTCACTGACCGCGTCGCACGAACCGGTCGTCCACACCGTCGGGCGGGTGTTCCACGCCGGCTTCGTGGTGTATCTCGCGTACGCGTTCCTCTGCTTCCCGGGCGACCACCTCGGTACGAGGCTCGAGCGGCGCCTGATCGAGGTCTTCGCGCTCGCGACCGCGACGGTGTGGCTCGTCGCGCTCCCGGTCGTCGAGACGCTGCCGGTCGGCGGCCCGCTGGTGGACTGCGGCGCCGGCTGTCCCGACAATGCCTTCCGCGTCACGTCGGTCCCGGATCCGCTCTCGTCGGCGCTCGAGCTCGCGGTGAGCGGCGTGACGGCGGGCATCCTCGTCGTCGTGATCGCCGTGCTCGTCTCCAAGGCGAGCTCGCCGGCGCGGCTTCGCAGGCGACTCGTCGGCCCGGTCCTGGTCGCCAGCGTCGGCCTCGTGGTCGCCTACTCGCTGTACACGGTGCTGCGGGACGCCGGCGCCGCCGAGCTCGACGCGTTGCGGGTGTTCGGCGTCGTCGCCGGGCTCGCCGTCCCCGCGGCGCTGCTCGTGGGTCAGGTGCGCGGCCGCGTCTTCGCCGCGACGACGCTCGTGGAGCTGGTCGCGCGTGTCGGCGGCGAGCAGGTGACGGCGGCGGGCGTGCAGACGCTCCTGCGGGAGGCGCTCGGCGACGAGGAGCTCGTCGTGGCCCTGCGCGCGCCCGGCGGCACGGGCTACGTCGACGTGGCGGGGCGGCCGTTCGAGCTGCCGTCGGGGCGGCGGGACGTGGGCGTGACGCCCGTGACCCGGAACGGGCGGCCGGTCGCCGTGCTCGTGCACGACGCGACGCTCGACGAGCGGTCCGGCGTTGCCGAGGGGCTGGCGGCGACCGCGCTGATGCTCCTCGAGAACGCGCAGCTCGTCGAGGACCTCCGGGCCTCGCGTGCGCGGATCGTCGAGTCCGAGCAGCGCGAGCGCCTCCGGCTCGAGCGCAACCTCCACGACGGTGCCCAGCAGCGCCTCTTCGGCATCCAGCTCAAGCTGACGGCTGCCCGGGCACGGTCGCGCGACCCCGAGCTCGCGCGAGCGCTCGACGAGCTGCGGGCCGACGCCGCCGAGACCGTCGACGAGCTGCGCACGCTCGCGCACGGGCTCTACCCGACCGTCCTGCGCGAGCGCGGGCTCGCCGACGCGCTCCGCGCGGCGGCCCGGACGGCGCCGCTTCCCGTCCGCGTGCTCGACCGCGGCGTCGGCCGCTGCGCGCCGACGGTCGAGGAGGCGGTCTACTACTGCGTGCTCGAGTCGATCCAGAACGCCGCGAAGCACGCCGGGCCGGCCGCACGGGTCGCGGTCGTGCTCGAACGGGCGAACGACGAGCTGCGCTTCACGGTCAGCGACGACGGCTCGGGGTTCCGTCCGGGCGGCGACGGCGACGGCATCGGCCTCGTGAGCCTGCGCGACCGCGTCGGCGCCGTCGGCGGCGGCATCGAGGTCTCGTCGGCCCCCGGGCACGGGACGGCGGTCGTCGGCGTCGTTCCCGCGGAGCCCGCGACGAGCGCGGGCGACTGAGGCTCATCGTCCCGTCGGGATGATGCCGACGCGGGTCCGTGCACGGACCATCGTCGGGATGGATGCCCCGGCGCCAAGCACGGAGCGGCTGAGCCCCAGGACGCGCTCGATCCTCGTCTGGGGCCTGATGGGCCTCGGGGCGCTGATCCTCCTCGTCGGCTCGCTGACGGTGTGGGTCAAGCGGCAGGCGGTGGACACGGACTCGTGGGTCAACACGAGCTCGCAGCTCCTGGAGGACGACGACGTCCGGCAGGCGCTGTCCGTCTACATCGTCGACCAGCTCTACCAGAACGTCGACGTGCAGGCCCGGCTCGAGCAGCGGCTGCCGCCGAACCTCGAGGGGCTCTCCGGCCCGCTCGCCGGCG
>JBLNEO010000002.1:0-17945 GCA_050262775.1 Pseudomonadota bacterium | reverse complement strand
ATCACGAAGGTGATGTCCTCGCCCTCGGGCAGCTCGCCGCGGCGGATGCGCTCGTGGAACATCTCGACGAGCCCGGAGAGCGTGGCGGCGCCGTTCTGGAAGAGGTTGTGGACGTACGTGATGCGGTGCGAGGTGTACGGGTAGCCGGTGCTGACGACCATCGCGCACCCCGTCTGGTAGAGGACGACCACGTCGCCCTCCAGTCCCTTGAAGAACGTGTTCAGGGCGGGGAACACGCCGCACCCGGGGCACGCGCTGTGGCCGGGCGCGACCACCTTCTCCCGCGCCGCGAGCCGCCACGGCGGCGGCGTCTCGACGCGCAACCGCCCGTCGGCCCCCTGCTCGACGTGGATCAGCCGCTCCTCCGGCTCGACGGCGGGCAGGCGCTTCCGGACGGGCGGATGCACCCTCGCCGCGACCCCGTAGTAGTCGAACGGGATCTCGACGCGTCCGGTCTCCGCGGCGTCGAGCGCGACGCGGAAGAGCGCGTCGGCGTCCTCCGCGTAGAAGTCGCGTCCGCCGAGGCCGTAGATCCGGCTCGCGCAGAGCGTCCCGTTCTCCGGGTCGTCCTTCAACGCCGACTTGAGCTCGTGTGCGAGGTTGCCGCCGTGGGCGCCGTACGAGTCCGCGCGCTCGCCGATCACGACCGCCTTCACCGTGCGCAGCGCGTCGCGCAGCGCGTCGGCCGGGAACGGCCGGATCACGTTCGGGCTGATCACGCCCGCGCGGACGCCCGCCTCCCGGAGCCGGTCGGCGGCGTCCTTCGCCGTCTCGGCGGCGGAGTTGACGAGGAAGAGGGCGACGTCCGCGTCGTCCATGCGGTAGCGGTCGACCGGCTCGTAGCGCCGCCCGCTCAGCGCCGCGTAGGCGGTGAGCTCCTCGCCGATCACGCGCTCGGCAGCGGTCATCGCCCGCACCAGCTGGTACTTGTTGTTGATCAGGTCGGGGTCGTTCATGTACGGCCCGATCGTCACCGGGTGGCGCGGGTCGAGCGCCGTGACGCGCTCGGGCACGGGCCCGAGGTAGTCGCGGACGACCTGCGGGTCGGCGAAGTACGAGACGCGCCGCTTCTGGTGGCTCGTGAAGAAGCCGTCGAACGCGACGATCGCCGGCAGCTGTACGTCGGCGTGCTCCGCGACGCGCAGCGCGACGAGGTTCAGGTCGTACACGGCCTGCGGGTCGCGCGCGAGGAAGATCAGCCAGCCGGTGTTGAGCGCGAACGAGATGTCGGAGTGGTCGCCGCGGATGTCGAGCGGCGCGCTGACCGCGCGCGTCGCGATGTCGAGCAGCATCGGGAAGCGCGTGCCCGACTGCACGGGGAGCTGCTCGAGCGAGTAGAGGAGCCCCTGCGAGCTGGTCGCGTTGAAGACACGGCCGCCCCCGACCGAGGCGCCGTAGCAGATGCCCGCCGCGCCGTGCTCGCCGTCGGCCGGGATCATCACGATCGAGTGCTCGCCCTCGGCGCGCATCTCGTCGAGGTTCTCCGCGATCTCCGTCGACGGCGTGATCGGGTAGTAGCCCATCACGTGGAAGTCGATGTGCTTCGCCGAGATCGCGGCCATCTCGTTGCCGCTCCGGAAGTCGGTGACCTGCTCGGCCGCCGTGGGTGCGAGCGTCGCGGTCATCGGCCGGTCCCTGCCGTCTCGAGCCACGGGAAGAGCGGCACGCGGTGGGCCGAGGCCCAGCCCTCCTCCTCGCGGATCTCGGTCAGGGCGCCGGTCGGGCACACCTCGGTGCACTTGCGGCAGCCCTTGCAGTAGCGGTAGTCGATCCCGCGCAGACGGACGGCGTCCTCCTCCCGCTCCCAGACGAAGCACAGGTCCGGGCAGACGACGTCGCAGAGTCCGCAGTGCACGCAGGCCTCCAGGTCGAGCGCGGGCAGGAAGCCCTCGCGGGACGCGCTGAGATCGCGGACGACGCTGCTCCCCGGCTCGAGGATCGTCCCGCCGATCGGGGCCTCGAGGTAGCCGAACGCCGGAGCGGGACGGTCGGGAGCGCCGACGCCTTCCTCCTCCGGTCCGGCGAACGTCTCCGACACGAGCTCCGCGAAGCCGCGGTCGAACGTGCGGAGGTTCGCCTCGACGAGCTGCGGGTAGCGGCGGCCGAGCCGGGTCGCGAGCGTGCGCCGGATCACGTCCGTGTCGATGAACGGGCAGACGCGCGCGGTGGCGCCGAGCATGGCGCTGTTCACGCGGGTCGATTCCTCCACGGCGATCTGCAGCCCGTCGACGACCGCGACCGTCGCGGCCCCGACGCCGAGCCGATCGCGGATCTCCGCCGGGCTCGCGGTCGTGTTCACCACGATCGTCCCGTTGCGGGCGAGCCCTCCGGCCACGTTCGTCGAGCCGACGAGCGCCGCGTGGAACACGACGACGACCTGCGGATGCTCGATCGGGTCGCTACGGCGGATCGCACGGTCGGAGGCGCACAGTCGCACGTACGAGCGCACGGGCGACCCCTTCTTCTCCGAGCCGTAGGAGGAGAAGTGCGAGCCGTTCAGGCCGCAGCCGAGCACCCCCGACTCCGCGAGGATCTGTCCCGCGAGGTGCGCGCCGAGGCCGCCGATCGACTCGAAGCGGATGCCGAAGAAGCCGTCGGGGCCGGCACCCGGAAGGCGTGCTCCCGCGGTCGGCTCGAGCGGGTCGGCATGCAGGCGCACGAGACGTCCTACGAGCCGATCAGATCAGGCGGGAACTCGTCGTCCCCGTCCCACTCCCAGCGGGGGAGGCTGGGCGTATCGCCGCCCGGAAAGCCGTCCGCCCGGCGCGCGAGCGCGCCCGCGGCCCGCCAGACCTGCTGTGCCGTCGCGACCGGAACGTCGTCGGTGAGGGTCGCGAGGAAGCAGCAGATCCTCCCGCTCTCCTCGACGATCGCGCGGGCGCGGCCGGCGCTGAGCGGGGGCGCGACGTCGGCCGACGGGCCGCCCGACGCACCGTCGGCGTCGACGAGCTCGTCGCGTGCCTTGAAGACCTCGACGACGAGCGCGCAGAGCGCCGCGTCCTCCGCCGCGAACTCGAGCTCGTCCAGCAGCCGTGGCGCGAGGCGGAACTTCTCGGCGGGTGCGAGATGGGCGAACGCGTGCCGCTCGTAGGGGTCGCAGCGGCGCAGGACCCGGTTCAGCCGGGCCTCGAGCGCGAGCGCCGCGAACACGACGGCGCGGCGGCACGCGTCCAGGCGCTCGCGCGTCGCCTCGTCCGCGTCGGCCGCGCCGCCGGCCTCGAGCAGACAGGCGAGCGCGTGCCCGAGCCAGACGTCGGCGAGGTCCGCCGGGACGGGGAGGCCGGGCACCACACCGGCCCGATCCTTCAACGCGGTGACATCGACGGACAAGCGAAGACCTCCGCGTGCGCGTGCTCTCGTTCAACCCTCTCGGCCGTGCGGGGGCCGTGCATCGGAGAGTCACGTGCCGCTCCTGCTCGGAACTACTGAGACGGTCGGACGGCTCCGGCCGGAGGATCGAGCGGTCGGCGGCGCGGGGCGCGATGTCGGCGCGGGCCGCGTCTCGCTGCGGGCGGCACGTCGACGGCTTCGTGCGCGGCGTCCATCACGCCGACGCGGTACCTCGTCACGGGCGGGCTCGGCGGGCGGCTCAGGCCGAGGCGAAGCGCCGGGCGTGCTCGAGCAGCGCCGCCGCGTTCGGGAGCGCGGCGCGCTCCTCCTCCACGATCGCGCGGAACGCCTTCCGGCACCAGCGCTCGCGATCGTCGTCGCTCCCGGTGGTACCGAGGAGGAGGCCGATCAGCCGCTCCGCGCCGTCGAGGCGTCCCCAGAGGTAGTCCTGCTCCCTCCCGGCGCGATCGAAGAAGGCGCCGAAGTGCATGATCCGCACCCCGTCGAGCTTGGGCTTGCCCGGGTCGAGCGGCGGCAGGAGCGTCGAGTCGAGCGGGCTCATGCGCACGATCGTGATCGCCTCGCGCTCGCCGGCGTCGGCGACCGCCTGGATCGGGTAGAGCAGGACGTCCCAGAACGGGAAGCCGAGGTAGCGGACGAGCAGGTCGGCGCGCCGGTCCGCGCTCCAGCCCTCGACGAGCGCGTGGACGCGCTCGAACGTGCGCGCGCCGAAGCCGTCGAGGGCGCGGTCGAGCGCCCGGCCGAGACCCTCCTCGAGTGCCGCGAGCGCGGGTGCGTGCTCGGCCGCGTAGTCCTCCGGGCCGAGCCCCCGCTCGTACACCCACGCGTCGATCGGCTGCTGCGCGAAGCACGCGAGCATCTCGTCGGTCAGGTCGACGCCGAGCCCGCGGCCCTCCATCGCGTCGACCAGGACGTCGCGCAGCTCGTACAGCGCCCGCTTCCCCTCGTTCAGCTGCGCCCGCGTGGGAAAGCCCGCCTTGCCCACGTCCCGGTACCACCAGCTGAGGGCGTCGATGACGAAGCGCAGCCGCCGCGCGCCGTAGTCGAGGTCGAACGTGCGCAGGAAGGCGACCTGGTCGTCGACCGGGACCGGCCGGCCGTCGCGCTCCGTGAAGAGCCGCGCCCGGGCCCACGCGCGGAGGACGCTGCGCACGAACGCCGCCTGGTTGCAGTCGTCCGGGTAGTCGGACAGGCGGCAGATCGTGCGCGCGTACCGGTCGACGACGCCGCTGACCTTGCTGCGGATGTAGGTCGCGTAGGCGAACCCCGCCGCCTCCTCGGCCGAGTCGCTGATCCGCGCCCGCCAGGTGTCGAGCTCCGCCGCGGACGGCCGCTCGGCGAGGCGGCCCAGGTCGGCGCCGACGAGCTCCTGGACGCGCTCGGCGATCGGCGCGAACGTCATCTCGATGATGTCGCGGACCCGACGCACGCGCTCGTTGTGGCGCGACACGGCCAGGATGTCGTCGAGGATCGGCTCCTTGCGGGGGATCCCGGAGACGGCGGCCAGCACCGTCGCGAGCGGGCTCGGCGCATCGACGTCGGACGGGGGCGCGGCGCCCGGGGCCCCGGGGTCGGGCTCGAGATACAGCAGCCGGCGGTCGACCTCGGACTCCGCCGGACGACGCTTGATCGCCTCGATCGCGTGGCCGAACGGACGGTTGTCCAGCACGCCGCCGTCGATGAAGTGCGTGCGGGCGGGGTCGGCGCCCGAGAGCTCGTAGATGCGGAACAGCCGCCGCCGCAGGCGGTCGGCGTCGACCGTCACGGGCGCCAGCGCCTGCACGAACGACTGCACGCTCACCGGGGGGAACGCGCCCGGGAAGCTCATCGTCGAGCGGGCCGCGAACGCGAGTGCCGGGTTGTCGGCCGGCGCGAAGTCGTCGGCGCCGTCGCCGCCGTACCGGAACGTGAACACGTGCCGGTGGGCGCGGTCGTGGATCAGCTTCGGATCGGCGATCACGAGGTCGCGCTGGTAGCCGGCGAAATCGGTTGTCGTCACGAACAGCTCGAGCAGGTGGCGAGGCGGGAGCAGGGTCTCGAGCCCCGACGGCTCGCGGCCGGCCCGGTCCATGTCGCCGAGCGCCTCATACATCCAGCGCGCGATCGCGTCGCCCTGCAGCGGCGGCTTCCTGATCCCCTGCGCGAGCAGCACCGGCACCTTCAGCGCCGACGGCAGGCGCTTGGGCCCGCGGAGCAGCGTCTTGATGTCGCCGTGGTCGAGCCAGAGGCCGCGCAACGCGTCCTGCGAGCGGTTGTGGGCGATCGCCTTCGCGAGGTACACGCCGTTGATCCCGCCCGCCGACGTCCCGGCGACGACGTCGACGACGACCCTCGTCCGGACCCCGTGCGGGTCGCGCTCCGCCAGCTCGTCGAGCAGCTCGCCGTAGACGCGCTCGCTCGGCGTCCGCTGCGCCTCGCCCTCGACGTCGGCGAGCGCCGACGCCTTCACGAGACGGTGGAGCTCCTTCGTCGTCCCGTGCATGTAGATCGCGAGCGACACGCCGCCGTAGAGCACCACCGCGAGACGGAGCTCGCGCGTCTCCGGCAACCCCTCGGCGTCGGGCGGCACGACGGGAGCGTCGCGCACTCCGGCGGTGACTGCAAGGGCGGTTCCCGAATGCGCTCGGCGAACCCCGCCCTCGGCCCGTCCTAGCTCGGCTTCGCGGCCGTTCCGGCGCGGGACTGCTCGCCTTCGCCCTTGCGGACGGCATCGCTGGCCGGCGGAGGCGCACCGGTCGAGCGCACGCGCATGACCTTGCTCAACAGGTCGAACCAGAACGGCGCGCCGAGCATCACCGCGCCGATCGTCAGCGCCAGCCCCACCAGCTTGGCGACGATCGAGAGCGGGTCGTCCGGGATCTGGGTCGTCCCGTCGCCCGTCGAGAGCTGCCACCCGAGCGGGAGATCGAGCTCCCTGACCGCCTTGTCGACGTTCGGCTGGTTGCCGTCCGCGGCGGCGGCCTCCGCCTGCTTCACCACGGCGGCGCGCACCGCGTCGTCGCGCCACAGCACCCGCCCGGTGCTGAGCGAGTCCGCGTTCAGCGCGACGACGATGACGGTCGCGATCACGAAGAGGAACAGCTGGACCCGGCGCTTGTACCACCCCGACACGCGCTCCATCGCGTCGTCGAACCACTGCTCCGCGGCGTGCTGGAATCTCGAGGCGTCGCTCCCGGCCGAGCGGTAGACCGCGAGCAGCGCCTCGGAGAGCTTCGTGTTGGGAATCGACGCGATCGCCCGCTCGAGCTCCTCACCCGCCGCCTTCATCCGCTCGACCGCCTGCTCGGCCTCCTTCGGGGGCGCCTGGGCGCGCCAGTCCGTCGTGTCGCGGGCGAGGTCGGTGAGCGCCGCGACGAACGTCCGCGACGGCAGGTAGGACGGGTACGGCGGCTTCCGCCACCACCTCGTCGGCGCGGTCGGGTCGGCGGTCGGATCCGCGCCTCGGTTCGGCCGCACGAGCGTCTGGATCAGCGGGTGCGCGTAGAGCTTCTTGAGCGCGGCCTGCCCCTCGTCCGTCGGGTTCGGCGTCGCGCTCAGGATGTTGAGCAGCCCGAGCTGGAGGAAGCGGGCGCGCATCCCGAACGCCGTGGAGACCGCCTCGTTCACCGTCGAGCAGACGAGCGCGAGGAGGATGTAGACGAAGACGAGGCCGAGCGCGACGTCGAGTGCCGGGAAGTCGAACATCGCGACGGACGCTACGAGCCTCGGCCCGTGTCGGTCAAGGCTTCGCCTCCTCCTCCTTCTTCTTCTCGCTGACGACCTGGGTGACGTACACCTCGACGTCCTCGCGGAGGAGGTCCTCCACGCGGGCGGCGAACCGCGGGAAGGCGGCCGCGTGCCCGTCGGGCGAGACGTAGTCGCCGACGAGCTCGAAGAACAGCCAGCCCTCGGCCTTCAGCCGCTCGACGGTGCGCCGGTAGTGCCGCCAGCGCTCGCCGAAGTTGAAGAACTCCTCGACCGCGGCGCTCGCCGCGACGACGAGGCTGACCGCGACGGTCAGCCACGTGACGGCGTCGGCCGCGTCCCCCGTCAGGTTGAGGCTGACGAGGACGGGGACGACGACCGCGCCGAGGACGGTCACGAGGCGCAGCCCGTAGTAGCGCCCCTGCGCCTTCTTCGCCGCACCCTCCATCCAGAGGAGCTGATCGAGCCAGCGGTGCACGAGGAAGTCCCGGTGAACCGGCTCGAGGTCCTCGAGCCTGGCGATCATCTCGCCCAGCGACTGCTTCACCTCCTCGCGATACGCGTCCACTACCCGCCGCCTCCCAGGAGTCGGGCGAGCTCGCCGGGGACGGCGCCCGGCGGTGCGACCACGAGGCGCGCCGAGACGGGCCGGCCGTCCGCGCCCGCACCGGTCGCGAGCTCGTCGGCTGCGCGACCGCTGCCCGCGACGACGACGACCGCGCGCCCCGCCTCGAGGCTCGCCTCGACGTCGCGTCGGGCGACGTCGCCGCCGTCGACGAGCAGCGTCGCGGTCGGGGCCGGGCCGGCCAGCGTCTCCGCCACACGCCCGAGCCACGGCACCTCGTCGCCCCACTCTGAGCCGGGGACGAGGACGAAGTGCGAGTGATTCGGCTCCAGCGACGCTCCCTCCCCACCCTCGGGCGCCCCCGGCACGACGACCGTGCCCTCGGCTGCGACACCCACGAGGGCGAAGGTCGCGCGGGCGGCGGCACGCGCCTCGCCGGCGAGACGCATGATCCCGGCGTCGGTGCCGCCGTCGACGACGGATGCCCCGAGCCGCTCGGCGAGCGCGGCGACCTCGGCGAAGAGCGGACCGAGCCCCTCGGCGTCGGGCAGGTCGTCCGCGCCGCCGACGATCACGAGGGCGGGCCGTCCGCGCTCGAGCCCCAGCGCCGTCACCGCAGGCTCGAGGTCGCGCACGTCCCGCACGCGGGCCGCCCGGGCTCGTCGTCCGGCAGGGAAGGCCAGGATGGTGTCCGCGTCCATGGGGATGAGGGCGAGCCGAGCCACCGATTAGACAGCCGCGCGGACCCGCGCGCAAGCCGGGTCGCGACGACCATCAGGCCGTCCCGGCGACGGGCGGCGGTCGCGGCGCAACGCGCGAGGCGCGCGCGAGCGTCGCGCGGGCACGCGACACGAGCTCCTCCTCGGAGGCGCAGATGGCGCAGCGGACGACGTGGACGTCGCCCTCGCGATCCGCCACGACGAGGACGTCGGGCGTTGGTCCGAACGAGACGCCGGTGAGGAGGAGCGCCGTGTCGGTCTGCAGGGTGGCGCGCGTGCCCGTGCGGAGGTCGACCACGGTCAGGCCGCCGTCGTCCTCGGCGCGGACGGCGAGCGCGCCGTCGGGCGAGATCGCATCGAAGGCGCCCTCGACCGACCGGACGAGCGATCCGTCGGAGGACCGGAAGACCGCCGCCCGATCGGCGGACGTGAGCAGCACGAGTCGTCCGGCCTCGCCGAAGGTCGCCCTCGGCTCTTCGTCCGCCCTCGAGCGGAGCAGCGCGACCTGCTCGCCGGTCCCGGCGTCCCAGAGGCGCACCTGGTCGCGCGCCGTCAGCAGGCGCCGGCCGTCGGGGCTGAGCGCGGTCTCCGTGAGGCCGTCGCGCGAGACGGCGGCGAGCGCGTCGGCACCCTGGAGCCTCGCGACGACGGCGCCCGACGCCGTGTCGACGATCGCGAGCATCCGGGGCGCACGCGCGACGAGCGCCACCCGGCCGTTCGCGCTGAGCGCGAGGATCCCGTCGAGCGCGGTCAGCCGCGCGCGGGTCGCCGTTCGCCAGGCCCGCGGCCCGACGGCGACCACGCTGCCGTTCCGGTCGAGCAGCAGCCTCGGGTCGCTCTCGAAGACACGCAGGGGACGCGCGCGCCCGAGACGCCACACCGCCGCCCGGTGCTCGGCCCCGGCGACCTGGTAGCAGCCGGAGGGAAGCGCCGCCGCGGCGACCGTCGTCCCGTCGCCGCTGAAGACGGCCGCGCCGACCTGCCGGCCTTCGGAGGCGGGGACCGAGGGCGGGCGCAGCGCGGACACGAACCGCCCCTCGATCGTCCAGATGCCGGCGCCGCGGGCGGAGCGGGCCATGACGCGCGTGCCGTCCGGGCTGACGACGGGTGCGAACTCGACCGAGCCGCAGCCGGGCGGTCGGAATCCGGTGCGGAGCGGGAGGCTCGCGGGCACGCGCGCGACGACGACGTCCCCGTTCCAGGTCATCGCCGCGAGGCGCCCGCCGCGCGGGGCGAAGACGAGCGCGTTGACCCAGCCCGGCCGGAAGGCCCCCACCTGCTTGCGGGTGGCGAGCTCCCAGACGCGGACGGTGCCGTCGGCGCCGGCGAGCGCGAGGAGGTGACCGTCCGGACTGAACGCGGCGCCCGGCGTGAACCCCTGCGCGAAGAAGGTGCCCCGGGCGCCTTCGAGCGTGCTGAAGCCGGGGAACGCGGCGAGCTGTCGGCCGCCCTTCGCGCTCCACACCCCGCCCTCGCCGGCTGCGCCGACGGCGACGACGAGCCGTCCGTCCGGGCTGAAGGCGACCCTGCCCGCCGGCCCGAGCCGCACGCTTCGCGTGCGTCCGTCGACGGCCCAGAGGGTCGCCTGCCCACCGTAGACCGTCGCGACGAAGCGCCCGTCGGGGCTGACGGCCGCGGCGTCCGCGAGCGGCAGCGTCGCGACGAGACGACCGTCGAGCGCGCTCCACAGGCGGGCGCGGCCCTCCTCCGCCAGGGTCAGGACGCGGGCCCCGTCGCCGCTGAAGAGCGCGCGCCCGACCCGCAGGCGGCGACCGCGGAGCGGGATCTGCCGGCCGCTCGCGGGGTGCACGACCCAGGCGGCGCCGCCGCGGGCGACGACCGCCAGCGGCCCCCGTGCCGAGACGGCGACGCCGACGACCCGCGCACCGGAGCGAAGCGGACGGCGGACGACGGTCTCGTCCGGGGATCGGAGGTCCAGGAGGCGGAGGTCGCGGCTCCCGCCGGCGAGCAGGAACCGGTCGCCGGCCGCGAACGCCGTCGTTCCGGCGACGTCGGCGAGGCGACGACGGCCCGTCTCGGTCCGCCACAGGTGCAGCCGGCGGTCGGGCGTCAGCCCGCCGAGCACCGTCCCGTCCCCGCCGAAGGCGAGCGCGTCACCGCGCGCTCCGGCGCTGCCCGACGGGGGCACGGAGCGCGCGGGGATCGCGTAGTCGACGGGGTTGGCGAGGATCGCCCGCCGGAGTGCCGTCCGCGCCTCCGGGGTCCGCTGCGTGTCGAACGCCTGGAGCGCGCGCGCGAGCGCGGCCGGCGGGTCGCGCTCGAGCCGCTCGACCGCCTCGGCCGCGAGCGCCTGCGAGCGTGCCTGCCGCGCGCGCTCGTTGGCCGTGTTGCGCTGCAGCAGCGCGACGATGCCGAGCGCGACGGAGACGACGAGCGCGAGCGAGACGCTGCCGAGGACGATCCGCTGCCGCCGCTTCCCCGCACGGCGGCTCTCGAGCACGTACTCCTTCTGCAGCTCCGTCGGAACGGGCTCCTTGCCCGCGTTCCCGGCGAGCTGCTGGACCGCCTCCTCGAGATCGCGCCCGCGCAGGAGCAGGCTGCCGTCCCGCCGCTTGTCCCACTCGACGGCGCGAACGAGCAGCCGGGTGTGCGCCCGCGCCCAGTCGAGGTCGGTGTCGAGCGCCGGCAGCAGCGTGGCGAACGCCGCCTCGCGGTCGTCGGTCTCGCGGCACCAGATCCAGTTGAGCTGGCGCAGGGCCTCGGGCGCCATGCCCGGATCGACGTCCGTCGGAGCGATGGGGACGATCCGCTTCCCCCGCTCGCCCGCGTGGCGGAACTCGGCGACGCAGTACTCCGACGCGAGCGAGTCCTCGCTGACGACGAAGACGAAGCTGTCGGCGTCGTCGATCGAGTCGTCGATGTCCTGCTCCCACCGCGAGCCCGGCGCGATGTCCTCCCAGTCGACCCAGACGTCCTTGCCGCTCGCGGTCAGGAACTCGTGCAGCCCGCGCACGAACCGGGTGTCCTCGCGCGCGTACGAGACGAAGACGTCGGCCACCGGGGTCAGGCGCTGGGAGCGGCGGCGCCGGACGGTCCGGCCGTACGACCGGCCACCGGCTCGAGTGCAGGCTCGGACATCGCGTCGGCCTCGCGCCGCAGCCGGCGAGGTGAGGCGGTTGTACGCCAGACGACGACGTGGGTCAAGGCACCGGACGCCGAGGGGGCCGACGGTCTAGGCGAAGAGCTCGCGGTCGCGAGCCTTCCGAGCATCCGTGTAGTGCTCGGCCCACCACGGCTCGGCGCCCGGCATCCGGGGCGGCCGCGCGAGCACGAGCTTCGTCCTCGCCTTCCTCGCCTCCTGCTGCGCGACCCGGAAGTGGTAGTGGTCGAAGATGCGCAGGGCCTCGACGACGTACGAGACCGCGACGCGGCGGTCGCGGACGAGCAGCAGGTTCTCGCCGTTCTTCGTGTCCGCCGCGGTGGAGAAGTTGTACGAGCCGAGGTACACGCGGGCGCTCGGCTTGTCGAAGTCGATGACGACGAACTTGTGGTGCATCCGGTTGCCGCCGCCGCCGGTGGGCTCCGACTTGAACGGCTCCGGGACGTGCTCCGTCAGCGCAGCCGGCCGCACGGGCGCGACGTTGCCGTCGGGCTTCTGCAGCTCGAGCCCGCCGACCTTCCGGTCGGAGATGCCGTAGACGAAGCGTCCAGCGTCCTTCGTCACCTCCTTGATCGCATCGCGGACCGGCCCCGGCGTCTGGAAGAGGAAGGCGAGCGAGTAGAACAGGCTGGACCTGGTCTTCGCGATGTCGCGGGCGATCGCGGCGAGCTGGGCGTTCGTCGTGTCGTAGGGCGAGAAGCCGAGGCGGAGGTCGATCCCGGGCACCGTCACCTCGGTGAGGCGCGCGGAGGAGGTCCCGCCGAAGCCCCGAGGGTCGTCGTTCTCCCAGTACGCGTCGAATGCGGCCAGGAAGGACGCGACCGCCGCCTCGCCGCGCAGGACGACGGCGTTGTTGGACTGCACGAAGAAGCCGCGCCAGCTGAAGTTGGTCGAGCCGCAGACGGCGGCCTGCACGCTCGCGCCGTCCACCACGATCGTCTTGTTGTGCTGGAGCTTGCCCATGTGCTGCCGCTTCACGTTCCCCGCGCCCGCGGACGCCGCCAGCCGCGCCGCCGCCTGCGCCTCGGCGGACTTCGGGTCGCCGTGCGAGCCGTCGTCGTCGATGAGGACCTTCAGACGCTCTCCGAGCTGCTCCAGCCGCGAGACGACCTCCGGCTCGTTCAGGTCGTAGGCGACGACGCGCACCTGGGCCGTCGGGTCGGCGAGCGCCTGATCGAGCACCTCGAGGATGGCGTCGCGCGCCTCGAACCCCATCCACGCGAGGGCCTCCTTCGCCTTGGGATGGGTCGGGACGAACGTCAGGCCCCGGTCCGCCTTCGCCGGCAGCAGCTTCGAGATCGCGCCCGCCGACGCATACCGGTCGACGAACGCCTGCGACGACATGAAGCCGCGCGTGAAGGTGACGTTGAGGAGCCCGGGGTACGTCTCGCGGCGGAGCTCGACCGCGGCCTCCTGGAAGTCGCCGTAGCTCAGCTCGTCGCGATCGTTCATGAAGACCGGGGTGACCCGGTAGACGAACCTCCCGGGGAGCTCCGCGTTGCGCGGGAAGTGCACCCAGCGGAACTTCTGGATCGGCGACAGCCGGGTCGAGAGCCGGTTCGGGTCGACGTTGCCCGCGGCGTCGGCGAAGCCGAGGCGGTTCTTCAGCGCGAAGAACTTGTCCCCGCCGGGTTCCCGGTACTCGATCGCGAAGCCGACGAAGTCGTCCGGCGGCGTGCCCGTCCGCCAGTTCATCGCGACGAGCACCATGCCGTCGCCGCGGTGGAGCTTCAGCGTGAAGAGCGCCTTCGCGTTCCTCCCCCTGACCTGGAACGCGGCACTCATCGCAACGCCTTCGGGACGCACAGTCGCCCCGACGCTCGCCCCCGGCACGGGCGCCGCAAGCGGCAGGTCGACCGGCGTGGCGGCGCGGAGAACCGCATCACGCGAGCGGCTCGAACCGTGCGGTGAAGTGCCGCAGCGTCGGCGGCTCGAAGGTCATGCGAAAGCCGCGGAGGTCGGTCGCCCGCTCCACCACGCGTGCGCACACCTCGATCACGTAGTCGACGTGGCTCTGGGTGTACGTCCGGCGCGGCACCGCGAGCCGGACGAGGTCCATCGCAGCCGGCCGCTCGTTGCCGTCGGGCGCGCGCCCGAACATGACCGTTCCGATCTCCACCGAACGCACGCCCCCGGCGCGAAAGAGCTCGACCGCGACCGCCTGGCCGGGATACTCGAGCGGCGGCACGTGCGGCAGCAGCCCCCGCGCGTCGATGTAGACCGCGTGGCCGCCGAACGGCCGCACGACCGGCATCCCCACCCGCAGGAGCCCCTCGCCGAGGTACGCCGTCGAGCGGATGCGATAGCGGAGGTAGTCGTGGTCGACCGCCTCCCGCAGCCCCTGCGCGACCGCCTCGAGGTCGCGCCCGGCGAGGCCGCCGTAGGTCGGAAATCCCTCCGTCAGGATCTCGAGGTTCCGGCACCGCTCGGCGAGCTCGTCGTCGTTCAGCGCCAGCCAGCCGCCGATGTTCGCGAGCGGGTCCTTCTTCGCGCTCATCGTCATCCCGTCGGCGAGCGACGCCATCTCTCGCACGATCTCGGCGACCGGGCGGTCGCCGTGGCCGGCCTCGCGTTCCCGGATGAACCAGGCGTTCTCGGCGAACCGGCACGCGTCGAGGAACAGCGGGACGCGGTGGCGGTCGCAGAGCGCCCGGACGCCGCGGAGGTTCTCGAGCGAGACCGGCTGGCCCCCGCCCGAGTTGTTCGTGATCGTGACGAAGACGGCCGGCACGGCGTCCCCCCGCGCGGTGAGGAACGCGTCGAGGGCGGCGAGGTCCATGTTCCCCTTGAACGGGTGCAGCGACGCGTGGTCGTGCGCCTCGGCGATCACGAGGTCGACGGCCTCGGCGCCCGTGAACTCGATGTTCGCGCGCGTCGTGTCGAAATGCGTGTTGTTCGGGATCGCCTTGCCCGGCCCGCCGATCACGCTGAACAGGATCTTCTCGGCCGCGCGGCCCTGGTGGGTCGGGATCACGTGCCGGAACGGGAACAGCTCGCGGACGGCCTCGAGGAACACGAACCAGGACGGCGACCCGGCGTAGCTCTCGTCACCGTGCTGGACCGCGGCCCACTGGTCGCGCGACATCGCCCCCGTGCCCGAGTCGGTGAGCAGGTCGATGAGGACGTCCGTCGCCCGGAGGCCGAACAGGTTGTAGTGCGCCGCCGCGATCGCCGCGCGTCGCTCCTCCTCCGTCGTCATCCGCAGCGGCTCGACGGAGTGGATCCGGAACGGCTCGATGATCGTCTCGAAGCTCATGCCGCTCCCGCTGCCGCGACCGCGGCGGCGCCGCCGCGGCGGCGTGCGACGCCGTCCTCCTCGGCCGCACGAGCGACCGCCGCGGCGACCGCCGGGACGACCTCGCGGTTGAAGACGCTCGGGACGATGTAGTCCGGGGCGAGCCGCTCCTCCGGGATCGTCGCCGCGATCGCGTGACCGGCGGCGACCTCCATTCGCTCGGTGATCGTCGAGGCGTGCACGTCGAGCGCGCCGCGGAAGATCCCGGGGAACGCGAGCACGTTGTTGATCTGGTTCGGGTAGTCGGAGCGGCCCGTGGCGATCACGGCCGCGACGCCCTCGATCTCCTCGGGCGCGACCTCCGGCGTCGGGTTCGCCATCGCGAACACGACCGCGTCGGGCGCCATGCGGCGGATGCCGGCGGCGGTGACGGCCTGCGGCCGGGAGAGCCCGATGTAGACGTCGGCGCCCGCGAGCACGTCGTCGGCGGCGCCGCGCTCGTTCTCGGGGTTCGTCTCCTCCGCGTACCGGGCCTTCACGCCCTCGAGTCCGCGGCGGCCGCGATACACCGCCCCCTGCCGGTCGCAGCCGATGATCCGGCGGACGCCTGCCGCGCGCAGCGTGCTCGTCACCGCGACGCCGGCGGCGCCGACACCGGTGAGGACGACCTTGACGTCCTCGACCCGCTTCCCGACCACGCGCAGCGCGTTCAGGAAGGCCGCGAGCACGACAACCGCGGTCCCGTGCTGGTCGTCGTGGAACACGGGGATGTCGAGCGACGCGCGCAGGCGCCGCTCGATCTCGAAGCAGCGCGGCGCGGAGATGTCCTCCAGGTTGATCCCGCCGAAGCCGGGCGAGATCGCCTCCACCGCGGCGACGATCGCGTCGGTCTCGGTCGTCGCGAGGCAGATCGGCCACGCGTCGACGCCGCCGAACTCCTTGAAGAGGAGTGCCTTCCCCTCCATCACCGGCATCGCGGCCTCGGGGCCGATGTCGCCGAGCCCGAGCACGGCGGTCCCGTCGGTGACGACGGCGACGCTGTTGCGCTTGATCGTCAGGTTCCACGCCGCCTCCGGGTCGGCCGCGATCGCCTGGCAGACGCGGGCGACGCCGGGCGTGTACGCCATCGACAGGTCGTCGCGCGTCTTGACCGGCGCATTCGCGTCCATGTGGATCTTGCCGCCGAGGTGGAGCAGGAACGTCCGGTCGGACACGTGCTCGACCTCGACGCCGTCGATCACGCGGCAGGCGCGGACGATCGCGTCGGCATGCTCCGCGTTCGTCGCGAGCACGGACACGTCGCGCACCTTGCTGTCCGCGTCCACGCGGACGAGGTCGATCGCGTCGAGCAGCCCGCCCGCGTCGGCGATCGCGCGCGCGAGGTCGGCGAAGGTTCCGGGCCGGTTGTCGAGGCGGACCCGCAGCGTGAGCGAGAACGACGCGGAGTAGTGCGCCATCCACCGAGCCTATCCCCGTCTCGCGCGCTCGACTACGCCCCCCGGGGGCGCGCCCCGCCGGCCCGACCGCTAGCCGGCACGCGGGCGACGGCGTCTCCCCGCCGCGCGGACGGGTCTCGACGCGGCCCAGCAGCACAGGGCGACGAGCGGAATGTCGAGCAGGAGGAACTCCCGGCCGACCGCGTACTCGCTCCCGCGGAGCGACCGCCAGGCGCTCAGGCGGGCACGCGCACGTCGTGCTCCAGTGCACCGGGCAGGCCGTCGCGCGAGTCGATCCGCAGCTTGCGGAAGACGCTCGTGAGATGGCCCTCGACCGTCCGCGCGGTGACGAACAGCAGCTGGGCGATCTCGCGGTTGGTGAGGCCCTGACCGGCGAGCTCCGCGACGCGGCGCTCGCTCGCGGTCAGCGCGTCGACCCCCGTGAGGACGACCCGGCGCGGACGCGCGCCGGTTGCCCGCAACTCGATCTCGGCCTGCTCGGCCAGCTGCCGGGCGCCGAGGTGGTGGGCGGCGTCGAGCGCCTCGCGGAGGAGCGCTCGTGCTTCGGTGCGTCGATTGCGACGCCGCAGCAGAGCGCCGAGCTCGGCGAGGGCGCGCGCACGCTCCAGTCGGGCGTCGCCGCGGTCGAAGGCCTCGACGGCCTCGCGGAGCAGGAGCTCCCCGCGCTCACCGCCGTTCACCACACCCGCGGCGCGCTTCGCGACCCCGAGTGCGCGAGGCGCTCCGAACGCGGCTGCGAGCCGGAGCTCCTCCTCGGCGAGCCGCCGCGCGGGCTCGACCTCGCCGAGCACACGCTGGGCCAACGCGGCCTGCGATCGCCACGGAAGGTAGCTCGGGCAGGTGATGAGCGCGCGCGTCAGGGACACGCCGACGGCCAGGAAGTCGCCGAGCCCGTCGGCGGCTCGACCCTGCTCGACCCGCAGCCGTCCGCGGGCGAACCGAAGCACCGCAGCCGCGATCGATCCGCTCTCGATCTCGGCGTCGTGGGGGGCGAGCGCCTCCTCCGCCGCGTCGAGCTCGCCCTGCTCGACGAGCGTCTGGACGAGCACGCCGGCGATCAGCAGGCGGTACAGGATCGGTGCGGGGAGCCCCACCGCGGCGAGCGCCGTCCGCGTGTCCGCCTCGGCGCCGCACAGATCGCCTCGGCGAAGCGCGAGCCAGCCGCGGTGTGCCATGCCCGCCGCGAGCCGGCTGCCGTCGCCCGTCGTCCGGGCCTGCGTGACCGAGGCGTCCAGCAGCGGCCGCACCTGGTCGTAGCGCTCGGCCCAGAGCAGCGAGACCGTCGCCTGCGAGAACCAGGTGGCGAACGAGAACCAAGGCCGGGTCTGCAGCGCCGCAGACGCACGCTCCGCGCCCAGGAGCGCCCGGCTCGCGAGGTCGGCGCCGACGTCGGCGGGCTCGTTCGTGAGGACGGCGATGAGGGCGGCCGCCGCCAGCAGCTCGGGTGGCGCCGCCGGATCGCTCGTCGCCCGCACGCGCAACCGCTCGCGCCGAAGCGCCACCGCGGACGTGGTCACGAGGTCGTTCATCCCGGCGACCACGGCCGCAGCCTCGCCCACGAGCGCCAACCCGGCGTGGGCGGCATCGAGCGCGGCCGAGGCCCGAGCGAGGACGCCCACCGCCTCGGTGAAGCGCTGGGCCCGGCTGAGCGCGAGCCCGAGCACCATCGCGGCGTCGCCGGCCGCCGCGGCATCTGGCGCCGTCTCCACCGCCGACCGGAGATGCTCGGCCCAGTCGAGGTGCCCGATGCTGGCCTCGGCCATGCCGAGGTCGAGCAGCAAGCTCCACCGGCGGTCGGGCGGCGGCGGCTCGG
>JBLNEO010000001.1:0-8886 GCA_050262775.1 Pseudomonadota bacterium | reverse complement strand
AGTGGTCGAGCACCTGGAGGCGGTCGGCCGGGCTGTGCGCGGGATTGATCACGCCCATGATCCGCAGGTGCGACGCGCCGGTGTTCTCGAGCGAGTGGAAGACGAGACGCGGGAAGAAGATGCACGAGCCGGCGCCGACCGGGACGTCCGTCCCGTCCTCCCAGTGCAGGACGCCCTCGCCCTCGATGATGCACGCGACCTCGTCGTAGGGGTGGTTGTGCATCTTCGCGCGGCCGGGCGGGACGATGCCCACGAACTGGGTCGTCGTCGAGGAGCAGGCGAGCAGCCGGAACTCCCGGCCGATGCCGGCGTCCTCCGGTGACGCGTCGGCGAACGCGACGGCGCGTCGCGCGCCGACGTCACCGGCCGGGGCGAGCGCCCGGACGAGCTGCAGCTCCTCGTCCGCCTCGAGCTCGGCCTCCTCGCCCGCGCGGAGGACGAATCCCGTCTCCGGCGCGAGCTCGTGCTCCTCGCCCGCGATGCGGACGCGGCCCCGCCCGGCGGTCACGAACAGCGTCTCCGCACGCTCGCCGCACCGGTGGAGCGACGTGCCCGGCGGGAGGCGGAGCGCGTGCTGCTCGAGCTCGGCGCCGGCGACCGTGGGTGCGCTGCCGTTGCTGCTCGCCGCGAGCGCGTCGGCGAGGTGGGTGACCTGTCCGGCCTTCACGCCCGCAGCTTACGCGGACGCGGCGGCGGTGCCTATCCTGGGCCTCGTGACGGTGATCGAGGCCCAGGACCTGCGCCGGACGTACCGGACGACGACCGGCGTGATCCGCCGGAAGGGGCTGACCGTGGAGGCGGTCCGGGGCGTCTCGTTCGCCGTCGAGCGCGGCGAGCTGTTCGGGCTGCTCGGCCCGAACGGCGCCGGCAAGACGACGACGATCAAGATGCTGATCACGCTGCTCCTGCCGACGAGCGGCTCGGCGCGCGTCCTCGGCTACGACGTCGTGGAGGACGCCCGCGAGGTGCGGCGGCGGATCGGCTACGTCTTCGGCGGGGAGCGCGGCCTGTACGAGCGGCTCTCGGCGCTCGACAACCTCCGCTACTTCGCCGAGCTGTACGCCGTGCCGGCGCGCGACCAGCGGCGCCGGATCGACGAGCTGCTCGAGCTCGTCGGGCTGAAGGGCCGCGAGCGGGAGCGCGTGGAGGGCTACTCGCGCGGCATGCGCCAGCGCCTGCACATCGCGCGCGGCCTGCTCCACGACCCCGACGTCGTCTTCCTCGACGAGCCGACGATCGGCGTGGACCCCGTCGGCGCGCGCGACCTGCGCGGGACGATCGCCGGCCTCGTCGAGGGCGGGAAGACGGTCCTCCTGACGACGCACTACATGTTCGAGGCCGACGCCCTCTGCGACCGGATCGCCGTGATCGCCAAGGGCCAGATCGTGGCGCAGGGGACGCCCCGCGAGCTCAAGGACCGCGTGGCCGAGGGCCGCGTCGTCGAGGTCGAGGTCTTCGGCGGCGCGGACGAGCACGTCGCGGCCGTGCGGGAGCTCGGGGGCGTCCGCGGCGTCAGCGTCGAGGAGCGCGAGCAGGCGCAGGTGCTCGTCGTCCAGACCGAGGTCGGCGCCGAGCCGACGCACGCGATCCTGTCGAGTCTCGACGGCGTCTCGGTCGGGCGCGTCTCGTCCCGGGAGCCGACGCTGGAGGACGCGTACGTGCAGCTCGTCGGCGAGGTCTAGCCGTGCGCAGGACGCTGCGCGTGCTCGGGGTCGGGTGGCTGCTGCACGTGAAGCTGGCGACCACCTCGGCGTTCAACGGCATCCTCAGCGTGCTGTACCCGCTGTTCTTCGCCACGGTCGCGTTCTTCATGTTCGACGAGTCGGCGCTGCTCTACGCGTCGCTCGGGGCCGCGGTCATGGGCATCTGGGGCGCGACCAGCACCGCGGCGGGGGCGGCGATGCAGCACGAGCGACGGCAGGGGACGCTCGAGCTCCTGGTGTCCGCGCCGGTGCCGTTCGCGCTCGTCCTCCTGCCGATCACCGTCGCGCTCGCCACGATGGGCGTCTACTCGATGGTCGCGACGCTCCTCTGGGGCCGGCTCCTCTTCGGGATCGAGCTCACGATCGAGCAGCCGCTCGCCTTCGCGGTCGCGATCCCCGCGACGATCGTGACGATCGGGGCGCTCGGGTTCCTCTTCGCGGTGTCGTTCGTCCGCTACCGGCGGGCCTGGGCGCTCGGGAACCTCTTCGAGTACCCCGTCTGGCTGATCTGCGGGTTCCTGGTGCCGCTGTCGCTGTTCCCGGACTGGGTCCGGCCGATCTCGTGGGCGCTCGCGCCGACGTGGGGCATGAACGCCATCCGCGACGCCGCGCTCGGCGGCAACCCCTGGCCCGACCTGGCCGCCGCGGGCGCGCTCGGCGCGGCGTACGTCCTCCTCGGCCTGCTCGTCCTCGAGCGGATGCTCGACGCCGCGCGCGCGCGGGCGGTGCTGGCCCTGACGTGAGGAGCCTGCGCCTCTTCTTCATCGGCGGCCTGACGAGCTACCGGGCGCTGTTCGACTTCCTCAGCCCGGCGATCTTCATCCCGAGCCTGCTCGTGGCGCCCGTGTTCCAGGTGCTGCTCTTCGCGTACATCGGCCGCTCGGCGGGCGTCGAGTCGGACGAGTTCTTCCTCATCGGCAACGCGCTCCAGTACGCGTCGATCCCCTGCATCTTCGCGATGACGCAGG
This sequence comes from Pseudomonadota bacterium, assembly GCA_050262775.1. Classification (GTDB taxonomy): domain Bacteria; phylum Actinomycetota; class Thermoleophilia; order Gaiellales; family Gaiellaceae; genus DATHTC01. Next base: position 6,215 of record JBLNEO010000001.1, on the reverse strand, counting down.
TGGTCTCGGACGAGCGGTTCTCGCAGACGCTCGGGGCGATCCTCGTCTCCCCCGCGCCGCGGCTGCCGCTCTTCGTCGGGCGGGCGCTGCCGATCGTCGTCAACGCGTTCGGCGTCTGCGCCTTCACGTTCGTCGTCGGCGGGCTGCTGCTCGACGTGCGCATCCCCGCGAGCGCCGTGCCCGGGATCGCGCTCGTGACCCTCGTCGCCGCCTACTCGTGCACCGGCCTCGGCCTCTTCGTCGCCGCGATCGGGCTCGTCGTGCGCGAGACGGCGGTCCTGTCGAACGTCGTCTTCGGGCTGCTGCTGATCTTCACGGGCGCGAACATCCCGGACGACCGCACGCCGGCGTGGATGGATGCTGTGGGCGACGTGCTCCCGTTCACGCACGCGATCGAGGCGGCGCGCGACCTCGCGGCCGGCTCGTCGCTGGGCGACGTGGCGGGCCTCGTGTGGACGGAGCTCGCGATCGGGAGCGTGTTCCTCGCGGCCGGGTACGCCTCGCTGCTCGTGCTCGAGCAGGCGAGCCGCCGGTACGCGACCCTGGAGCGCGCGTGAACGCCGTCCGCCTCGTCTGGGAGGGCTGGCTCTTCCACCTCAAGAGCCTCACGCTCTCGGGGTTCTTCGTGCTCACGGCCGTCTTCATGCCGGTCGTGGTCGCGACGGTCGCGTTCTTCATGTTCCAGGCCGGCGGGCGCGAGGGCACGCTCTTCTGGGCGGCGCTGGGCGCGGCGGTCTACGGGATCTGGTCGTCGACGCTCTTCGGCTCCGGCGGCGCGATCCAGTGGCAGCGCTGGCAGGGCACGCTCGAGATCCTCGTCGCGGCGCCCGCGCCGTTCTTCCTCGTCGTGCTCCCGCTCACGCTCGCGACGTCGACGATCGGCATCTACTCGCTGTGCGCGACCCTGCTCTGGGGCCGGCTGGCGTTCGGGATCCCGTTCACGCTCGTGCACCCGCTCGAGTTCGCGATCGCGGTGCCGGTGACGATCCTCGGGCTCGGGTTGCTCGGGATGGTGTTCGCCTCGACGTTCGTCCTCTACCGGCACGCGAACGCGCTCTCGAACATGCTCGAGTGGCCGGTGCTGCTGATCACGGGGCTGCTCGTCCCGCTGTCGCTGCTGCCGGGATGGGTGCTGCCGATCTCGTGGGCCTTCGCCCCGACCTGGGGGATGCGGGCGCTCCGCGACGCGGCGCTCGGCGGCAACCCGTGGCCGGACATCGCGATGACGCTCCTCCTCGGCCTCGTGTACGTCGGCATCGCCGCCGCCTTCCTCCGCTACTTCGAGCGCGCGGCGCGGCGCAACGCGACCCTCTCGCTGACGTGAGGTCCTGGCTGCGCCTCTTCTTCGTCGGCGGGCTGATCGCGTACCGCGCGCTCTTCAACTGGATCCGGCCCGCGCTCTACATCCCGACGATGCTGCTCGGGCCGATCTTCCAGATCCTCCTCTTCGCGTACATGGGGCGGTACTCGCAGCTCGAGGACGACACGTTCTTCGTCGTGGGGAACGCCGTGCAGATCTCGTGCATGTCGGCGATCTTCGCCGGGACGATGACGATCGCGAACGAGCGCTCCTACCAGACGCTCGCGCCGCTGCTCGCGTCGCCGGCGAGCCGCTTCGCGCTCTTCATGGGGCGCTCGCTGCCCGTGCTCGCGAACGGGCTGATCGTGTCCGCGTGGGGCTTCTGCGTCGGCTGGGCGCTGCTCGACTTCGACCCGCCGCCGTCGTCGCTGCCGTCGCTCGCGATCGTCGTCGCCGTGTCCGTCGCGGCTGCCACGGCGTTCGGCCTCACCCTCGGCTCGATCGGCATGCGCGCCCGCGACGTGTTCCTGATCTCCAACCTCGCCTACTACCTCTTCTGGGTCTTCTGCGGCGTGAACGTCCCGCTCGACGAGCTGCCGGGGTGGGCGCAGCAGGTCGGCCGGATGCTGCCGCTGACGCACGGGATCGCCGCCGCGCGGGAGGTCGTCTCCGGCGCGTCGCTCGCGGACGTGGCCGGCCTCGTGTGGAGGGAGGCGCTCGTCGGCGTCTGCTACGCCGCCCTCGCGTTCGGGCTGTTCCGCTGGTTCGAGCTGCAGGGACGTCGCAGCGCCGCGCTCGAGACGTACTAGAGCGGCTCGATCGGGTCGCCCACGCGGACGCGTCCCGCCCGGACGACGTCGCCGTAGGTGCCGAAGTCGATGTGCTCGCCCTCGCGCAGGCCCCGGTACTCCTTGATCGCGCGCAGCGTGTCGAAGTCGCGCCGGCCGGTCTCCGGCCCCGTCGTCGTGATCGCGCACCGGGCGACCTGCTCGAGCGGCCGGACGACGGCGTCGCCGATCCGGACCTCGCGCCCGAGCCACTCGTCCTCCTCGTGCGCGGCGACGCCGCCGACGTGGACGAGCATCCGGAAGCGGCGCCCGTCCACGCGGTCGGCGCCGGACTGCCGCGCGAGCTCCTCGAGCGACGCCTCGGAGATCATCGTCACGGGGCCGCGACGCCGGTCGACGGCGCGCGTGCCGCCGTCCTCGGACTCGAGCATCCGCACGGGCCGCCCCAGGTAGGCGGAGACGGCGTCCGCCCAGGGGCCGACGACGAGGCGCCCGCGCAGGACGCGGCTGAAGAGGTCGGTCTCGATCGCGCCGTCCGTCTCGACGACGCCGTCGGCGACCGAGCCGTCCGGGAAGCGCAACGCGAGCCGCCGGGAGTCGCGGTCCCAGGCGACGCCGATCGCGACGAGGCGCGGGTCGCGGAGTGCGCCGTACCGCCGTCCCTCCTCGTCGACGAGCGCGAAGCGCCGGTTGTCGTCCACGCCCGTCGTCGCGAGCTCGATCTCCTCGGGGCTCGTCAGCCCGAGGCCCTTCACGGGCGCGATCCAGAGCGAGGCGACGTGGGCCACGCCGCCAGTGTACGGCGCTACGACGGGGCCTCGACCTCGATCGCGGGGTGCCGCCGCGGCCGGACGTCGAGGTCGAAGACGTAGAAGTCGCGGCCGGTGACGTGCACCGCCACGTTGTAGACGGGCGTCTCGCCGATGCGCCCCTCGAAGCTGCCCGCGTGCGCGTGCCCGTGGAGGACGAGGTCGGGCTGGTACTCGGCGATCGGGATCGCGAGCCGCGCCGAGCCGAGCATCGGGTGGATCCCCGGCGGCTCGCCCTCGAGCGTCTCGACCACCGGCGCGTAGTGGAGCAGGACGACGCGGAGGTCGGCACGGGCGATCTCCTGCAGGCCGTGCTCGATCGCGCACAGCTCCTCCGTCGTCTCCGCGTACAGGTCGCGGAGCAGCCGCTCGCCGAAGTCGGGGATCGACGAGCCGGGGAAGCCGCCGACGAAGCCCTTCGTGCCGACCACGCCCACCTCGAGGTCGCGGACCTCGAGCACCTCCGCCGCACGCTCGAGCACGATCACCCCGGCGTCGCGCAGGACGCGGGCGATCTCGCCCTCGCGGCCGGCGTGGTGGTCGTGGTTGCCGAGGACGGCGAGGACCGGTGCCTCGACGGCGCGGGCGGCATCGGCGATCACCACGGCCTGCTCCGGCTCGCCGTGCGTCGTCAGGTCGCCCGCGAGGAGCACGAGGTCGACGTCCTCGAGACGCGCGAACGCGGCCTCGACGCGCTCCCTGACCGCCTCCGACGCGTGCACGTCGCCGGCGGCCGCGATCCGGATCCGCTCGCTCACGATCCCGTGCATATCCAGGGGTTACGGCCCGCACACCCCCGGGAACCGCTGCGCCATGCCGAGCGACCGGCCGATGGACGACTTCGTCGCCACGCTGAAGCGGGTGGCGGCGATCCTGCGCGACGAGGAGATCCCGTTCGCGCTCGGCGGCGGGCTCGCCGCGTGGGCGCGCGGCGGCCCCGAGACCGACCACGACGTCGACTTCTTCGTCAAGCCCGAGGATGCCGCGCGGGCGCAGGAGGCGCTCGTGCACGGCGGCGGGATGCGCGCCGAGCGCCCGCCGGAGGACTGGCTGCTGAAGGTGTGGGACGACGACGTGCTCGTCGATCTCGTCTTCTGCCCGAGCGGCGGGCCCGTGACGGACGCGTGGATCGCGCGCGCGGACGAGTGCGAGCTGATGGCGATGCGGCTGCCGATCCTCTCGCTCGAGGACGTGATGACGACGAAGCTGCTCGCGTTGAAGGAGCAGGAGCCGGACTTCGGGTCGGTGCTGAAGATCGCGCGCACGCTCCGCGAGCAGATCCCCTGGGAGCGCGTCCGCGAGCGGACGGAGGCCTCGCCGTGGGCGAAGGCGTTCTTCACGCTCGTCGAGGAGCTCGGCATCGTGGAGCCGGCGGTCGAGACCTCGCCGGCCTGACACACATTCGGCACGGCCGGTGACAGACCTAGGGACAGTCACCGGAGGCAGGCCGAGGCGCCTCGCCCCGCGCCCAAGGCGGCGCCGCTAGAAGAAGAACTGGTTCCACGCGGCCCACCACGTGTCCGCGCGAGAGACGATCATCCGCGGGTCGAGCACCTCGACCCCGCGACGGTTGCGGTACTGCTCGACGCCGTCGGTGCTCTTGAACTCGACGCGGATCTCGCACGGCGAGCCGGGGTCGTACGGCAGCCGGCCGCTCCGCCCCTCGAGCGCGCGGCGCGCGCCGGCCTCGATCAGCTCGCGGGCCCGCACCGGCGCGAGGTTCCGCGCGGACGTGGCGGTGATGCCCCACTTGACCGTCACCGTCTCGAGCGCGTCCCCGAGCAGCGCACGCGCCTCGCGCCCCGTGGCCTCGTCGCCCGTCACGAGGACGACCGGGCACCCCCACGTGCCGCAGAAGGCGGCGTTGATCCCCGTCTCCCCGACGAGCGTGTCGTTGAACCAGAGGTTCTGCCAGGTCCGCCCGGAGACCGTGTGGTTGAGCACGCCGTCCGGCGTCCCGTTCCGCGCGTGCATGCCCACGAGGAGGCATGCGTCGGCTCCCGCCTCGAGCGCCGCCGTGTACTGGGTCCACTCCTGCTGGACGACGAACTCGCAGTCCGGGTGCAGCAGCTCGGGGACGAGCGAGTTGAAGCTGAAGCCGCCGCCGGCGCCGTGGTGGTCCATGACGACGACCTCCGCCGCGCCGGCGGCCTTCGCCCCGCGCACGGCCGCGTTGATCTCCTCCGTGTAGAGCTTCCGCCCCTCCTCGTACAGGGGCTGCCCCGCGTTCGTCTGCGAGCCGTTGACGATCCCGGCCACGCCCTCCATGTCGCTGATGATCAGCACGCGCACGGGTGGGTAGCGTAGGCGAGATGGAGACCGGCCTCGCCGGGAAAGGCGTCCTCGTCACCGGCGGCTCCGGCGGCATCGGCGCCGCCTGCGTGGCGGCGTTCCGTGCAGAGGGGGCGCGCGTGGCGGCTCACTACCACCGCGGCCGCTAGCGCGCCGACGCGCTCGGCGCCGAGGCGGTCGTCGCCGGCGACCTCCGTGTCGAGGGCGCCGTCGACCGCGTCTTCGCCGAGGCCCGTGCGGCGCTCGGACGGGTCGACGTCTGCGCCGCGGTCGCCGGCGTGTGGCCGCAGGAGGACGTGCCCGTCTGGGAGCTGCCGCTCGAGCGCTGGGAGGAGACGTTGCGCGCGAACCTCACCGCGACGTTCCTGACGGCGCGGGCGTTCCTCCGCGAGGTCGAGCGCAACGGCCACGGCAGCCTCGTCCTCGTGGGCTCGACGGCCGGAGTGGTCGGCGAGGCCGGCCATGCCGACTATGCGGCCGCGAAGGGCGCGCTCCTGACGGGTCTCCTCCTGTCCCTGAAGAACGAGATCACGCGAATCGCGCCGCTCGGGCGCGTCAACGCCGTCGCGCCCGGGTGGACGGAGTCGCCGATGACGCGCGGCCACGTCGACGAGGAGTCGGTGCGCCGCCTGACGCGGACGATGGCGCTGCGGAAGGTCGCCCGGCCGGCGGACGTCGCCCGGCAGGTCGTCGTGCTCGCCTCCGACGAGCTGTCCGGCCACGTGACGGGCCAGGTCGTCGTGGTCGCCGGCGGCATGGAGGGCAGGACGCTCCACGCCACCTTTGCGGGTGTGGGCGGGGGGCCGCGGCCCGCCGCCGAGGACTTCCGCCGCAGGATGATTGCCGTCAGTCCCCGGCGAGGAGTCCCGGTCGTCATCGGCATCGGGCGCGGAAAGGTTGAGGGGCGCGGCCGCCGCCCGGCCACGCCGACTATGCGGCCGCGAAGGGCGCGCTCCTGACGGGTCTCCTCCTGTCCCTGAAGAACGAGATCACGCGAATCGCGCCGCTCGGGCGCGTCAACGCCGT